>JAKABA010000411.1 GCA_021802115.1 bacterium | reverse complement strand
ACGAACCGATCCCCGCCGCCTGGTACCGCCGCCCCGTCTATTACAAGGGGAACCCGGCGACCCTGCTCGCCCCCGGGGCGGTGGTGCCTTGGCCCGCCTACTCCGACCGGCTCGATTATGAGCTGGAGTTCGCCTGTGTGACGTTTCCTGCGGGACAGGATCTGGACCTCACTGCGGCCGGGCGAGCCATCGCCGGGTACACCGTCTTCGCAGACTTCTCCGCCCGGGACATCCAGGCGGAGGAGATGCAGGCTCGCCTGGGACCAGCCAAGTCGAAGGACTTTGCCAGCGGCCTCGGGCCCTGGCTGGTGACAGCGGACGAGGTTGCCGACCCGAGCGAGCTCACCGCGGCCGCCTACGTCAACGGCCAGGAGGTGGCGCGGGGGAGCATGTCGGAGTCCCGCTGGAGCTTTGCCGAGATGGTCTCCTATGCCTCCGGCGCGGAGCCGCTGGCGGCGGCGGAGATCATCGCCAGTGGCACCGTTGGTGGTGGAAGTGGCCAGGAGGCGGGCAGGTTCCTGGAACCGGGCGACCGCGTGGACCTGGAGCTGGTCGGGTACGGGACCCTGAGCCACACCATCGGGCCCAGGCACCAGGGGGGTGGCCGGGTGGTGATGAAGGTGCAGCCGGACCCAATTTGAGCAGCGGCTACAATCAGTGGCCTGGGCTTGACCCAGGAGTTCGCGGAGAGTTGCGTTTGGAGGTAGCCAGTTGGCGAGACGTTCCATGGGCCGCCGGCCCCGTCGCGGCCCCGCGCGCCCCCACGTGGCTCGGGTGACGCCGCCTGAGGAGCAGAAGGAGGAGACCATCGAGCTCGAGGGCACGGTGGTGGAGCCGCTGCCCAATGCCGTCTTCCGGGTGGAGCTCTCGACCGGGCAGACGGTGCTGGCCTACATCTCCGGCAAGATGCGCAAGCATTACATCCGCACCCTCATCGGCGACAAGGTCAAGGTGGAGCTCAGCCCCTACGACCTGACCAGGGGCCGCATCACCTTTCGCTACAAGTAGCGCGGGCCTACATCGGCGCGCCTTGGCCGCCGGGGCCGGTCAGCGCGACTGGCCGCCCGGGCTGCTACTCGCATCTTCTTTCTCCTCGTTCCTGCCCACCCTGTCAATCAGCGTGGGACGGGACCGGCTCGGCTGGGGCATCCGGCCGCGGCGGATCCGGTCCTGGATCTCCGCCAGCCGGCTCCGCTCCAGGTCGGGGTCCGGGCCGCCACGGTCGCCGGGCCTGCGGGTGTCCCAGTGGCGCACGTAGAACGCCGCCTTGAGGGCCGTATATGGGATCGCGATCAGGCGGCGCTCCTCGCGGCCCGCCTCCACCAGGTCCCACACTGCGCCGAAGCGCTGCAGGGTGGCCGGGCTCACCACCTGGGCCCGCAGCACCTGCCCGTCGAGAAAGTGCAGGGCGACCCGCGGGAGCTCCTCCGGCCGGCGGCCCTCCTCCAAGGCTGGGGCGGTGCGGGCCTCCACCTGCCGGACCGCGGCGGCGGGCACCAGCGCGTGGCGGGCGTTGCCATCGAGGCTGTGCATCTCCACCTCCAGGAACGGCTCGTCGAGCTGGAGGGCGGCGACCTCCCCGTAGACGGTCTCGCCGTCCAGGAAGGACAGGATCACCTCAGGCACCGTGCTCTCCTCCCGGTTGCCGAGTGGTTAGACAGCGACTCGCGATCTTGTCATCGGACCGTGTGGTGGGCGTCATCCCATCGCTACCTCCGGGATCCCCCGCAGCCCGCCCTGGCAGGATACGGTGGGGACATCATAGGGCGGGTGCCGACCGCCGTTCTCGACTGCCACCGGACGAAGGGGCCGGGGCGGGCCGGACGGGCACCCGGCAGGCCACCGGAGGCGCTCGGAAGTCCCATTGGCATCACCGCCCAGTTCCTCGCGTAGACGAAGGCGCGCCTCGTTCGCGTTCCAGTTCGCTTTGATCCTGCTCGGAGTCGGCCTGGCGACCGCGATCGCCGCTGCCGCCGTCGCCTGGTTCGAGACCCAGGGCATCAGCTCCCAGCAGCAGCTGAACGCGGCCGCCCGTTCCTCGCGGCTGGGGGTGGGAGTGGTCCGCCTGGAGACCACCACCGTCAGCGCCAACCTGGTCTGCGAGCTGGCGCCGCTGCCGCGGACCCAGGCTGACTTTGAGGCCGGCCGCGGCGCTCTTGAAACTCTGGCTCAGGCGGTGGTGAGCGCCAACCCGGGGCACCTGCTCTTCCTCATGAACCCGTCCCGGGCGGTGCTGGCAAGTGCCGGACCCGCTGCCGAGCTCTCCCGGCTCCAGCCGCTCGCGGTACAGGCGCTCGCCCAACCCAGGCCCTGTTCCAGGGGCGGCATCTTCCTGGCCGCCGGCTCCACGCTGGCCGGGGTTTCCGTCGCTCCGGTTGCGCTCCACGGCCGTCCCCTGGGCTATGTGGCGGCCATCACCCCGATCACCTATGCCACGCTGCGGTTCACCTCGCGGCTCATCTCGACCCAGGCCGGCTCCACCTCGGTGCTCTTGGTCAGCGCCGGGCGAGCTGACCTCGCGGGCCGAGTGGGCCGCCTCAAGGTGGCGGCCGGGACCCCGCTTCCTCAGGCGGTTGTCACAGCGCTCAGCAGCCGCGGGGGGGCGGGCCCGGCCGATGTCGCCGGCACGGCCCTGATGGTCGCCGGACAGCCGATCGATGGCCCAACCGGCGGTCCCCTGGCGACCCTGGTGGTGGTCGAGGGCGCGCCTGGGGTC
>JAKABA010000410.1 GCA_021802115.1 bacterium | reverse complement strand
GCCGGGAGGGGGCGCGCAGTCGGGACCGGCGGGGGCCGCCTTCGCCCCGGGCGTCACCCGGCCGCACGGCCGGGAGACCCCCTGGGGAATCTCGTTACGGCATGGTGACCGGGACCCCCTTGGCCCGCGCGGCCGGGTCCCGTACCGTGGCTCAAGGTAGTCACCGCCGGCGCCTGCCAGCCGGGACCCGGCCGGAGCTCCCGATTGGCGACCCACACCCAGGACATCCCATGCAACCTCAAAGCTCTCCCAGCCGCCGACCGGGCGCCCGCGCGGCCCTGCTGCCCCTGGCGGTCTTCGCCGCCGCCCTGCTGGCGCCGGCCGGGGCGCCTTCCGCCGCCCGGCAGCACTTCTCGCCGCCGGCCGTGGCCGCCCTCACCTCCCAGTCCGCCCCCGGGGTGGCCGCCGGCCCCGTCCCCTGTCTGGACCTGCCGATGAGCAGCGCCCTGATCACCCCCGGCAGCTGCTGGCAGGTCGGGCCGACCACCATGGTGATCGCCGGCACCTCCCCTTCCAGCCCCGGCAGCGGCGCCGTCGCGGTGGTCTCCGGCCAGGCCCAGAGCCTTCAGGTGGTCCCGCAGTCGGGTCCGGTGTCCGTGGTGGCTGCGGACGGTGAGGCCGCCTGCACGGTGGCGGGTGGCCGGTACCGTCTGCTCGACCTCGTCGACGGTCGGCTGGGCAGGGCCGCGGCCACCAGCTGCCGGCAGCTGCCTGCTCCCTCCGGCGCCGCCGGCAGCCCGCCCGGCCTGGCCTCGGCCCCCGGGTCGGCCCCGGGCTCGCCAGTCAGCCTCACCTCCTACTCCACCACCTCTGCGGCAGTGCCGCCGTCCGCGTCCCCCTCGTACTACGAGTACTACTCCTACCTGGCGAGCTGCGGCTCCGGGGCCACCACCAGCTGCCCCATCTACGTCCAGGGGCAGGACACGTACTCGCCATCCCCCGCCGGGCTGGTGATCCTGGACTTCGGGGCCCCCTGCTATGTGGTCAACGCCCAGAACGTGTACGGAACCCAGATGTTCGGTGCGCAGTACTGCGTGCCCGACAGCCAGATCGCCGGGCTCGTCGGGGAGTGGATCTCGGGCTACGAGTCCGACCACGGCCCGGGCACCCCGAGCCTGACCCTGGGGATCGGGACCAGCAATAGCCTCACTTGGGCAGACCCTGCCCCCCACACGTTGACCAACGCCCAACTGCAGGTGACCGGGCAGGACTGGTACCAGCAGGTGGTGGGGGCGATCAACACCTCCCAGCTGGCGGCGCCCGTGACCCTGTGGGGCGCCAGCGACATGGAGCAGTCGAGCGACGGCTACTGGTACGGGGGCACTCCGACGGTCGCCTGGGTCCAGGGCTACGCCTCGGAATCGTCGGCCCGGTACACCTGCTCCCTCAGCCAGACCGGCTTCCTCGCCGACTACGGGGACGACGTGCTGGGGGCCAGCGGCAGCGCCGACGGCTGGACCGTCTCCCAGGTCTACCAGGTGGCCTGGGGGATCCCGGTGGCCTGCGCCGTGCCCGAGATCTACGTGCCGCAGAACGCCACCGAGTGGCAGGCCCTGAGCCAGTGGGGGGTCCAGAACTCCTCCGCTGGAGCCATCGTCTTCACCGGGGTCATGACCACGACCGAGTCCGGGTACAACACCCCCACTGAGGGCTGGGACCAGCTGGAGCAGGCGACCGGGCAGTCCCCCCCGATCCCGACCCTGACTAACATCGGCTGGTCCCTCCAGGGACAGCCCCCCCAGGTGACCCAGGTCACCCCGAGCCAGGGGCCGGCCTCAGGGGGCACCTCGGTCACGATCACCGGCTCCAACTTCCTCGGCGCCCAGCAGGTGTTCTTCGGCGGCACCCCGGCAGCCTCGTTCACCGTGGTCTCGGCCAGCGAGGTCACCGCCACCGCGCCGGCGGGCGCCCCCGGGTTCGTGGACGTCTCGGTGGAGACTGCGCTCGGCGCCAGCTCTGCCCAAGGGACCGACGGGTTCGTCTACCTCGACCCAGCCGCCTACCATCCCCTCCAGCCGGCGCGGATCGAGGACACCCGCCCCGGTTCCGCGCTCCCGGGCAGCGGGGCGGCGCCGGGCCCGGGCGGCGTCCTCGACGTCCAGGCGGCGGGGGCGGGCGGAGTGCCCCAGACCGGGGCCACCGCGGTCCTGGTCAACCTCACCGTCGTCGGGCCCACCGCCCCGGGATACGTGGTGGCCTACCCGGCGGGGGTGGCGACCCCGCTGGCCTCGACGGTGGACTTCCAGGCGGGTGACACCAAGGCCAACCTGGCGGTGGTCACCCTGGGGCGGGGGGGGCAGTTCTCGGTCTACAACTCCGCGGGCACGACCCAGGTGGTGGTCGACGTGGAGGGGTGGTACGGCCCCACCGGCTCGGGCGGAGACCTCTTCAACCCCGTCCCCCCCCAGCGGATCGCCGACACCCGTCCAGGGAGCGGCCACCCGTACGCCGGGCAGACGCTGGGTCCGGGCGGGGCGCTCACCGTGCAGGTGGCGGGGGCGGGCGGCATCCCCGCAACGGGGGTCGATGCCGTGGTGATGAACGTGACAGCGACCGACGCCACCTCGTCCAGCTTCCTCACCCTGTACCCGGCCGGGGCGGCCCGGCCGCTCGCCTCCAACCTCAACTTCAGCGCCGGCCAGACCGTGGCCAACCAGGTGGTCATGCCCCTGGGGGCCGGGGGGGCGGTCACGGTCTACAACGACCAGGGCTCGGTGG
>JAKABA010000409.1 GCA_021802115.1 bacterium | reverse complement strand
GGCGGCCGCGGTCAGCTCACACTGAGAGCTCCCCGGGCGGCGACCCGCTCCCGGCTCCCAGCCGCCCCACTCTTAACGGGGACAGATCAGGCGCCGGTCCGAGCGGGGAGCTGGCCGTCGGCTGGAGGCTCGGGCGAGTCCTCCCCCCCCACCACGGAGCGCCTGGCCCCGGCCGGGGAGCTGGGCGCGGGCCCGGGCCGCCCGTCGGGAATCTCCACCCTGAAGGTGGCACCGCCGCCCGCGGTCGGAGAGTGGCGGATCGAGCCGCCGTGGGAAGCCACGATCGCGGCCACGATCGCGAGCCCCAGCCCGGCGCCTCCGCGAGCTCGGCCCCGAGACTTGTCCAGCCTCACAAACCGCTCAAAGATCCGATCCTGGGCCTCCGGCGGTATGCCCGGGCCGTGGTCCCGCACCTCCACGACCCCTCGGTCGCCGGTGCGCGTGGCCAGGATCTCGATCCTGGTCTGATCCGGGGTGTGCACGACCGCGTTGCGCACCAGGTTGGTTATCACCTGGCGCAACCGCGCCTCGTCGCCGGCGACGACCACCGGCGCCGGAGCCGAGACCGTGATGGGATGGTGCCGGTCAGCCACGGACTGGTCGGCGGCGCAATCGACAGCGATCTGGGCGAGGTCCACCGGCTTCATCTCCAGCGGCCGCCCCTCGTCCAGTCTCGCCAGCAGCAGCAGGTCGTCAACCAGCTTGCCCATGCGGATGGACTCGCTCTCGATCCGTTCCATCGCCTTGCCCAGGTCGTCCGGGTTGGAGGCGGCGCCGCGGCGGAACAGCTCGGCATAGCCACGGATCGAACTGAGCGGGGTCCTCAGCTCATGGGATGCATCGGCCACGAACTGCCGCAGCCTGTCTTCGGAGGCCATGCGCGCCTCGAAGGCCTGCTCGATCTGGGCCAGCATCTCATTCAGGCTGATCCCCAGCTGGCCCACCTCGGTCCGGGGATCCGTGGACTCAACCCGCTGGGAGAGGTCGCCGGCCGCGATCTTCTGGGCGGTGTCACGGATCCGCCGCAGCGGGCTCAACCCGAGTTGGACGGTCCACCAGGCCCCCGCTCCCAGGATCACCATGATCGCGGCGCTGACCATGATCTCGAGCAGCCGTAACTGGGCGAGGGTGGCGTCCACCCCGCTGAGGGGCTCGGCGAAGATAAGGATGCTGGGGGGCAGGCCGAGGCTGGAGTCGACCGGCGGGGTCACCGGGGCCGCCAGCACCTGATAGGAGCCCGACCCGGAAACCGCGGTCACGGTGGTCTCCACCGTCTGCGAGGACGCATCGGCCAGGATCCTGGCGGTGATCCGCGGCGCCGGTGCGGAGCGGCCAAAGTAGGTCGCTCCATACGCCCGGCCCGTCGCGGTGCGCACCAGTTCCGCAAAGCTGCCCACCGGCACGTACACCCCAAAGCAGCGGTTGGTGCCGGTCTCGAGCTCGCGCAGGAGGCAGGAGTAGACCGAGGCCGAGGAGTCGTTGAGCTGGCCGTCCACCTGCTGCGTGAGCGATCCCTGCAGGGTGAGGTAGGTCACTGCGTCGATGGCGGCGAGCCCGATCGCGACCAGGCAGACCAGGCCCAGCAGGAGGCGGAGCCTGAGCGACATGGTCAGCCGCGGGGCAGCCGCAGCACGTAGCCCATGCCGCGCACGGTGTGGATCAGGGGAGGCTCGACGCTGTCCACCTTCTTGCGCAGGTAACTGATGTAGGTCTCCAGGATGCCGGCGTCGCCACCGAAGTCATAGCTCCACACATGATCCAGAATCTGGGCTCTCGTCAGGACCCGGCGCGCGTTGATGAGCAGGTAGCGCAGCAGCCGGTACTCGGTGGCGGTGAGCTCCACCACCTCGCCCGCGCGCCGGACCTCGCGCAGATCCTCGTCCATCTCCAGATCGGCGAAGCTGAGCACGTTGCGGGTCTCCGCCTGGCGCCCGCTCCGCCGCAGGATCACCCGTACGCGGGCGATCAGCTCATCGAGGCTGAAGGGCTTGGTCACATAGTCGTCACCCCCGACCGTGAGCCCGCGGATCTTGTCCTCGGTAGCGTCGCGAGCCGTGAGGAAGAGGATCGGGGTGTCGGAGCCCGTGCCGCCGAGCCGCCGGGCCACCTCGAAGCCGTCGATGTCGGGCAGCATCACGTCGAGGACGATCAGGTGCGGCTGAAACGCGGCCGCCTTGGCGAGGGCTTCCTTGCCGGTCAGGGCGGTCTCGGTGGAGAAGTCGGCATACCGGAGCGCCGTGGCGACCAGCTCAGCCAGATTGAGCTCGTCGTCCACCACCAGCACCCTGGTCTGATCTGCCACAACGGCTCAAATCTTGCGCTTGTTCCCTTGGAGTTGACTGGGACCAACCTGGGCTCGAGATGGGAAGCGAGTCGGATCCTGCCGAGGGTGGCTCGATCGCCGCAAGTCCCACCAAGCTCCCAGACGCCTCACAGCTTCCCCCAAGCCCGGCGTGCGATCGTGGGTCCTGTCGGCGCGAAGCAGCGCGGAAGCCGCCGTCGCCGGCGATCCAACCTCCCTCCCCGCAGCGGCCCGGCACAAGCCGGGTCGCTGTACCGGGGGCGGTCGAGGGACGGTCGAACTGGCCCTGCAGGATTTGGTCCGGGCCGACCGGAGCGCGATCCTGCGGACCCAGCGAAAGGATCTCGAGGTCCGGTACCACGGGGGCGCCGAAGCAGCTGGATTCCAACCTGCAGCGGTCTCAGATCATCCACGACGCCCCGC
>JAKABA010000408.1 GCA_021802115.1 bacterium | reverse complement strand
GGCCGAGCGCCGGGAGGGCTCGACCACCAGAGGCCCCACCTCGATGACCCGCCCCGCCCCTCGGCGCTCGGCCTGGCGGCGCCTCAGAACCGCCTTCAGAGTCGCCTTGAGGATGGCCGGGGGATAGGGCCTGGGCAGGACATAGTCGGCGCCGGCGTCCATCAGCTCCGCCATCTCGCGCAGCTCAGAGCTGGTGACCACCAAGGGTGCGGTCGACATGCTGCGCACCGACTCCACCCCCTGCACCCCGTGGAGCGGCTCCCGGTCGGCCAGGATCGCGGCCGGCGGCTCCTGGCGGATCCTCTGCCAGAGCTGCTCCGCCGTCCGGACCACCGCCGTCTCCAGGCCCGGCAGCTGGGTGACGAGATGGCAAGCGAGCTCGGCGTAATCGGGATCGGGCTCCAGGATCACCACCAGCATTAGGCTATTTTGGCGGGCCGGTCGAGCCCTACGGCTCCCCGGGGCAGTCCTTGGTGGAGGAGGCGAGATGGCACAGATCGATTTGGAGCGACTGCTGGAGCGGCTGACCTTCCTGGATCCCCTCGCAGACCGGCTCCAGTCCCTGATCGGATCCGGACTCAAAACGGGCGGCCCGTCCGCCCAGAGCGCCAAGGACGCCCTCAACGGAACGTGGCTCGGGCACCCGCTGCACCCGGCGCTCACGGATGTCCCCATCGGTGCCTGGACCTGCAGCACCGCGCTGGACATTCTCGACCGCGGTCGGGGCGGCGACCTCGGTCGCGCGGCGGACCTTCTGGTTGGGATCGGCTGTGCCTCCGGGATCGCCGCCGCCGCCTCCGGGGCGGCCGACTGGCAAGACTCGTACGGCCCGGAACGCCGGGCCGGCCTCGCCCACGCCCTGCTCAACACGGCGGCCCTCAGCCTGTTCGGGGGTTCGCTCCTGCTGCGCCTGCTGAGGCACCGGCGGGGCGCGAGGATACCGGCACTGCTCGGCTATGCCGCGGCGACCACCGCGGCATTCCTGGGCGGCGACCTCGTCTTCCGAATGGGGACTCAGGTCAACCGCAACGCCTGGACCGGCGGCCCCGGCGACTGGACCGATGTGGCCTCGCCGGATGAGGTCAAGGAGGGCGAGCTGCTGCGCAAGCAGGCGGACGGCGTCGAGATCGTCATGACCCGCCAGGGCCAGACCGTCCGCGCGGTCGCGGCCGTCTGCCCGCATGCCGGCGGCCCCCTGGAACAGGGCGTGGTGCGCGCCGGCAGGATCGTCTGCCCGTGGCACGGCTCCCAGTTCGACCTGACCACCGGGCGGGTGTGCCAAGGTCCGGCCAGCGTGGCCCTGCCCACGTTCGAAGTCAGGACCGGCCAGCAGGGCCGGCTGGAGGTGAGACGGGCCCCCAAGTGACTCGGATCGACCATGTGGTCCTGGCCACCGGCGACCTCGAGCTGGGCGCCGCCCAGCTGCTGGCAGAGCACGGCCTGGCGAGCGTGCCGGGCGGACGGCACCCGGACTTCGGGACCTCCAACCGGCTGGTGCCGATGGAGGAGCAGTACCTGGAGCTGGTTGCGGTCACAGACCCTGAGCGGGCGGCCTCGTGTGCCTTCGGGCGAGCGGTGGCCGCGCTGGCCCGCCCCGGTGAGATTGGATTGCTGGCAGTGTGCCTGGAGGCATCCGATCTGGAGGCGGTGGCGGCGCGGCTTGGGCTGCCCATCGAGTCCGGGCGCAGGACCTCCCCGGATGGAGCTCGCGTCAGCTGGCGCACGGTGGGCTTCGACCAGGCCTTCTCCCCCAGCCGGCTGCCGTTCTTCATCAGCTGGGACACCGGCTCAACCCATCCCAGCCATATGGCGGTGGCTGACCGGGCCAAGTCCGCCAGGTTCACCCGGGTCGAGCTCGGCGGAGACAGGGAGCAGATAACGGCCTGGCTGGGCGCGCCGGTCCCGAACCTGGTCCTGAGCGGTGGCCCCCCCGGGGTCCACAGGGTGGAGATCTCCTGCGGCGAAGCGGTGACGGTGTCGCTACCGTGAGCGCAGTTCGGGACTCGGGGAGCCCCCTGGCAGCGCCGGCGTTGCAATTGCAGTTGGCCCGCGACCTCATCCGCTCGGCCGGCTCCATCTGCGTCCTGACCGGCGCCGGCATCTCCACCGAATCGGGCATCCCCGACTTCCGCGGTCCCGACGGCCTGTGGACCAGAAACCCAGCGGCTCAGCGACTCAGCACCCTCGCTCACTACCTGCAGGATCGGGACTCCCGGATGGCGGCCTGGAGGCGCCGGGCCTTCGCCACCGAACCGTCGCCGAAACCCAATTCGGGGCACCTGGCCCTGGTGGAGCTGGAAGCCCAGAGCCGGCTCAAGCTGCTGGTCACTCAGAACGTCGACGGCCTGCACCGGCTGGCGGGCACATCCCCGGCACTGTTGGTTGAGCTGCACGGGTCGCTGCGGGAGCAGGTCTGCCTCACCTGCCAGCGGCGGGGCCCGATGGCAGAGGTGCTGGAGCGAGTCCGCCACGGCGACCTCGACCCACATTGCCAGGCGTGCGGTGGAATCCTGAAGTCGGCCGCGATATCCTTCGGCCAGCAGCTGCCCAGGGCGGAGCTGGAGCGCGCCCAGGCCGGTGCCCGCGGCTGCGACCTCTTCCTCGCGGTGGGCACCCGGCTGGAGGTGTTTCCCGCAGCTGAGCTGCCAGCCATCGCCCTCGCCGCCGGAGCGCCGCTGGTCGTCATCAATCAGGAGCCGACCCAGTTCGACCGCCGGGTGGCGGCGGTCGTGCGGGCTCCC
>JAKABA010000407.1 GCA_021802115.1 bacterium | reverse complement strand
GGAAGGTCTTCCTGGCCACGGTCGACGAGGAGGCGATGGAGCGGGCGGTGGCGATGATCAGGGACCTCACCGAGTCGGTCGAGGTGGGACGGATCTACAAGGGCAAGGTGGTGCGGATCATGCCGTTTGGCGCTTTCGTCGAGATCCTGCCCAGGCAGGACGGCCTGGTGCACATCTCCCAGCTTGCCGACCAGCGGGTGAATCGCGTCGAGGATGTGGTCAACATCGGCGACGAGATCATGGTCAAGGTCACCGAGATCGATGACCGTGGCCGCGTCAACCTGTCCCGCAAGCAGGCGATCACGGAGCTGGCCGGCAAGGACGGCAACGGTAGAGGCCCCAACCCCGGCGAGGCGGGTGCCTGATCCAGCTCCGTCGGCACCGGAGCTAAGGCAGGCCCACCTCGACCGCATCGCGGCCCAGGTGGAGGCCTGCCGGCTCTGCCGTCTGCACGTGACCAGAACCCGCGGGGTGCCGGGGACGGGTCCGGCCACGGCTCGGATCATGGCGATTGGCGAGGCGCCTGGTGAACGTGAGGACAGGGAGGGCAAACCATTCGTGGGTCAGGCGGGCCAGCTGCTGACCCGTCTGCTCGAGGAGGTGGGGCTGAGCCGGGAGGACATCTTCATCACCAACGTGATCAAGTCCCGGCCGCCGAGCAATCGCGATCCGCTCCCCGATGAGGTTACGGCATGCGCCCCGTATCTCGACCAGCAGATCGCGGTGATCCAGCCGCAGGTAATTCTGTTGTTGGGGCGGCACGCGCTGCAGCGGATGGTCCCCGATGCCCCGGGTATCTCGCGGTGCCATGGCGGAGTCCTGCAGGTGGGCGGGCGCAGTTACATGCCCTTGTACCATCCCGCCGCCGCGCTCTACCAGAGCTCATTGCTGTCCACTTTGCGTGATGACTTTCAGAGGCTGCGGCAGCATCTGGACCGCCTCAAGGCCGCTAACACCGGTCCCGCCGTGCCTGCCGGTGAACCGTCAACCGAAGTTGCTGAGCAGCTTGGCCTCTTCTGAGCGGACGCCGCTGCAGGTGTTGGGCCCACCGGATCCGGGGGTGGTGCGGTTTGTGCCGCTGGGCGGGTTGCGGGAGATCGGCAAGAACCTCGCCCTGCTGGAGTGCGGCGACGACGTCGTGATGATCGACGCGGGTTTGCGGTTCCCCGAGGTCGGCATGGAGGGCGTGGACATCATCCTGCCCGACATCACGTTCCTCATGACTCGGCTCAGTCGCCTGCGCGCTGTGGTGCTGACCCATGGGCATGAGGACCACATCGGTGCTCTGCCCTTTTACCTGCACCAGCTGCGGGTCCCGATCTACGGGACCGCAGTGACGATCGGGCTTCTGCGCAACAAGCTGGAGCGCCGGGGGCAGGCGGGCGCCGCCGACCTGGTGGTGGTGGCTGACGGCCAGGTCATCCGCGCGGGCCAGATGACGGTCGAGTTCATCCACATGACCCACAGCGTTCCCGGCAGCTGCGGCCTGGCCTTCTCGACCTCGGCGGGGCTGGTCGTGCATACCGGTGACTTCAAGTTGGACCAGACGCCGGTCGGGTCCGAGCCGCCCGACCTGGAGCGGCTGGCCGCCCTCGGACGTCAGGGAGTGACGCTGCTTCTGAGTGACAGCACCAACGCCCCCAATCCCGGGGTCACGCCCTCTGAGGTCAGCGTCCGCCCCGGGCTGGAGCGGGCCATGCGGGAAGCCCCGGGCCGGGTGATCGTGGTCACCTTCGCCAGCAATCTGGCCCGACTGGGACAGATCCTCGAGATAGCCGAGGCCGGCGGCCGACGCACCTGCCTGGTGGGGCGGAGCATGCTGCGAAACTTCACCACCGCGAGCCGGCTCGGGGTCCTGCGGGCCCCGAGGGAAGGGATGCTGGCCCCTCGGGACCTTCCCGCGATGGAGGACACCAGGGTTTGCCTGATCGCCACCGGGTCACAGGGAGAACCGCTGGCCGCGCTGAGCCGCATCGCGGAAGGCGACCACCGCTTTGTGACCGCCAATCGGAACGACACCGTGGTGCTGGCCGCCAATCCGATTCCCGGCAACGAATCGACGGTCAACCGGGTGGTCAACCAGCTGGTGACCCGGGGGGTCAGGGTGCTGGCCGGCAGCGCCGACGGGGTTCACGCCAGCGGGCACGGGGCCAGTGAGGAGCTCTCCTTTGTCCTGCGCCTGTTGTCTCCCCGGTACTTCGCCCCGGTCCATGGGGAGCCGCGACATCTGGAGGCGCACCGGGCGCTCGCACTCGCAGGAGGGCTGAAGCAAGACCGGATCGCGCTCCTGGACAATGGCAGCGCCCTTGAGGTCGGGGAGTCCGGGATGCGCGTGGCGGCCAGCGTCGGCAGCGGGCGGGTCCCGCTGGACGCTGACGGCATGGTGGTGGGCTCAAGGGGAGCCCTGGTGGCGCGCCCAGAGGAGATCCTGGTGGTGGGCTGCCAGATCAGTCGGGCAGAGACCACCGTTGAGGTGGCCGGCAGCCCGGTTCTGGAGGGAGGCGCCCACGGCGAGGCCGCCCAGGCGATCCGCCGCGCCGCGCAGCGCGCCGTGCGCCGCACCCGATCCGATGGGGGAAGCGTCGCTGAGGTGGGTCAGGCGGTGACCATGGAGGTCGCGCGGACCCTGGCCCATCAGCGGATCGACCACCTCCGGGTTTTGCCCATCGTGTCCCGCACCTGAAGGTGCGCCGCTCGCTCATCATCGGGTGGCTGGTGATCCTCTGCGTGGGCGGGCTCGGAGGA
>JAKABA010000406.1 GCA_021802115.1 bacterium | reverse complement strand
AGCTGGCCAACAGCGGGGTCCACCCCCGCTCGCTGGCCTCGGCGTGAACCCAGGAGGCCAGCGGTGGATCATCCGGCCCCTCCTACGGGCCATGGTGGCGGGAGCCTGGAGCGCCCCAACACCCGCAGCCTGGCCCGCCAGCCCCTGGCGGACGATCTCTGGTCGCACCGCTCCGGGCGCGATCCCTTCCCTGCCCCTACCCGTTACTGACCCACGCTCCTAGGCCACCGCCCGGCTGAAAGCGCGCGCCGCCCCCACCACCGCCAGCAGCGCCAGCCCGGCGACGATCACGATCCCTTCCAAGACGGTCGGGTTGGCGAGATGCCCGAGGAAGATGGAGCGGGCGGCGCTGACCGCGTGGGAGAGGGGATTGAGCGTCGAGATCGTCTGCAGCCACTGTGGTGCCAGCGACATTGGCAGGAGAACGCCCGACAGCAAGAGCAGGGGCAGGGCCGCGGTGAAGATGATGGGCGCGAATGAGTTCTCGTCCTTCAAGACCAGCGCCAGCCAGTAGGAGATGGAGGCGAAGAGGAGCCCCACCAGCCCGATCAGAGCGAGCATGATCAGCATCCCCAGCGGCTTGATGCTGAGCCCGAACGGCAGCCCGATCGCGACCAGGATCAAGGACTGGACCAGCAGGGTGAGGGTGTCCCGCAGTGCCCGTCCCAACAGCAGCGCCAAACGGCTGACGGGGGTCACTCGCAGCCGCTCCACCACCCCTCCCCGCAGCTCTGAGATGAGGCTGAATCCGACCCCCGAGGCCCCGAAGATCCCGAGCTGGACCAGCAGCCCCGGGACGAACACGTTGTACGCGCCGCCCGGCGGGAAGCCGGGGAGGTGGACGATGGACTTCAACAGCGGCGCGAAGAGCAGCAGATAGAGGGCGGGCTGCACCACTCCCACCGCCACCCAGGCGGGGTTGTGGATGAACAAGGAGAAGTAGCGCTGGAAGACCAGCCACGTGTCGCGCAGCAGTTTCACGAAGTGGTCCTCCCGCTCGCGGCGACGGTCATGCCGCTCCCTCCGACTCCCGCAGCGAGCGTCCGGTCTGGCGCAGGAACACGTCGTCGAGGCTGGGGCGGCTCATGGCCAGGGTGCTGAGGGTCATCCCTGCTGCGTCCAGCAGGCGCAGCAGGTCCGGGGCGGCCGTCTCGCCGCGGTCCACGTAGAGCCTCACGAGGTCGCCGTCCACCGTCGCCTCGCGGACGAACGGCTGACTCCGGAGCAGCTTCAGCACCGCCTCGCCGGCTCCCGCCACCCCCACGGTGACGACGTCCCCGGCCACGGCGCGCTTCAGCTGGTCAGGGGTGCCCTCGACCACGATCCGGCCGTGGTCGATGATCGCCAGCCGGTCGCAGAGGGCGTCGGCCTCCTCCAGATAGTGGGTGGTGAGGAAGACGGTGGTGCCGTGGTCGCGCAGCTTGCGCACCTCCTCCCACATGCGGGCGCGGCTCTGGGGATCCAGGCCGGTCGTGGGCTCGTCCAGAAATAGGAGCTGGGGCTGGTGCACCAGCCCCAGCCCCATGTCCAGCCGGCGGCGCTGCCCCCCGGAGTACGTCTTGACCTTGCGGTCGGCGCAGACCTCGAGCTCGAGCGCCTGGATCAGCTCGGCCGAGCGCCGCGCCGCCTCGGCGCCGCCGACCCCGTAGAGCCGGGCCTCGAATTCGAGCTCATGGCGACCGGTGATCTCCGGGTCCGAGCCGCCCATCTGGCCCACGTACCCGATCCGCTCCCGGACCCCACCGGGGTCGCGGCGCAGGTCGCAACCGGCCACCTCCGCCTCGCCGGAGGTCGGCGGGAGGAGGGTTGCCAGCATCCGCAGGGTGGTTGTCTTCCCCGCCCCGTTGGGACCGAGGAAGCCGAAGATCTCGCCCGCTCGCACCCCCATCGTCACTCCGGCGACGGCCTCCACCGTGCCCCGGCGGCTCTTGAAGGTCCGTCGCAGCTCTCTGGTGGTGATCACGGGACCGGCCTCACTTGCCGTCATCGCTCCTCCTCTCTCATCCCCTCGTCAGCTCCAGCCCGGCTTCGCCGGTCGCGCTGGCGCTGCAGCGCCAGCGGCGCTGGCTTGGCGGTGGTCAGCCCCTCTGGCATCTGCGCAAGCCACTCCGCATCCACCTCCAGATCGCCCCGGCCCAGCCGATCCAGCAGCTCCTCGACCCAGGCCGACTCCGCCCGCATCATCGCCAGCGCGAACTCGAGCTCAAGCAGGAACAGCCGAGGCAGGCCGGTGCGCTCCCGGAGGATCCGCGCCGACGCCTCCGCGTGGGCGATCATCCCCTGAAGGCCGGCCAGACGTGTGCCCAGCGACATCCGCACCTCGGGCTCCGAGAGGTACCCCAGGCGGGCCACCGCCGCCTGGAAGGCCCGGCTTCCGAGCTGGGGGCTGGCCAGGACGTCCGCCAGGGTGTGGCGCAGCTCCTCCCTGCCCTCCTCGGTGATCCGGTAGAGCGTCCGCTCTGGCCGGCGGCCCTCTCGCACCGTCTCCACCGCCTCGATGAGGTCGGCGTCCGCCAGCTTTTCCACCGCGTGGTAGAGGGCTCGGGTGGTGTGACCTGGTGGGTCCTCCTGGTGGCGCAGCTTGATCTGCCGGGCGATGTCGTAAGGATGGCGCTCCCCCTCGTAGAGGATCCCCAGGACTGCGAGCTGGGCAAGATCGAGGCGGTTTGCGGTCAGGATGGCAGCCATATTGCTGGTTGCACTATATACCGATGTGGCCAGGTTCGTCTGGTTGGGACCGGGGGGGGGTGGCCTGGT
>JAKABA010000086.1 GCA_021802115.1 bacterium | reverse complement strand
ACCCGCCGGGGAACCGGAAGAATCCTGCTCCGGCAGATAGGCCAGCGTCAGGGCGTGCCCGACCAGGGTCTGCGGACCCAGACGATGGAGGACGGCACCGGCATCGACGGCCGTGGCGAATCCCATGCCGTCGAGGATGTCGCTGACCTCGCTGGTAACCGACGTGATTTTGGCCAGCCGCCGGATGGTGTCCAGGCTCAGGCGTGCGAAATCGGGCGCGGGCGCCGTGGGCGGGCGGTGCCATCCCACCCCCTCGCCTGCGGCTGGCTCAGCCACCCTCACCCGGCCGCCACGCCTCCTCCAGCATTCTGAGGACGTTGCCGCCCGCCGCTAGGTGAATGTCCGGATCGCTGTAGCCGTGCACCACCAGCCAGCGCACGATGTTGGGGAGGGTCTCCGCGGGGCTCTCCAGCCCATCAACGTAGGGGACCCGCTCGATGGGCAGGGAAGATGGGGGCAGCTGCTGGCCGAAACGCTCCGCCATCACCCGGTGGAGGCCGACGTGGTCGCCGAAGAGGGTGTCCGGACCGAAGCCGACGTGCTCCAGCCCCACCAGCTCACAGCAGTATTCGAAGTGGGCCATGTAGCTGTCGATCGAGTGCCGGGGATGCTCTCTGGTGAGGGTGGTGTGGGGCGCGGCCTCGATGCCGATGACCCCGCCCGACTCGGCGCAGGCGCGGATCACATCGTCGGGCTTCATCCTGGCGGTGGGCCAGAGCGCGCGAGCACCGGCGTGGGATATCGAGACCGGTTGGGAGCTGGCATTGATCGTGTCCAGGGTCGTGCGATCACCGGCGTGGGAGCAGTCGATCAGGATCCCCAGCTGGTTCATCCGCCGCACCGCGCGACGGCCGAATGCGGTCAGCCCCGCGTCCGACTGCTCGCCGAGGCCGCTGCCCAGCAGATTCGCCTCGCTGTAGGTGACGCCGATGGAGCGGATCCCGAAGCCATAGAGGATGTCCAGACGGTCGAGCTCGTTCTCGATCGGCGCGGCCGATTCGATCGCCAGCACCAACCCCAGCTGCCCGTGTTCACGGGCACGCTCGAGGTCGGCCAGGCGGTGGATCACGGTGACGTAGTCCTGGTGGGCGATGTCGCAGAGGCGCATGCCCAGATCCACCAGGGTGTCCTCCCACTTCCAGCCCGACAAAGATGTGATCTGCCCCTCCCCGTCCGCGAGGTTGTCGAACACGGCGTCGAGGCCGGAGCGGCTGAGCCCCAGATAGCCGGTGAAGTCGCGCCCGTGGCGGCGGTACTCGAAGAGTTGGTCGATGTCCTTGGGCATGACCGAGGGGTGGTCGTGCAGGGAGATGATCGGGCCCTCCTCCAGCAGACGCTGCACCCGCTGCTCCTGCTCGGGCGTGGTCGCCACCCCGGCGGAGGGCACCCGGTCGAGCTCCTCCGCCAGCTCGAACTCCCGGTAGTCCACCCCGGGCTCCAGGTACTGGTAGGAGCGATAGCCCCTGTAGGCCGCCGCCTTGCGCGCCCGGTCCCGCGCCGCAGGCCCCTCCTGGCTCACGTGAGCATCACCTTGATCGCCCGCCGCTCGGACATCGCCCGATAGGCCTCGGCGACCTCTGCCAGCGGCAGTGACATGTCGAACACCGGGCTGGGATCGTAGCCGCCCTCGACAATCCTCGCGATCAGGTCGGGCAGGTAGTGCCGCACCGGTGCCACTCCCGCGTGGACCCGGAGGTGGTGGCGGAACAGATCGAAAAGAGGCAAGGAGGGGGTGGTGTGGGGTACGCCCACCGCTCCGATGGTGCCGCCCTCTCGGGCCATCCCTACCGCCATCTCCCAGGACTCCGGAGTCCCCACGGCCTCGACCACGTGCCGGGCGCCCAGCCCCTGGGTCAGATCCCGGACCAGGCTCACCGCCTCCGGGCCGCGCTCCGCGATCACCTCGGTGGCCCCGAAGGAGCGCCCGACAGCCTGCCGGGTGGGGTTGCGACTCATCAGGATCACCCGCTCGGCACCCAGGATCGAGCGCGCGCCGAGCACCGCACACAACCCCACCGCTCCGTCACCGATGACGACCACGGTCGAGCCCGGCGCGGTGTCAGCCAGGACCGCGCCATGCAGGCCGGTGGCCGCCACGTCGGTCGCCGCCAGTAGCGCCGGCAGCAGCCCCTCTGTGGTCGGCGACAGGCCGCCCGGGACCGCGACCAGGGTCCCGTCGGCCTGGGGAACCCGGACCGCCTCCCCCTGACCCCCGTCGGTGCCGGGCGCCCCGAAGGTGCCCCCGTTCACGCAGGATGTCTGGATTCCGTCGCGGCAGGCTGGGCAGGTGTTGTCGCTCCACTGAAAGGGTGCCACCACCAGATCTCCGACCGAGATCGTGGAGACCTGAGACCCCACCTCCTCGACCAGCCCCAGGAACTCATGGCCGAGCCGTGCCGGCACGGCGCGCTGGATGACTCCCCGGTAGGCCCACAGGTCCGACCCGCAGACACACGAACGCAACACGCGGACCACGGCGTCGGTGGGCTCGACCAGCCTGGGATCGGGGACCTCCTCCACCGTGACCTGTCCGGCACCTCGATAGATCGCAGCTTTCATGCGTCGGCTCCTGAGACTGGCACGGGCTCACGACGGGGGACTTCCAGCATACGTTCCACCAAGTGGGCGTCGGCCAGGAGTTGGCCGTCCGAGCCAAAGCCGGCGACCAGCTGTAGGCCGATCGGCAGCCCCGCCTCAGACCAGCCGCCGGGAAGCACCAGCGCTGGGGCTCCGATCACGTTGAAGACGCCGGTGAAGGCGCCCTCGTCGCGCCCCTCCGGCGTGTCGACCGGCGGTGTGGTGGCAGGGGCGACGAACGGGACTGCGGGTGTCAGCAGCACATCGACCTTGCCCAGCTCCGCCGCCGCCGCCGGCAGGAGCCGCTCCCGAGCAGCCAGGGCCAGCCCGTGAACGCGCTCCTCGGCGCCGACGGCCGCCCGGAGCAGGCGCAGGGTCTCAGGCCCGTAGTGCGCCGGATCGGAAAGCACCCGCTGGGCGTGAACCCGCCCCGCCTCGAAGAGGAATATGTCATCGAAGAGGGATCCCAGCTCGCGGAACGGGTGAGCAGGGATCGCGACCAGGTCACAGCCGGCATTGGCCAGAGCACGCAGAGCACCGGAGACCACGGCATCCACCTCGGGGTCGAGGTGCACCTCGGCCATACCGCTCTCGAAGTACCCGATCCGCAGCCGCTGCTTGCGGGCCGCCGCCGACCCGGGCCGGAGAGCCGCGAACAGGAACTCGGCGGCCGGGACATCCCGCGCCAGGATGCCGACGTCGTCCAGCGACGGCGCCAGCGGCTGGACCCCGGTGGAGCTCAGCGCCAGATGTGACGGCTTGAGGCCGACCACCCCGCAATACGAGGCGGGAATGCGCACCGACCCACCGGTGTCGGTGCCGAGCGCGAGATCGCAGACGCCCGCCGCCACCACCGCCGCGGAGCCCCCGCTGGAGCCCCCCGCGGTTCTGGTCAGGTCGTACGGGTTCAGGGTCTCAGGGACCTGCGGGTGGGTCGCCCCCGCGGCGTACTCCAACATCGCGGTCGTGCAGAAGACGTCGGCGCCCAGAGTGCGCAGCCGGGCAACCACGGCGGCATCCTCAGGCTCCGCCGGACCGGCCATCGCGCTGGGATTGCCATTGCCGCGGGGCAGCCCGGCGACGCTGAAGATGTCCTTGACCGCCACCGGGTGGCCCAGGAGCGGGCCCCCGGGCGCCCGCCGGGGCGCGGAAACCAGGCGCACCACCGCCTGCAGCGGCCGACCCAGGCGCTCGGCCCGCTCCAGCGCCGCCAGCAACTTCAGATTGGGAACCTCGCAGGACCGCTCACCCCGCTCGATCGCGTGGATGAGCGCTGTGGTGTGTTGGGTGAGCGGCCCCCGCAGCGCACCAAGCTGTCCATCCACCTCGGTGGGGCGATGGCGCACCACCAGGTCGCGGTAGATCCCGCTGTGGGACTTGGCGCTCTGGCGATTGAACTCCGCCAGGCGCGGGAGCGACCCCTCCAGGTCGCCGGGCTCGAAGCCGTCGAAGCCCTCCGGCGTCACCGGCGCCTGGGCCAGCACCTCCCGGGCCACCGCGAGCATCAGCGGCCGCCACTCCGGTTGCTCCAGTGAGTCCGCGATGGAGAGGTCCGAGACCGCCCCGGCGAAGAGCATCGCCCCGTATGCCTCCTTGCCCCAGAGGTAGCCGAGGATGTTGTCCGTGGCCTGGGCGTAGGGCAGCGCGGCCATCAGCTCCCGGACCCTCGGGGTGATGCCCCGACCGGGCAGCTCACCCACCCGGAAGGTGCCGATGTTGCCCTGCATGATCCGGCCCGGGGCGATCAGGTCGGCGCCGAAGTTAACAAAGCTCAGGATGACCGAGTCCTCGCCCACCACGGCGACCAACACCTCATTGTTCAAACCGTTCTGGAAGCTGACCACGTAGCCATCGGCGGCGAGCCTGCCTCTGAGGAGCTCGGCGGCCGAGGCCGTGTGCTGGCTCTTGACGGCGATCGCCACATGGTGAAGCTGCGCGGGCAGGTCCTGGGGAGTCACCGCCCGCGCCGGGACCGTGAAGTTGACGACCGGTCCCTCGATCGTGAGGCCGTGGGAGTTGATGGCGTTCACATGCTCCACATCGCTGTCACAGAAGAGGATCTCGTGACCCGCGCGCAGCATGTGCGCACCGATGGTCCCACCGATCGCACCGGCGCCGATGATTGTCAACTGCAACGGATGCCCCTTTCCGACTCGGGTCTGCTGGCCCACCCTGGCCGCGGGCATGAGCGCTGAGCCCCCACTTCGGTTCCTCGCTGCTTCATCCCTGATCACCGGGGCGGACGACATCCGGCGGCAGGGTCGGGATCGTGCGGAAGCGGCGCCCATGCCGGGCCCGACCTGCATCGACCAGGCAGGCCTGCAGCCGCTCCGCCGCAACCCGGTGCGAGCGCGGACCCCTCACCCGACCGCCACCGGCCCCGATGGCTGACGGTCGACGGTGGTCACCAACCGGCCGGCACGGATCACCACATCGACCTGCTGCAGAAGGGCGACGTCCGAGAGTGGATCGCCCGGGCATGCGATGAGGTCGGCGCACCTCCCCGGCCCGATCTCGCCGACCTCCCCGCTGAGCCCCAGCATCTCCGCCGCGACCACGGTGGCGCTCCGGACCGCCTCGGCCGGGGTCAGGCCCAAGCCCACCAGCAGCTCGAGCTCGCGCGCCTGGTTGTGCTCATCCCAGTAGAAGGCACCGACGTCGGTGCCAAGGGCGACCCGCACCCCGGCGCGCCGGCAGTTTTCGAACGAGGTCCGGGGTTGCTCCCGCAGCGCCAGCAGCGTGGGCACCAGATAGATCCCGCGCTCGGCCATCGCTTCGGCGGTCTCGGGCCGGATCGCATTGCCATGCTCGACGGAGTCGACCCCCGCCGCGACCGCCATGTCGGTGCCCGTGGCGGCCATGGCGTGGGCCGCGACCCGCACCCCCTGCTCGTGGGCGGTCTCCACAATGGTGTTCAGCTCAACCTGGGTCCACGGTGGAGGCGAGTCCGGATACCCGGCGGGGTCGAGCCCCATCCGACTGCCGGCGGTCGCGTACACCTTGATCCAGTCAACACCGCGAGCGATCTGCCGGCGCACCTCGCGTCGGCACCCCTCGGCACCATCGCACTCGGCGACCCCGACCGGGAAGCTCCAGTCGTCACGGTAGTTCGAGATTGGATAGGCGTGCGTGGCGCCGATCGCCGGGCCCGCCGCCTGCAGTCGCGGCCCGGCCACAACCCCCTCCTCGACCGCAGCCCGGAGAGCCACATCCCCGAAGCCGGCTCCCTCGGTCCCCAGATCACGCAAGGTGGTGAAGCCGTGCCGGAGGGCGATTCCCAGCGCGCGCACCGCACGCGCCACCCGGTGGGCCGGGTCCTCAGCCAGGATCTGGGTCGCGTACTCCTGCTGATCGTGATTCCCCTGAAGAAAGATGTGGGTGTGGGTGTCGATCAGCCCGGGGAGCAGGCTCCTCTCGCCCAAGTCGGACACGGGAACACCGGTCGGCGCTGACCGCGTCACCTCCAGGATCCGATCCCCCTGGCAGATGACAACCACCCCCTCGAGCCAGGTGGAGGCGGAAGCGTCAAGCACCCGCCGAGCCCTTACCGCCCAGGGGCGGTCGGGGCCGCGCACCTGGCTGTCGGCGGGCTTCCGACCGGCTGTCACCACGGCCACCACCCGTCACTCCCCTGCGATAGCCGATGCGGCGAGCGCGTGACCGAGCTCCGTGAGCCGCGGTCCAGCTCCGCCCTGGACCCCGGGCGGAGCGTGGGCGGGAGGGCCGTGTTGGGTGGAGCCGAGCCGGGGCGGGCCGCAGTCGCCAACGGGGTCACCCGGGTCACCCCAGCGAGTACTGCTGCGGGTAGATGATGTCGAAGGGATCCTGCGGCACCAGACCGCGCAGGTCGCTCTTGTACATGGTGAGCTGGATGTTGCCCAGGGGCATGTACAGGACTGGCAGCTGCTTCGCCAGGTAGTCCTGGTAGCGGTACAGGGCGGAGATCTCGGCGGCGCTGTTGGGAGCGGTGTTGGTCGCGGCCACGTTGGCGTCATTCACAGGGGACGAGTACCCTCCGGAGTCGTCCACCGCCCCGGACACGAACAGCTCCTCTCCGGTGGGCAGGAAATCGGGACCATAGGTCCAGGTGAAGCTGAGCGCCACGTCGGCGAGATCCCAGTCGTTGCACGGCTTGGCCTGGCTGCAGCCGTCCTGGATGGTGGAGGCGACATCGGCCGTGGACTCCTGGGAGAGGGCCAGCGAGATCCCTGCCTTGGCCTTGAGGGTCGACTGCAGCGCCTCCATCTCGTTGGTCAGCTCGGGTGTGCCGCTCGAGTACAGCAGCTTGAAGTTCGCCTGCTGCCCCGCCGCGATCCCGGAACCGCACTCGCCGGTTCCCGACCCCGGGTGCTCGCAGTAGCTGGTGCCCCCGGGCTCCACCTTCCAGCCGTGGCTGCTGAGCAGGCGCACCGCCTTGGTGGGATCGTAGGGATACACCTGGCCGTGCTTCTCCAGGGGGCTCGCGAACGGGTTGGGGGGATAGGTGGGCACCGGGCCGTTGTCGATCGACCCGTAACCGGCCTGGAAATCCTTGACGTAGGCCGGCTGGTTCACCAGCGACTGCATCGCCTGGCGGAAGTAAAGCTGGTCGAAGATCGGGCCCGCCGTCTGGTTGGTGAAGTTGAAGGGGATGTAGTCGAACCCGTACCCACGCCAGGGCGAGAAGCTGTAGCCCTGCTGCTTCTCCAACGAATGCAGCTGGCCGAGATCCTGGACCGGGATGTACCCGATCGTGAGCGACCCCGAGCGCAGCGCGTCGAACTCGCTCGACTCGCTGGTGAAGGGGAGCTCCTCAAAGGCCGAGATCGTGGGCTTGGGTGATCCGGAGTACGCTCGGTTCGGGACCAGCTTGACGTAGCCGCTGGTCGTGAACTGGCTCATCCGGAAGGGGCCATCCACCACCTGCCACAGCGGGTTGGTGGCGTAGGTGGTCAGCTGCTGGGACTGACTGTTCAGATACTGGGCGACCCCCAAAGCCCCAGAGGTGGCCGTCCCGGGGTCACGCGGGACGTACTCGACCGGCGAGGTGCCGGGAAGCGGTTCCCGGGCCGCGGCGGAGGCGTCGTAGTTGCCCACGGATCCTGAGGTGGAGAGCTTGTCCCAAACCGTCTTGGGCATCGGGTACACCTGGCTCAACTCGTTGTACAGGTACCAGGTCGGGTTGTACGAGTGGTTCAGCGTCATCGTCAGGGTGTAGGTCCCGGTCTGCTGGTAGCTCACGATGTTCTCCGGGAACCCGCCGGGAACGAATCCGCCCCAGCCCGGTCCGGCCGCTCCATTGGCGCCGGTGACGGTGGGGGCATTGGGGTCGGTCGCAGCGCTCACCAGGTTCATCCAGAAGATGACGTCGGCGGCCGTGATCGGTGCGCCGTTGGACCACTCCCAGTGCTTCAAGGTGATCGAGACCACGGTGTTGTTGTCGGAGAACACCGGCGGCTTGGCAACACTGAGCTGCGGATTGAACAGAGGCTTGCCGTGGTCGCCGAACCAGTACAGCGGCAGGTACTGCTGGTTCGCGAACTGGTACAGGTTGGCATTGGACTCGTAGGCTCCGGGGAGCAGCGGGAAGATGTAGTTCGGAGGCGCACCCACCTGCTCCGCGTAGGTGACGACGCCACCCCCCGAGTGATGGGAGGTGGGGGACGTGCTGGAGCAAGCTGCCAGCAGCATGCTCGCAGCCGCGGCCACCGCCAGGGGCCGCCAAGTCGATTTCACGAACTTTCCCTTCATAAGTCCACCCTACAATGTTCCAGGCGTATGCAACATGGTTCTGGATGAGGACCAGCTCCATCGATTGTATATGGGGGGACCAGCCTGCGGCATGCAACCCTCCGCCAGCCCTGGTCGCCGGGACCGGGACAGCGGGCACCGGCTGGGCCCTGGCCTGGATGGGCGGAGCAACCAGGATCGGCTCAGCCAACCGCGAGACGGCCGGTGGGACCAGGACCTCGTCCGCTCCGGGTCACTCCCTGAGCCCCATGGGGTCCGGGAGCGCGCCGCCGGCGAGGGGAATGTGGATGCGGTCTGGGTCAGGCGCTCACGCCCCCGTCCACGAGCAGGACCGCCCCGTGCACGTAGTCGGCCTGCGGAGAGGCGAGGAATGACACCATCGCGGCGATGTCGTCTGGTTTCCCGATCCGCTGCGCGGGAACCGAACGGCGCCAACTCTCCAGAGCCTCCGGGCGGGAGGTGATCCAGTCCGCCATCGGGGTGTCGATAAGCCCCGGGCACACGCAGTTGATCCTGATCCCGTCGCGCCCGTGGTCGAGCGCCAGAGAACGGGTCAGCATCACCAGCCCGGCCTTGGAGGCGCAGTAGGCGGCGCGGTCGTGGCCGCCTCGCAGTCCCGCGGTCGAGGCCACGTTGACGACGCATCCGCTGCCGGCGGCGATCATTGCGGGAAGGAATTGCCGGCAGATGAGGAACGGACCCTTGAGGTTGACGTCGATCGTCTCGTCCCACGCCTCCTCGCTCAGCTCGGGCACGTGGTGGGTGAAGAACACCCCAGCGGCGTTCACCACCAACCAGGGGATCCCCAGAGTCTGGGCCACCGCCTGACCCAGACGGGACACCGACTCGGCGTTGGACACGTCACAGTGGAAGGCGGTGGCCCCGGCAAGTTCTGCGAGAGCCGCCCTGGCCGAGTCGAGATCCAGATCCACTCCCGCAACCCGGAAGCCGTCAGCGGCGAGCCGCCCGGCGACGGCGGCGCCGATCCCTCCGCCGGCTCCCGTGACCACGGCCACCCGGCGCGCGCCGGGCAGGGACGGCGCTGCGGGATCGCTCATGACTTCTGCCCCACAGCTGGGTGCGTACCGCGGCCAGGCCGCCACCGCCCCTGTTCAATCACCAAGAGGCACCACTCGGCGCGGCAGCGTGGCATAGGAGGACTCACCCTCCTCCCAGGCGACATAGCTGTTGCCCGGCTGGGTCGAGAGGCCCACGTGGCGGCCCCTGGCGTCGAGCGCGACCAGGTTCATGATCGGCTCACCACCCGGCACGTCCAGCCCCCTCAGCTCCCGGATCGCCTTGTCGGCCGCCTCCTCGACCCCGAGCCCGAAGGCCAGCCCGCTCACCACGGTGTGGGCGGTCGCCCCCCGGATCGCCAGTTCTCCCCAACCGGTGCAGGCGGCGGCGCCGTAGCGGTCGTCGCAGTAGTTCCCCGCGCCTATCACCGGAGAGTCCCCCAGCCGGCCGGGGTACTTCCAGGCCCAGCCGCTGGTGCTGACGGCCGACGCGATATGGCCGGAGCGGTCGATGGCGAGGAAGTTGACGGTCCCGGCCACGTGCTCGGGATCCGCGAACAGGCTGGAGATCCGGTCCAGGAGCCGCCGCCGGGAGTCGCCGGGCGCGAGATGTCCCTCCATCCCGTCGCGCCAGACCTGGCGGGTCTCCTCGGTGAGGAGGTCCTCCGGCTCCATGCCCAGCTCCGCAGCCAGCCTCTCGGCCCCCTCTCCCACCACCATCACGTGCGGCAGCCGATCCAGCACTGCCCGGGCGATCGAGATCGGATGACGGTAGCCGCGGACCGCGCCGACCGTGCCGGCGCGGCGGGTGGCGCCGTCCATCAAGGATGCGTCCAACTCCACGACCCCCAAGAGGTTCGGGTACCCGTCGAAGCCGACCGAATGGTCGTCGGGGTTGTCCTCGACCTCCCGGGCGGCCGCCTCGACCGCGTCGAGGGCGGTGCCCCCAGAGCTCAGGATCTCCCATCCGGCTTCCATCCCGACCGATCCGTTCGCGCTAGCAATCAAGAGCATCTGGTGTTTCTCCAATCGCCTGCCGTTGGTCCGACCTCGCCCGCAGCCGCATCTACCCGAGACGATAGAACTGCGGGAAGAACTGGTTGCCAATCCCCTGCGGCACCAGGCCGTGGAGATTGCGCTTGTACAGGGTCAGCTGCACCAGTCCCGCGGGCTGCTCGACCATTGGCAGATTCTCACTGATGAAGTTCTCGTACTGAAACAGGTCACGGAGCTCGGATGCGTAGTTGGGCGCCGTGTGGGTGGCGGCGATCAGCCGGTCTGCGGTGGCATTCGAATAGTCCCCGGGATTGGTTCCGGCGCCGGTCGCGTACAGCTGGCCGCCGGTGGGAAGGTAGTCGGGAGAGTATGAATAGCCTCCCGCTGCGGTGAACACCCCCATCGACCACGTGTTGCAGGGAGTCTGCGGACTGCAACCATTGAACAGGATGCTGGCGAGCGATGCCACGCTGACCTGCTTCAGCGTGAGGTCGATCCCGGCCACCTTCTGGGTCACGGACTGCAGAGCCTCCATCTCATTGGTGAGCGCGGTCACGCCCGAGTCGTAATAGAGAGTAAGGCTGGCGGATTGGCCCTTGGCGATGCCGGCCCCGCAGTCGGCCGGGCCGGAGCCGGCGCGCACGCAGGCACTGGTGCCACCCGGCACGACGTCCCAACCATGCGCTCGCAGCAGGGCCACGGCGCGAGCGGGATCATAGGGGTACAGCGGCTTGCCAGCCTCCAGCGGAGAGAGGAACGGATCTCCCGATGGATACAGCGGCACGGGTCCGTTGTCGACGAAGCCATAGCCGCCTAGAAAGTCTCGGATCCACTGCCGCTGGTTGACCAGGGACTGAAAGGCTTGGCGGAAGTAGAGCTGGCGCACCATGGGGCCGGTCCGCTGATTGGTGAAGTTGTAGGGAAAGAATCCGGTGCCGTAGTTGTACCAGGGGCTGAATTTGTAGCCGTCCTTGGCTTCCAGGGCGGCTCTCTGAGCGAGGTCCTGAGTGGGCAGGTAGCCAACCGTCAGCGCCCCGTTCTCGAGGGAATTGAACTCGGCAGAATCCGAGGTGTATGGCAGCTCCTCGAGCGCCGCTATCGTCGCCTTGGGATACCCCGAGTAGTTCCTGTTGGGAACGAACTTGACGAACCCGGAGGTGGTGAACTGGGTGAGGGCGAAGGGCCCGTCCACCACCTTCCACAGTTGGTTGGTGGCATAGGACGCGAGGTCCTGTGACTGCAGGTTCAGAAACTGGGCCACCCCGAGGGCACCGCTGGTAGCCGTGCCCGGGTCAGCGGGCACGTACCACCCCGGCGAAGTCCCCGGGAGCGCGACGCGGGGTTGCGCCGAGGCGTCGTAGTTGCCAACCGTCCCTTGGGCTGACAATTTGTCCCATACCGACTGCGGCATGGGAGTGATCTGGCTGAGTTCGTTGTACAAGAACCAGGTGGGGTTGTACGAGCCATTCAGGTTCAGCAGCAGCGAGTACGTCCCGGTCTGCCGATAGCTGACAACGTTCTGGGGAAACTGACCTGGGACCTCATTGCCCCATCCCGGTCCCGGCGCCGAGGTGCTCCCGACCGAGGGCGCCTTGGGGTCGGTGGCCGCGCTCAGCAAGTTGAGCCAGAAGATCACGTCGCGAGCTGTGAGTGGGGCCCCGTTGGACCACGCCCAGTGCTTCAAGGTGATGGACACGACGCGGTTCCCATCCGAGAACACAGGCGGTTTGGCGATGCTGAGCGCCTCGTCGAAGCCGGGCTTGCCGTAGACATCGAACTGATACAGCGGCGGATACATGAAGTTGTCGAAGCCGAACAGATTGGTGTTGCCGAAATAGCTGCCCGACATCAACGGGAAGATGTAGTTGGGTGGAGCCCCTGGGGATTCGGCGATGGTGACCACGCCACCGTTTGCCGATGGCCTCGGGGTGGTGCCGCCAGCACAGGCGGTGACTCCGATCATGGCCACAACCGCCAGGGCAATTGGCCGCCAGGTAGCTGCTGTCCGCGGAAGTCGCATCGCCCCTCTCCTTGTCGTTCCGCACCTGGCGAGCCACCGAAGGCCAAGGGGCCGCGGTCAACTTGCCGTTTGTCCAGGCATTCTACTGGTGCAATGGTTGTCAGTCAAATCCACTCGGCAGATCGCAGTACTTATGGAGTGCGCTACCGATATTTAACCTTCCGTTTGCCCGGATCAGATGGCGGGGGACGCCCGGCGTCAATCCCCACCCTCCGCCCGACGGCCGGGGTCGGAACGGGGCGGCGTCGACGGGGTGGGCCGTCGCGAACTCAGGATGCCGGCGACGGGGCACCGGCCAGTCGGCGGCCGCTGTCCGACCCAGAGCCGCCCCAAGACGAGAGCCTAAGTTCGCGAAGCACCCTCATCGCGACGCCCGCAGACCGCACGCCAACCTTGAACCGATTGGGGGTGGCCGGCCCGAGGGCACCGCCAAGCCTGTCTGCAACCGTGGCGGTCGCCTGGCGACACCCGGTTGTCACTGGGCCTGCGGGGCGAAGCCGTGAGAGCCGACGGCCCGGGCCGAGGACCGCCCTGGCAGCCGGGGTGAACACAAGGTCCCACCCCGGCTGCCGCCGTGGTCGAATCAGCTGGAGAAGTAGTACTCCTGCGGGTAGATGATGTCGTAGACGTCCTGGGGAACCAGGCCCTTGAGGTTGCTCTTGTACATGGTCAGCTGCAGGGGCACCTCGGGCAGCCAGACGGCCGGCAGCTGCCGCGCCAGGAAGTTCTGATAGCGGATCAAGGCGGCGGTCTCCGCACTCGCCGACGGCGCGGTGTGGGTCGCCCTGATGTTGGCGTCGTTGGTGGGGTTCGAGTAGTCGCCGCCGTTGCTCCCGCCGCCGGTCGCGAACAGCTCCCCTCCGGTGGGGAGATAGTCCGGCGAATAGGTCCAGCCTCCCAGCCAGTTCGCCATCTCCCAGTCCTTGCAGGGGGTGGCGATGGTGCAGTTGTTGAAGGCAGTCCCGATCACCTGGGAGAAGGGGGCGGTGGTCAGGGTGAGGTGGATGCCGGCCTTGGATTGCACCGTCGACTGCAGGGCCGCCATCTCGTTGGCGGCCTCCACACTGCCGGTTGCGTACAGGAGGGTGAAGTTCAGCTTCTCATTGGCGCTGATCCCGGCTCCGCACTCGCCTGTCGAAGTCCCGGGCTTGGAGCAGTAGCTGACCCCTCCCGGAACCACGGTCCAGCCGTTGTCCCTGAGCAGCGACACCGCCTTGCTGGGGCTGTATGGATACACCTGTCCGTTGGCCTCCAGGGAGCTCTCGTCGGGATTGTGGGGTGGGTAGATCGGCACCGGACCGTTCTCGACCTGGCCGATGCCGCCGTCGAATTCCTTGATGTACTCGGGCTGGTTGACCAGCGACTGGAACGCCTGCCGGAAGTACAGCTGCTTGAAGATGGGGCCGACTGTGGGATTGGTGTAGTTGTACGGAAAGTACACGAACCCGAACCCGTACCAGGGGCTGAAGGAGTAACCCTGTTGCTTTTCCAGGCTGGCCTTCTGGCTGAGATCCTGGGTCGGGATGTAGCCGATCGTGAGCGCCCCGCTGCGCAGCGCGTTGAACTCGGCGGTGTCGCTGGTGTACGGCTCCAGCTCGAAGGCGCTGATGCGAGGCTTGGGGCTGCCCGAGTAGGACCGGTTGGGGATGAACTTGGCAAAGCCGGTGGTGGTGAACTGGCTCAGCTTGAAGGGCCCGTCAACCACCTTCCAGAGGGGGTTGGTGGCAAAGGTGCTGGGATCCTCCGATTGGCTGTTGAGGAACTGGGCGACCCCCAGCGCCCCGCTGGTGGCGGTCCCCGGGTCGGCCGGGACGTACCACGAGGGCGAGGTGTTGGGAAGCGTCACCCGGGCCTGGGCAGCCTGGTCGTAGTTGCCCACGGTGCCGGCGGCCGAGAGCTTGTCCCAGGCCTGCTGCGGAAGCGGGAACACCTGGCTCAGCTCGTTGTAGAGATACCAGGTGGGGTTGTAGGAGGCGTTCAGCCGCAGCGACAGGCTGTAGGTGCCGGTCTGGGTGTAGCTCACCACGTTCTGGGGAAACGCCCCCGGAACCGCCGCTCCCCATCCGGGCCCCGGAGCGCTGCTGCTGCCCACCGAGGGCGCCTTGGGATCGGTGACCGCGCTCAGCAGATTGAGCCACATGATGACATCGCGGGCGGTCACAGGGGTGCCGTCCGACCACTGCCAGTGCTTCATGGTGATGCTCACCACCTGGTTGTTGTCGCTGAACTTGGGCGGGTTGGCGATGCTGAGCCCGGGATTGAAGACCGGCTTGCCCGCGTCGCCGAACCAGTAGAGCGGCAGGTACATGAAGTTGGAGAACTGGTAGAGGTTGGCATTGGCGAAATAGGGCCCGCTCATCATCGGGAAGATGTAATTCGGCGGCGTCGCCGGCAATTCGGCGAAGGTGACGGTGCCTCCACTGGTCGGCTTGGGGGTGGCGGAGGTCCCGCCACAGGCGGCCACCAAGAGGGTCACGGCCAGCGCCACGGCCGCGGTCCGCAGCAGGGTAAGGGTGCCCGGTCTGATCATGCGCGCCCACCTCCTGGGCCAGTTAAATGTGCTGCGCTGCGGGCGCACTCACGCCCTGCCGCGGCAGCGATTGGTGCACAACCATACCAGCCCCGGGTGGCGCTGCGCCGCCCGGCTCTCCCAGCGGCTCCGCCCCCGAAGGGACCGCCTTCACCGGCGTGCAGGGAACCCCAGCGCCT
>JAKABA010000009.1 GCA_021802115.1 bacterium | reverse complement strand
GGGATACGGCCCTTGCGAAAGCGCTCCCACGCCGCCCGATACCCGATGCCCTGCTGCCGGGCGTACGTCGACAACTTCATTTTCACATGATATCATAGATGGCACGTCTATTCCAGTCACTAGCTTGTTCTATGAATCCAGCGACTTGTGACCAACACCGTCACCGATCCGAACGGTCGGACTGGACCGCGACTGCAGGGTCCCCGAAGTGAGGGCTCGACCCGCCCCAGCGAACTGCGGAACCTCGGCCCGGGGGAGGGACCTCTGGCACCGTCCACCAGCCGACCCGGAAGAACTTCTGAAGCGACTTCGCGGCTGGAGGGCGACCGCGAAGGACGGAACACCTGGTCAGGCACTGCCTAGATCTGAAGACCCCGCGCGACGCCCTCGCAGCGCGCTTGGTTGACAGGCCGATCAGGCCGGCCCGGCTCAGCTTCGATAGTTGAGAGCCGGCTGGGTGGCCTGGTCACCGATGGGGGTCTGGCCGCAGTCTTGGCTGCGGCCAGACCCCATGGTCATGCCCGAGGGCCCGGGTTACGGCGTCAGAAGTAGTAGCTCTCCGGAGTGATGCTGACCGGCTCCTGCGGCAGGATCCCATGCAAGGTGCTCTTGAACATGGTCACCTGGGTGTAGCTGCCGGGCAGATAGAGGACGGGCAACTGTCGGGCTACATAGTCCTCGTACTTGTAGAGCGCCGCGATTTCCTCCCCGTAGCTCGGCGCCTGGTGGGTGGCCACAATGTTGGCATCATTGATCGGATTCGAGTAGTCGCCGACGTTGCTGGCGGCCCCGGTCTGGAGGATCTCTCCACCTGTGGGCAGGTAGTCCGGCAGGTATCCCCAACCCTCGGCGTCGGCCATCCCCCAGCTGCTGCAGGGCGTGCTCAGGGTGCATCCGGAGTAGATGGTGCCGATGACGCTGGACTCGGGCGGCGAGGAGGCGGCGAGCTCGATGCCAGCGGCCGACTTCAAGGCCGACTGGAAGGCCTCCATCTGATTGGTGAGCTCGGTCGAGCCGCTAGCGTAGATGAGGCTGATTGACGCGGGCTCGTTGGCGGAGATGCCCTTGCCGCACTCCCCAGCGCCGCTCCCCGGCCGGGTGCAGACGCTGATCCCGCCGGGGTGGACGGCCCAGCCGTTGGCGCTCAAAAGCTCCGCCGCTCGGGAGGTGCTGTAGGGGTAAACCTGGCCATTGGCTTCCAGCGGGCTCTCGAAGGGATTGTGCGGTGGCCAGGTCGGCACCGGGCCATTGCCGATCGTCCCCAAGCCACTCTGGAACTGCTTGATGTACTGGGGTTGGTTGATCAACGACTGCATCGCCTGGCGGAAGTAGAGCTGGTCGAAGAGCGGGCCCTGCCGGGGATTGGTGAAATTGAGCGAACTGTAGTTGTAGGCCCACGCGCCCCAGGGCGCGTAGGTGTAGCCATGCGATACCAGGTAGGACTTCTGCGCCAGGTCCTGAATCGGTAGGTATCCAATCGTCAATGTCCCTCCGCGGAGCGCGTTGAACTCCGCGGTGTCACTGGTGAAAGGCAATTCCTCGAAGGCGCTGATACGGGGCTTGTCGGGGCCGGAATATAGGCGGTTGGGCACCAGCTTGAGAAAGCCCCCGGTGGTGATCTGGGCCAGTTTGAACGGTCCATCCACCACCTTCCAGAGCGGGCTGCTGGCGTAACTCGCCAGGTCCTGCGACTGTAGGTTGATGAACTGGGCCACCCCCAGCGCGCCACTGGTAGCCGTCCCCGGCACCGTCTGATCGTAGTTCCCCACCGGTCCCGCGAGCGATAGCCGATCCCAAACTCGCTGGGGAATTGGGGTCACCTGGGTCAGCTCGTTGTAGGTGAACCAGGTCGGGTTGTAGGAGTGGTTGAGATGAAAGACCACCGTATAGGTCCCGGTTTGCTGAAAGCTGGTCACATTGGTCGGGAACCCCCCAGGGACGGCCGCGCCCCAGCCCGGCCCGGGCGCGCTGCTGGATCCGACGCTGGCGGCGGCCGGAGAGACCGCGGCGTCAAGCAGGTTCATCCAGAAGGTCACGTCGCGCGCCGTGACGGGCTGCCCATTCGACCAGACCCAGTGTTTCAGCGTCACGCTAGCGACGGTGTTGTTATCGGAAAAGATGGGCTTGTTGGCAATGCTCAGTTTCCAATTGATCACCGGTTCGCCGCCCTGGCCGAACCAGTAGAGCGGCCGGTACACCAGCTGCGCAAACTAGGGAACGTTGGCGCCGTTGAAATAGGCGCCAGGGGTCAGCGGAGAGATGTAGTTGGGAGGCAGCCCGATGTCCTCGGCGAAGGTGACCACCCCGCCGGAGTGTGCGCCGGGAGCACTGGTGGTTCCGGCGCAGGCAGCGACCATGCCTGCCGTCAAAGTCGCGACTGCCAGCCACCCAAGCCATCTCAAGTTGCGCGTCGTGCCCATCTGGCCACCCCCATCAGACCGCTCTGGCATCCAGGCAACGGTTGGCCTCAGTGACCGCCTCGCACCTCGATTCGGGGTCGTACTGGCCCCTCGAGTCCGGCGTCAAAGGGACCCATCCCGACCCGGGCCCAGGTCGCCAACGACCGCCGCGACCCCACCGCGCGCGCGAGGCCGTGGCCGGCCGCCGCGGTTGCTGGCCAAAGGGAGAATGGCCACCACCCCTCCCTGGCCCGTATGGGAAGTCCGGAGGCCCCGCGGCGGAGCTGGCTGGCCCCCTCCCGCCCGCCTCCCAGCGGCTGGCCGATCAGCCCGCGCTGCTGCGCTGGCGCGCCGTCCAACGCAGCGGCGAGACCGAGGCCAACCCAGCATCGGCGTCCCCAGGTGCCAACCCCCTCCCTGGGACTGGGTCCCGCTCACGTTGACGCGTCTCAGCATGCCGACTACCATGGCGACCGCATGCTCAATCACCGCGCCCTCGTCCGGATGACGCGAGCCGACCAAGCCTACAACTCGCTGAAGCGGATGATCATCAGCGGTGAGCTGCCGCCGGGCGCCGAATTCACGGAGATCCAGGCGGCTGAATTCCTCGGCACCGGGCGCACCCCGGTCCGAGAGGCCCTGGCCCGTTTGCGGAGTCGCCGTCTGATCGTGGTGGCGCCGCCCCGACGGTACGCGGTGGCGCCCATAACGGTGGGTGACGTGCGCGACCTATTTGAGGTCCGACGCCTGTTGGAAACCGAGGCCACCAAGCTTGCCGCCGGCCGCGCCGACGGGACGGACCTCCGCCGCCTGGATGCGGCGTGCTCCGAAGCCTACCGGCCTCAGGACCCCGAGAGCATAAGTCGATTCCTGCGCGCCAACACGGAGTTTCACCTCACGGTCGCCCAGGCCTCGGGAAATCGCCGACTGGTTGAGTTGCTGGCCCCGATCCTGGACGAGATGGAACGCCTCCTCCATCTCGGCCTTCGGGGGTCCGACCGGAGCGACGAAATCATCCATGAACATCGCCGTTTGATCGCAGCCCTGGAGGCCGGCGACCCCGCCTCCGCGGCCCAGGAGGTCCTCGCCCAGCTGCACGACGCCCAGGCGATGGTGATGCGGGCCTTCGTCGGCGGTGCGCTCGACAGCGCCGCCTCAGCCACCGCCCTGCTTGGTTGACCCGCCGCCGGGGGCCAGGGCGGCCCCTGCCAGGACCTGGCGCCCCGGGGCTGAGCAGGCGGCGACGTCCGGGGCAGGTGAGCCAGCGCTCGAAGGTTCAACCCGCCGCAGCCTGCTGCCGTCCCTTCAGGCGCCGGCTGGGGGCGCCTCGGTGTCGAGACCGGTTCTCACCAGCTTGAGTGAATGTTCAACCTGGACAGCCCGCTCCAGGGTCAGCTGCACGGTGCAGTAACGCTCCACGGCCAGCGCCACCGCCCGGTCCAGCGCCTCGGCTGACATGGCGCCCGTCCACTCCTGTTCCACCAGGAGTGACTGAAAGGCGCGGCCGGGGAGGCTGCCGTCTCTCAGCCCCGGTCTAACTGTGATGCTCGCCGTCAAACGGCCGTTCCGCTGCTTTTCCAGGATCGCGGCCACGTCGAGAGCGATGCACCCCGCCAGGGCCGCCATCAGCAACTCCGTCGGCTGCCAGCCGTCAGCGTCCCCGCCAGGCCCGCCCACAATCCGCAGGCGGGCCCCGCTGGCGGAGACGGCGGCCAGGTCGCCTGCCTCTGTGCGTTCGACCCTGACCGTTCCCCTCTCGAGACTCAAGCCGCCAGCTCCACGCCGCCCGTGGCTGCCCTCTTCGGGCTGGCATTGGGGCTCGCTGGGAGCATGCCGCCAGCTCTGGCTGGGAAGTGCAGCGCCAGCACTTCCTCAGGCCAGTTGAGTGCCTCCGTCATCCTGCCCCTGACCTCACTTGCCGAGCCGATACAGCTGGGGGTAGAGCTCATTGAAGATTCCCTGAGGTACCAGCCCCGACAGAGTGCCCTTGTACATGGTGAGCTGCCCCGGCCCGTTCGGCATCCAAACCACCGGCAGCTGAGTCGCCATCAGGTTTTCGTATTTGTACAAGGCGGCAATCTCGGCAGAGTAGGTGGGCGCGGTGTGCGTCGCCTGGATCGCGGCGTCGGCGGCTGGCGATGAAAAGTCCCCAGCATTGCTGCCGGCGCCGGTGGCGAAGAGGTTGCCCCCGGTCGGGAGGTAGTCGAGCAAGTATGTCCATCCCGGCCCACCCCAATCGGCCAGTTGCCAATTGTTGCAGGGAGTGGTGGCGCTGCAGCCATTGAACGCCGTGCTGGTCACCTGGGCCGACGAGGTCTGGGACAGCCCGAGACTGATCCCCGCCTCCGCCTTGAGGGTCGACTGGAGAGCCTGGAGCTCATTGCTGAGGACGGTACTACCGCTGGCGTACAGCAGGGTGAAGGTGGCCGGCTGATTCGCGGCGATCCCCGGGCCGCACTCGCCCGCTCCCGATCCGGGCCGGGCGCAGACGCTCACGCCCCCGGGCTTGACGGTCCAGCCGTTGGCGGCCAGCAGCGCCACCGCGTGGCTGGGGCTGTAGGGGTAGACCTGACCCTTCGCCTCCAGGGGGCTCACGTCAGCGTTGTGGGCCGGGAAGGTTGGCACGGGCCCGTTGGTCGGGGTGCCAATCCCCGCCATGAAGTCCTTTATGTACTGGGGCTGGTTGACCAGCGATTGGAAGGCCTGCCTGAAGTAGAGCTGTTTGAAGATGGGGCCGACCTTGGTGTTGGTGAAGTTGTAAGGGAAGTAGACGAAGCCGAACGCATACCAGGGACTGTAGCGATAGCCCTGCTGCTTCTCCAGCTGGGACCGCTGGCCCAGATCCTGGACCGGGATGTAGCCGATGGTCAGAGCACCGCTGCGAAGGGAGTTGAACTCAGCGGTGTCGGTTGTGAAGGGCACCTCCACAAACGCGGCGATGGTCGGCTTGGGCGACCCGGAGTAGGCGCGATTGGGCACCATCTTCACGTAGCCGCTGGTGGTGAATTGGCTGACCCTGAAGGGACCGTCGACCACCTTCCAGAGCGGGTTGCTGTCATAGGTAGCGACGTCTTGGGACTGCATGTTCAAGAACTGGGCGACCCCCAAGGCACCGCTGGTGGCCGTGCCCGGATTGGCAGGGACGTACTCGGCCGGAGAGGTCTTGGGCAGCGCCGTCCGGGCCTGGGCCGAGGCGTCGTAGTTGCCCACCGCACCTGCGCTGGACAGCCGGTCCCATGACGCCTGGGGCATCGGTGAGATCTGGCTGAGCTCGTTGTAGCCGAACCAGGTGGGGTTGTAGGAGGCGTTCAAGTGGAACACCACGGAGTAGGTGCCCACCTGATGGTAGCTGACCACGTTCTGGGGAAAGGCTCCCGGAACCGCGCCGCCCCATCCCGGCCCGGGCGAGCTGCTGCTGCCGACCGCCGGCGCGCTGGGATCGGTCACGGCGCTGAGCAGGTTCATCCAGAAGACCACGTCGCGCCCGGTGATGGGCGCCCCGTTGGACCACACCCAGTGCTTGAGAGTGACCGTGACCACGGTGTTGTGGCTGGAGAAGACCGGCGGGTAGGCCAAGCTGAGCCTCTGGTTGAGGACCGGCTGGCCCTGCTGGCCGAACACGTACAGCGGTTGGTAGAGGATCTCAGAAAGGTCGGGCAGGTTCGCGTAACTGAAGTAGGCTCCGCTGGTCATGGGAAAGATGTAATTGGGCGGGGAACTGGGCGCCTCGGCGAAGGTGACCGTGCCGCCGCCGCTGGAGGCAGGTGCGGTGGTGGCGCTGGAGCAGGCCGCCAGGAGCGATGCGAGAGCTGCTCCGAGGGCCAGTGTCCGTACGTATCCGAGTCGTCCAGCTGCGGTCACGATGATCCAATCCTCCTAGTCGAAAGCAATGGCGACAGGTGCCAAGAACGGTCCCGGCTGGCCGCCGGGACATAGCGGGCGGGCTGCGGTCGGAGCCCCTGCGCCAAGGTAGCCGGCAGTCCCTGGAACAGGCACTCGGGTAGGGCGATCGGCCGACCGCCAGAGGCGGTCACGAACTCTCCCCCGTCGACAATGATAGGCGAGGGAGGGCCACCGGCAAGTCCGGCCACTCCCGAGGGTCAGGATCCGGCACATACTCCCCGGAGTCAGGGGCTATGCGGTAGGTCCAACTCGGGCCCTCCTCGACGATTTGGCGAAGGGCGCGCGTCAGGTAGTCGATGTCATCCTCCGTGCTGCCAATCCCGACGCTGACTCGAATCGCTCCGGGGATTCGCGCGCGCTGACCGCGGCGGAGGTGCTGCCGGATCTCGGCGGCGGCGGCGGGCTCGGTGTGCAGCAGTTCCAGCATCAACGGATGCGCGCAAAAGCATCCATGGCGGACGCCGATGCCGTATTCGGCGCTCAGGATTGCGGCAATCTGGCTGTGCTCGTAGCCGGTCACGTTGAGAGGCACGACTCCCAGGCGGACCGCCGCCGCGTCCCAAAGGCGGTATACCTGGACTCCTGGAAGGGCGGCCAGTTGCGCCCGGGCGTACTCTCCGAGCCGGATCTCCTCGGCGCCCAGCCGAGCCATCCCAAACTCGGTCAGCGCGGCCGCAGCCGCCTCCATGGCCACGGCACCCACGACGTTCGGGGACCCAGCCTCCTGGCGATCCGGGAGCGAGCTCCAGAGCACCTCGTCGAGGCTGACGAAGTCAACGGCACCCCCTCCGCGCAGAAAGGGGGCCGACTGGGCTAGCCAATCGGGCTCGCCGATGAGCACGCCGGCCCCGAAGGGAGCGTACATCTTGTGCCCAGATGCGGCCAGATAGTCCACCCCGAGGCGGACCATGCTGATGGGCAGGTGAGGCGCGAGCTGAGCGGCGTCGAGCAGCAAGCGGGCTCCGTGGGCATGGGCCAGCGATGCCAGCTCGGCGACCGGCCAGATTTCGCCGGTCACATTGGAGGCGCCCGTGATCGCCACCAGGTCGGTGCGGGCACCGCTCAGGTGGCCGCTCAGGCGCTCCAGGGCTTCCGTCGAGCTGCGCGGAGCGGGTAGGTAGGTGACTCTCAGCCGACCTGTCTGCCAGGGCAGAAGGTTGGCATGGTGCTCCGAGGCAAAAGCTACCACCGACGCCCCATCCGCCAGCGAGCTCGCCAATACGTTGACGGAGTCGGTGGTATTCCGGGTGAAGATCACGGCATCTTGGGGCGGGGCCTGGAAGAAGGTCTTGACCACCGCCCGGGCGCCTTCATACGCCGCCGTCGACACCTGGGACTTGTAACCGGCTCCACGATGGACACTGCTGTACCAGGGCAGCAGGGCGTCGACGGCGTCCTGGACCCGGCGGAGGGCCGGCGAACTGGCCGCGTAGTCGAGGTTCACATACCGGTGCGAATCGCCGCCGACAAGGGGCACCTGCTGGTCGAAGCCAACGAGCTCCAAGGGCCCCCCGAGGGACGCGGGGTTGATCACCCCAGGGGCCTCGACGTGGCGCGCGCTGCCAACCGGACGACCGGGATCTTCCACTCCCCGTCCCTTTGGCGGGCGCCGGCCACGGCGGCCGCAGCGCCACCCATCTGGTCTTCGGTGCCGACCGCCGCCCGGCCAGAGGCTGGCGAGCTGGTCATGGCCGGCCGGCCTGGTCGGACTCTGGCGTGGCGGCCCGCAGTCCGCGGCCCGGATGGCCGCGGACACCCTCTCTACTCTCAGGTACATCACCCCGCATACCATCCAGTATACCAGCGCCCCACGTGCGCTCTGTCAGTAGGGCGAGCCGCCTTGACGTCATCCCGCCGGCCCGCCCGTGCGCCGGGCGGAGAAAGGAGCTGGGCGAATGGCACTTGGGCGGTCGAGCACCATCACTGCCAAGCGTTTTGCGGCGTCTGGGCGCCGGTTGAGTGCCGGGTGCTGCCGGGGCTGATCCGATAGCCGGAGGTGATGGTGCCCGATCTCCCTCAGGCGGGCAGACCGCCCGCCCCGAGCGCGGCCGAGATCCGTCCAGCCACCCCGTCGAAGCCACGCACCGAGCTGCAGACCACCATCGCCGGCGGGCGCAACCGCCGCCGCACAACCTCCACCGCCTCCGCAGCCGACTGGACCAGCACGACCTCCGTTCCCACCACTTGGCGCGCGACATCGGCGGAGCTGACGGTGTGAGCAAGGTCGCGCTCGCGGGCAGGCTCGATCGGTCCCAGCACCACCAGGTCGGCGCCTCGAAAGGCGTCCGCGTAGTCAGGCAGCAGGGCCAGGGTGCGCGAGTAGGTGTGGGGCACATGCACCACCACCAGCTGCACGTCATCGCCGATTCGCTGGCGGGCGCCGGAAATGGTGGCCCGTAGCTTGGTTGGGTGGTGGGCGTAGTCGTCGACCACGGTCACCCCCTCCACCTCGGCAACCACCTCGAAGCGGCGGGCCACCCCTCGGTAGGTGGCGGCCGCCGCGGCCGCCAGGTCCAGGGGGGCGCCCAGCTCGACTGAGGTGGCCAGCGCCCCCAGGGCGTTGCTGGCGTTGTGAGCTCCGAAGATCGGCAGCCGCATCGGGACCGTCGCACCATCGGGCCCGACCACCTGCAGGAGCTGGTGGTCTCCGTCGACCACGGGGTCCTCAGCGAGGTGCCAATCACCGCCGACGCCCCAGGTGGCCACGGGGCACACGGCCTCCTGGGCCAGGGCCAGGGCGGGCGCGTTCTCGCGGTTCACCAGAAGACGGCCGTCGGGCGGCATGGCCGCCACCAGCTGCCGATAGGGCGCGACGTAGGCGGCGAGATCGGGGTAGACGTCGGGATGGTCCAGCTCCAAGTTGAGCAGGGTCACCACCTGGGGATGCCACTGCAGGAACTTGGCCCGGTGATCCAAGGCCGAGGTTGTGTACTCGTCGCCCTCGAAGACGAACGGCGAGCGCCGCTGCCAGTCTCCGAGGCTGACCGCCAGCCCGAAGTCGCGCGAGGTGGCACCCAGCCGGAAACCGGGACGCAGCCCGGCCTGGTCCAGCATCCACACGGCCAGTGAGGAGGTGGTTGTCTTGCCGTGGGTGCCGCAGACGACAGCGCTGCGCCGGCCCTGTGCCAGCCGGCCCTGTGCCTCCGCCTCGCTCACCACCATCATCCCGGCCTCCAGGGCCGCTGCCAGCTCGGAATTGCCGAGCTGCACCTGATTGCCAAGCACCACCATCTGGGGCTCCCCCCAGTGCCTGAGGTTTTCGGGACTGTGGCTTGCGGCAAACTGGATCCCGGCCGCCTCCAGGATGGTCGTGGTGGGGGGGTAAGCGTCCTCGTCGGCGCCGGTCACCAGGTAGCCCAGCTGCCGGCAGGCCAGGGCCAGGCCCGAGACCGCGTAGCCGCAGATGCCAAGGAAGTGGAGGTGCGCGGGCGGGTCCGGCCAGTCGGCCAGACCGAGGGCGGGTGACTCGCTCAACTGGCCCGCCTGGCCACGGAAGCCAGCAGCTGCGCCACCTCCCCGGCCGCCCCCGGCCTGGCCATGGTCGAGCTGGCCCGCGCCATCCGCTCCCAGGTGACGGGATCGCCGAAGATTCCCGTCACCTCCCCGATCAGGGTTTCAGCAGTCAGACCCGGGTCCTCGGCGAGCACGGCGGCGCCGGCCTCCACGAATGGGGTGGCGTTGGCCGTCTGGTGGTTGCCGGCATGGGGATACGGCACCAGCACCATCGGCTTGCCCAGGCAGGCAACCTCCGCCAGCGAGCTGCCCCCGGCGCGCATCAGGACCAGCCCCGACCCCGCGATCAGGGGCGCCATCCCGTCCACGAACGCCAGCGCCCGGTAGCGTCGAGGCTCGACCAGGCCGAGGGCGGCCACCTCCGCCAGCACCCGCTGGTGATCACCGGGACCGGTCAGGTGGGTTATCTGCAACTGAGGCACGGCGGCCAGCAGCCGCGGCAGCGCCTCCACCAGCACCTGGTTCAGATGGCGCGCCCCCTGGGACCCACCCATGACCAGCAGCACGGGGAAGAGTTCGGGGACGCTCGCCGAAGCGGCCAGAGCGCTGAACTCGCTCCGCACCGGATTGCCGGTGCAGATCACGCGGACCCCCGGCAGCGAGGCGGCGGTGCCAGCAAAGGAGGTCGCCACCACCGCCGCCCGCCGCGCCAGCCACTCCACGGCCCGGCCGGGTAGCCGATTCTGCTCGAGCAGGACTACCGGGAGCCCACGACGCCTCGCCACCATGGCCACCGGCACCGACACGTAGCCGCCGGTGGCCAGCACCACGTCCGGATCAAAGTCAGCCATCACCTGGCGAGCCTGCAGGTAGGCCAGGGGCATTCTGGTCAGCAGCCGCGGGGTGGCGGTCATGCGACTGGATCCCATGCTGCCCAGGCTGAGCCCGATGAACTCGAGGCCGGCGGCCGGCACCAGCCGGGACTCGGGCCCGTCCGCCCTGCCCACGTAGGTGACCTTGCCCTGGGGATCGAGCTGGCTGAGTGCCTCAGCGACCGCTATCGCGGGGGTGCAGTGGCCCCCGGTTCCGCCCCCCGTGATCAGCACGCGCATTGGCACTCCCCGCTCGGCGTCGCCGGGCCGAGATGTTCAACAGGATCCCGGTGGCGGCCAGCGACAGCGCCATCGAAGAGCCCCCGTAGCTTATGAACGTGAGCGGCACTCCCGTCGAGGGGATCGTGTCGGTCACCCCGCCGATGTTGATCAGGGCCTGGCCCACGATCCAGATCGTCACCCCTCCCGCGAGCAGGGCTCCGAGGTGGTCGGGCGCGTTCTTGGCGATCTGATAGCCGCGCCAGGCGAACACCCCAAAGAGCGCCAGCACGGCCAGCGTCCCCACCAGCCCCAGATCCTGGCCGATGACCGCGAAGATGAAGTCGTTCTGCGCTTCCGGCAAGATCTGAGCCGACGGCACTGGGCTGCTGAAGCCGGTCCCGAAGACCCCGCCCGCCCCGAAGGCGTAGAGCGCCTGCACCGCCTGGAACCCGGACCCCAGAGGATGGGCGAAGGGGTTGAGGTAGGCGAGCAGGCGGGCCACCCGGTAGGGCTCGGCTGCGATCAGCAGACCCCCGGCCAGCAGCCCCGTGACGGCCAAGCCCAACAGGTAGCGGAGCTTGGTCCCCGCCAGCACCAGCAAGCCGAGCCCGACCATGGCCACCACCATGGTCGACCCCAGGTCCTTCTCCAGGATCACCAGAGCCGCCACCACCCCGATCCGCCAGGCATACGGGATCACGCCCTCGCGCAGGTCGGTGATGCTGCGACGGCGCTGGTCGAGCCAGACCGCCCCGAACACCACCACCATGAACTGAGCGATGACACTGGGCTGGATCTCGATGGAACCAGCTCCGATCCAACGCCTGGCGCCCTGAACCTGCACTCCGATGTGGGGCACCAGCACCGCCACCAGGAGGAACACGCTGGCAGCCGCCAGCCAGGGACCGAGCTGGCGCCAGCGGTGGTAGTCGAGCCGCAGTCCGATCACCAGGCCGACCCCGCCCAGCAGCAGCCAGACCACCTGGCGCTCAAAGAAGTAGGCGGGATTTCCGTAAGTGGTGTAGGCCACCCCGGCGCTGGCGACGAACACCATGATCAGCCCAATGGCGCAGAGCACGGCGGTGGTCAAGAGCAGCCAGATGTCCAGGTCGGGGGCATGGGCCCAGCTCAGGGCGCGGCGCTCGCCCTGGGTCCGGGCGGCCGGGATCCAGCGCTCGACCCGGGCGATCACAGGCGTGCCCCCGGAAGGCCGGTCCACATCGCCCAGGCGATCACCAGCACCGCCGCGATCAAAGACACGCTCCAGAGCCGCAGGTCAATCTCCCACTCGCTCATGCCACCCAGCTCCAGATGGTGGTGGAAGGGGCTCATGCGCAGCAGCCGGCGACCGTGAGTGAGTTTGAAGAACCCGACCTGGGCCATCACCGAAAGAGCCTCGATCAGGAACACCACCGCCAGCAGTGGCAGCAGCAGCAGCAGACCGGTCTCGGCGGCGGCCACCGCCAGCATCAACCCCAGAGCCAGGGAGCCAGCGTCCCCCATGAAGATGCGGGCCTGGGGCCGGTTGAACACCAGGAATGCGAGGAGCCCGGCCGCGACCACCAGGCAGGTAGAGGCCAGTCCCGGACGGTGCTGGATCGCCGCCGCCACCCCGCAGGCCGCAAAGGCCGGCACCGCCACCCCGGCGGTCAGGCCATCGACCCCATCAGTGAGGTTGGAGGCGTTGGCCGTGGCCAGGGCGGCGAAGGCGGCCAGGCCGATTCCGGCTGCCCCCAGGTCCCGCCATCCCAGGCCGGGGACCAGCTGCCAGCCGGCTCCGCTGGCGGCCAGAGTCCAGCCCAGCAGGCCGGCGCAGAGCGCCAGCCAGGCGAATTTGGGCAGCACCCTGATGCCGCTGCCATGATGGACCTTGGTCCAGTCGTCGACCACCCCAACCCCGGTTCCCAGGGCGGCGGCGGCGACCACCACCCCCCCTGCTGGGTCGCGCAGGGCGAGAGCCCAGATGGCCGCCAGCACCAGGCAGAAGACCACGCCGCCAGCGGTCGGGGTGCCCGCCTTGCTGAGGTGCGACGCCGGGCCCTCGGTCCGCTCCACCTGCCTCAGGCCGAGCCGGCGCAGCGTGACTATGGCCGGGGGGTAGAGCGCCGCCCCAGCTACGAATGCGCCCGCCACCGCAAGTTGGTTCACTCGGGGCATATTAGGGTTGGAGCTTGAAGCGGTCGATCAGCTGCTGGGTGACCAGCTTGGAGGTGGGGGCGGCGTCGTAGGCGCCCTCGCGCTGGGGCGGCGGCACCTGGGGGTTACGGATGATGCAGAGCATCGAGAACTGAGGGTTGCTGGCGGGAAAGAACTCCGTGAAGGAGTCGATGGTGTTGTTGCCGTAGACGCCCTGGCCGTTGGAGACCGACGAGGTTCCGGTCTTGCCCGCGATTTGACCCTTCCAGGTGGGCCAGATCCGGGCCTCGAAGCCCGAGCCACCGGGCACGTCCACCACCCCAACCATCATCTGGGTCAGGGTCTGAGCGGTGGCGGCTGAGATCACGCGATGGGTCTTGGGCTTGATGTAGGTGGTGGGCTGGCCGCCGCCGGTGATGGCGGTGACCACATGGGGCTGGACCCAGACGCCGCCGTTGGCGACCGCGTTGACCGCGGCCAGCATCTGGATCGGGGTGGTCACGTAACCCTGGCCGAAGCTGGCGGTCGCCAGCTGGATGGGCTGCAGCTGGGAGAAGGCCGGCAGCGGCTGGTTGGAGGCCCCGGCGAGGTCGATCCCGGTGGGATGGCCAATCCCGAAGGCCTGCATGTTGTTGTAGAACGGCCTGGCCCCCTCCCACTGCTCGATGTGGACCGCGCCCACGTTGAGGGAGTCCTCCAGCACCCAGTTCATGCTGATCACGCCATGAGCTCTCAGGTCCCAGTCACGGATGGTCCAGCCCTGGACGGTCACCTGGCCGGTCTCGTCGAAGGTCTCGGTGGGGGTGATCACATGGCGATTCAGAGCTCCCGCGAAGGTGAGCACCTTGCCCACCGAGCCCGGTTCGTAGAGATCGGCCACCCCCGCGTCCTTGAACAGCTTGACCGGCTCGGTCGCGTAGTTGTTGGCGTTGTAGGAGGGGTAGTCGGCCCAGGCCACGATCCCTCCGGTGTGGACGTTCATCACGATCATGGTCCCGGAGCTTCCGCTCACCTTTTTCACCTCGGCCGCCAGGTCCTTCTCCACCGAGGCCTGGATTGTGGCGTCCAGGCTGGTCTGCAGGTTGCGACCGTTGACCGCAGGTTGCTGGGGGGCGGAGCTGAGCACCACCGGGTTGCCCTGGAGGTCGTTGACCACCGACTGCTTGCCGGGTTTGCCTGAGAGGACCGAGTTGTAGTACCCCTCCAGCCCGTACTGGCCCTGGCCACTGGCGTTGACGAACCCCAGCACGTCGGACGCGAGGGTGGTGCCGGGGACCGGCCCGGGACCGTAATAGCGGGTTTCGCCCTGGATCGACCCGATCCCGGCCAGGTTGAGTCGCTGCAGCTGGCTCTCGACCTGAGCGCTCTGGCCCTTGGCCAGATACTCGAAGGCGAGCGGCTTGGTGAGCAATTGGACGAGCTGGTTGGCGGGCAGGTTCAGCACCGGAGCCAGCTGGGTCGCCTCCCGGAGGCGCTCCGTGGCAGGGATCTGGTTGGGGGCGGCAAAGACGTCGTAGGTGGGCACGTTGCCGGCCAGCACCTGGCCCTGGTCGTCCAGGATCAGTCCCCGGGTCGCGGGTATCGTGATCTGCTGCACCTGCTGGGAGACGGCCGCCGCTGCCAGTTGCGGCCCTTGGCGGACCTGGAGCTCCACCAGCCTGGCGCCGAGGCCGAAGACCGCGACCAGGAGGATCGCCGAGAGCGCCGCCATGCGCCGCCTCGGGTCCGCCGTCTCCTGGTGCCCGTGGCCGCCCCGCGCCAGCTCGGCTGGCCGGCGGTGGCTGATTGGTCGGCGTGCCGAGTAGGGCCTGCCGGCCACTTAGTCAGGCACCCTTGAGGGCGAGCAGCACCGGCAGCAGGGGGTCCTGGCCATGGGCCGGGGGCTGGCTCACCACGGTCCAAGTCGGCGGCGGGGTCAGCCCCATGCGAGTGGCCGCCAGATTGATCGCCCCCGCGCTCTGGAGCTGGTCGAGCTGCTGCGTCAACAGCTGGTCGCTATTGCTGAGCTGGGCCTTCCAGGCCTGGAGCGAGGCGACCTGGTAGGTGAGCGCGGTGCCGGTGGCGGTCTGGGACACATAGACAGTCCCGAACAAGACCAGCAGCGCCAGCACCGGCAGCAGGGCCCAGGCCACGCCGTTGCGCGCCTTGCTCCGGGTGCGGCTGCGCGATGGGGCCGACTCCTCCTCGTCGAAGGGCAGGAATCCGGCTCGGGGGCGGGACGCGGTGATGGTGCTCATGGTGGCCTTGGTGCTGAGATGTGAACTGGAACGTGGGAGAGGAAAGCTTTGGGGAACGAGGTCGGGAAGCCAGGGTCAGGTGGTCGCCGTCGGCAGCTTGACCGCCGTGCGCAGCAGGGCGGAGCGGGCCCGGGGATTCCGGGCCACCTCCGGCTCGGAGGGTTTTATCGCTCGCCGCCGCGGCAGGGAGAGGGTGGCCCGGTGGGCGCAGGTGCAGATGGGTTGTTGGGGAGGACATACACAGGTCAGTGCAAGGTTGTGGAGGGAGCGTTTTGCAATGGTGTCCTCGAGGGAGTGGAAGGAGATGATCCCCAATCGCCCACCGGGCCGAAGAATTTGAATGGCAGCAGCAATTCCCAAAGAGAGCTCATCGAGCTCCTGATTGACGGCGATCCGCAGGGCCAGGAAGGTCCTGGTGGCGGGATGGATACGGGGCGGCCAGAGCCGGCGCGGGATCGCCTGCGCGCAGAGCTGGGCCAGCTGGGTGGTGGTGCTGATCGCGCTCCGGCGGCGCTGGTCCACGATCGCCCGAGCGATCGCCCGGCTGTGCCGCTCCTGGCCGTACTCCGCGATCAGGGCCGCCAGCCGGTCCTCCTCATAGGTGGCCACGATCTGGGCCGCGGTCGGACCCTCGCCGGTGGCGTCGAGGCGCATGTCGAGCGGCCCCTCGCGCTGGAAGCTGAATCCCCGGTCGGGGTCGTCCAACTGGAGCGATGAGATCCCCAGGTCCATGACCACCAGATCGGGCTCGATCGCCGCCGCGGCGGCGATCGCTACCAGATCGGAGAAGCGGCCGACCCGGGCCGAGAAGGCGCTCCCAGCCGCGGCAAATCGGACCTCCGCCAGGGCTACAGCGACCGGGTCCCGATCCAGTGCCAGGACCCGGCCGCCTGGGAGGATGCTGTGCAGTAGAGACGCCGCCACGCCGCCCCCGCCCAGGGTCGCGTCGATCGCGACCTCACCCGGCCGGGGCGCCAGTTCCGTGATCAGTTCGCCCAGCAGCACCGGCTGATGGACGCCGTCCACGTGAACTCCGGTCCCGACGGGGCGCGGGCGGCGATTCCGGGCGGTGCGGTGATTGGCCATGGTGCCCAGCATGACGTTCATGCCGGAAGCTCCGGTCCGGAGACCCCCTTGGCGAGCCGCCCGGACATGTGGGCGCGGATCCGCTCCCAGGTGACCGGCTCGAGCCGCTGGGCACGCTGGGCGAAGTGCTCCTCGCTGTAGATCTCGACCGCCTGGTTCAGGCCCACGAAGACTGCGTTGCGGCTGAACTCCGCGTGCTCCCGGAGGGGCGGGGCCAGCAAGAGCCGCCCCTGCGCGTCCCAGCTGATCTGCTGCGAGGAAGAGAAGAAGTGGAACAGGTAGTCCCGATACTCAGGCTCGGCGACATCGGAGTAGTCCCGCTCCGCCACCAGCTTCTCCCAGTAGGCGGGTGGGTACATCACCAACGCGTACTCCGGCCCCTTGGTGACCACTCCGCCCAGGAGGCTGTCCCGGAAGCGGGCCGGCACCGCCACGCGCCCCTTCTCGTCGAGCGCGTGCACGTAGGAGCCGTAGAAGGCCATCGGCTCTCAGCCCCTGGACCCATCGCTTGCCAGCTGGTCCCCAATGTTCACCACTTCTCCCCACCATTGTCCGGAATGGGAGGACTGTATCAGTTCAAGGGCAATAGGTCAATCCCCACCGGCTGGGTTGTAGGCCCAAACGTGAATTCAAATCAGGTGGGGGCTGGAGCCCACTTCATCCCTACCGACTTGTGGGGGATGGCCTCAGGGAGTGGCGCAGGGGGGGCGAGCCCCCCTGCGGGGAGTGGGGAAGGCGAGCGGTAAGCCGAGTTCTGTGCCCCCCGGGCCTCCCGCGCGGCGGGACTCCCCCCGAGGGGCGATGGCCATCCATCTACGGTGGCGGTCGCCCGCCACCTCCAGCGACCCACCCGGGTGCATCTGGACGAGCAGTCCAGGGGTGTCGCCACCCGCACCCTGCCGGGTCTTGCTCCGGACGGGGTTTACCTGGCCGGCCGGTCACCCGGCCGCCGGTGGGCTCTTACCCCACCATTTCACCGTTGCCGACGGGCTCCCCGCCGGCTGTGTATTTCTGTGGCACTCTCCCTGAGGTTTCCCTCGCCGGGGGTTACCCGGCGCCCTGCTCTTTGGAGCTCGGACTTTCCTCGGCCGGGACGTCCCGGTCGCGGCCATCTGCCCGCCACCCGGGGCCATGGTAGCGGAGCCGGAGGGAGGCCGCCGCCTCGCCCCAGCCACGGGCGCCCGGCACCAGGTCCCGCGCCGAATCTGGGACGGGGGCTCGGCCGAGCCCGAATCTCACCTGTGCGTTCGCCATCGGGCCCCGAGTTATCCTCGGGACATGAGGGGGGACACGGGCCGGGGGGCCCGGTCGATACCGTCGCCGAAACGGGTCGGCGTGGGGCCGGCCCAAGCGCGAGCCAACCGGCGTCGCCACCGGGTGCGGCCATGACGGGGAGAGACTTCACGGCCCCGGCCGACCTGCTCAGGCCCCCCTCGGGCGCCGGCCCCGTGCGGAGCCGCCGCCCGGTGTACCTAGACCTGCTCCCACCCTGCAACCAGGGCTGTCCAGCGGGTGAGAACATTCAGGCCTGGCTGGCCCAGGTCCACGCCGGGCATCCGGAGGCGGCCTGGCGGGAGCTGGTCGAGGACAATCCCATGCCAGCCATCCACGGACGGGTCTGCTATCACCCCTGCGAGACCGTCTGCAACCGGGCCGAGCTGGACAGTGCGGTCTCCATTCACTCCGTCGAGCGATTTCTGGGTGACCTGGCCCTGGAACGGGGGTGGCAGTACCCGGCCGCCCCGGCCCGGACGGGGAAGCGGGTCCTGGTGGTCGGAGCCGGGCCCAGCGGGCTCTCGGCCGCCTACCACCTGGCCCGGCGCGGCCACCAGGTCGAGATCCGGGACGCCGGCGCCGAGGCGGGCGGGATGATGCGCTATGGGATCCCCGCCTACCGGCTGCCGCGAGACGTGCTCGCGGGCGAGCTGGCCCGGATTGCCGCGCTCGGGGTGCGGATCACCCTGGGGCACCGGGTCCAGGACCTCGGCGCCGAGCGGCTGGAGGGCGCCTTCGACGCGGTCTTCGTGGCCGTGGGCGCGCACCTCTCCAAGCATGTCGACATTCCGGCCCAGGATGCCCGCCGGATCGTGGACGCGCTCTCCTTCCTGAGCAAGGTCGCGGCCGGCGAACGGCCCGTGATCGGCCGCCGGGTCGCCATTTACGGGGGTGGCAACACCGCCATGGACGCGGCTCGCACGGCGCGCCGGCTGGGTGCCGATGAGGCGGTCATCGTCTACCGCCGGACCCGCGCCCAGATGCCGGCCCACGAGGATGAGGCTGACCAGGCCGAGCGGGAGGGGGTCAGGATCAACTGGCTGCGCACGATCACCGCCTTTGAGGGCCCCGAGCTAACCGTCGAGGCGATGGAGCTCGACCAGGATGGATTCCCCCAGCCCACCGGCCGGTTCGAGACCCTGGCCGCGGACACCGTGATCATGGCCGTCGGCCAGGACGCCGACACCGACTTCCTGAGGTCGATGCCTGGGGTGGAGTTCAAGGCCGACGGCACGGTCGTGGTCTCGAGCTCGATGATGACCGGAAGCCCCGGGCTCTTCGCCGGCGGCGACATGGTCCCGGCGGAACGCACCGTCACGGTGGGCGTCGGCCACGGCAAGAAGGCGGCGGGCCACATCGACGCCTTTTTGCGGGGCGCCGACTTGACCAACCTCCCCAAGCACCAGCTGGCCAGCTTCGACCGCCTGCACCTGTGGTACTTCGGGGATGCCGATCGCCGCCATCAGCCGGAGCTGGAGCCCTCCGAGCGGGTCAGCACCTTCGCCGAGGTGGCAGGAGGCCTCTCCGCCGAGGCGGCCGTCTACGAGGCCGGACGCTGCCTCTCCTGCGGCAACTGCTTCGAGTGCGACGGCTGCCTGGGAGCCTGCCCCGAGGACGCCGTGATCAAGCTCGGGGTGGGGCACCGGTATCGCTTCAACTACGACCGCTGCACCGGCTGCGGGGTCTGCTTCGAGCAATGCCCCGTCCACGCCATCGAGATGGTGGCGGAGACCGTCTGATGTCGGCGACGGTCGACGGCAACGAGGCGGTGGCCTCGGTCGCCTACCGCCTGAACGAGGTCTGCGGCATCTTCCCGATCACACCGGCTTCCCCGATGGCCGAGCTGGCCGACGAGTGGGCCAGCCAGGGACGCCCCAACATCTGGGGCAACGTCCCCCGGGTGGTGGAGATGCAGAGTGAGGGCGGTGCCGCGGGAGCCCTGCACGGGGCCCTCCAGGGCGGGGCCCTCTCGACCACCTTCACCGCTTCCCAGGGGCTGCTGCTGATGATCCCCAACATGTACAAGATCGCCGGAGAGCTGACCCCTACCGTGTTCCACATCGCGGCCCGCTCCCTCGCGGCCCAGGCACTTTCGATCTTCGGAGACCACTCCGACGTGATGGCGGTCCGTCAGACCGGGTTCGCCCTGCTGGCCTCGTCGTCGGTCCAGGAGGCCCAGGACCTGGCGGCGGTGGCCCAGGCCGCCACGCTCCGGTCGCGAGTTCCCTTCGTGCACTTCTTCGACGGCTTCCGGACCTCCCATGAACTGAACACCATCGAGCTGCTGTCCGACGAGGACCTGGCCGCGATGGTGCCCCTGGAACTGGTTCGAGCCCACCGCCAGCGGGCGATGTCCCCGGAGCATCCGTTCATCCGCGGGACCTCGCAGAACCCTGATGTCTACTTCCAGGCGCGGGAGACGGTGAACCCCTATTACGAGCGGGTCCCGGACCTGGTGGCGGGCGCTCTGGCGCAGCTCGGAGAGCGCACCGGGCGCCACTACCGCCTGGTCGACTACACGGGTCACCCGAAGGCGGAGCGGGTGATGGTGGTGATGGGTTCGGGAGCCGAGACCGCGCGGGAGACGGTCGCCCACCTGAACCAAAGGGGCGAGCGGGTGGGCGTCCTGACGGTCCGCCTCTACCGCCCGTTCCCGGCCGCCGAGCTGCTGGCGGCTCTGCCGGCGACGGCAACCAGGGTCGCGGTCATGGACCGGACCAAGGAGCCGGGATCGCTGGGCGAGCCGCTCTTCCTGGATGTTCTGGGGGCTCTGGCGGAGGCTCAGACGCACGCCGAGCGAGGGCCAATCCCGATGGTGATCGGCGGCCGCTACGGGCTCTCCTCGAAGGAGTTCACGCCCGGGATGGTGGCCGGAGTGTTCGAGGAGCTGGGCCGGGAGCACCCCCGCCGCCGCTTCACCGTGGGCATCAACGACGACGTCTCCGGCACCAGCATCGGCTACCAATCGGGGCTCGACATCGAGGCTCCGACCACGGTTCGGGCGGTCTTCTTCGGCCTGGGTTCCGATGGCACCGTGGGCGCCAACAAGAACACCATCAAGATCCTGGGCGTGGAGGCCAACCTCTACGCCCAGGGGTACTTCGTCTACGACTCCAAGAAGTCGGGGTCGCAGACCATCTCCCACCTGCGCTTCGGGCCCGACCCGATCCGGGCCCCCTACCTGGTGAGCCGGGCCAGCTTTGTCGGCTGCCACCATTTCGAGCTCCTGGAGCGGGTCGACATCCTGGGCTGTGCCGCCCCGGGGGCGACCCTGCTGCTCAACGCCCCCCACCCCCCAGACCAGGTGTGGGACGCGCTCGCCCGTCCGATTCAGGCCGAGATCCTGGAGAAGGGACTCAAGCTCTACGTGATCGACGCTGGCCGGATCGCGCGCGAGGTGGGCCTGGGAGGACGGGTCAACACGGTGCTGCAGACCTGTTTCTTCGCCATCTCCGGGGTGCTCGAGCCGGAGCGGGCGATCGCTCGGATCAAGGCGGCGATCACCAAGAGCTATGGCGCGCGCGGCTCAAAGGTGGTGGCGGCCAACCTGCAGGCCGTCGACCAGGCCCTGGCGGCGCTGGCCCTGGTCGAGCTGCCCTCCAAGGTGACCTCCACGGCGGAGCTGCCGCCACCGGTCCCCGCCGGCGCCCCCGAGTTCGTCCAGCGGGTGACCGCGGAGATGATCGCGGGGCGGGGCGACCAGCTGCCGGTGAGCGCGCTGCCGGTGGACGGGACCTGGCCCAGCGGCACCGCCGCCTACGAGAAGCGCAATGTCTCCGACCTGGTCGCGCTCTGGGACCCCGACCTCTGCATCCAGTGTGGCAACTGCAGCTTCGTGTGCCCCCACAGCGTGATCCGCTCGAAGTACTACCCCGAGTCCGCCCTGGTCGGGGCCCCGGCCAGCTTCCGGTCGGCGCCCCTCTCGGCCCGCGGGCTCCCGGCCACCAACTACACCCTGCAGGTGTACGCCGAGGACTGCACGGGGTGCGCCCTGTGTGTGGAGGCCTGCCCGGTGACGGCCCCTGACAACACCGAGCGCAGGGCGATCAACCTGGCCGACCGCGAGCCGCTGGTGACCATCGAGCGCGGCAACATCGCGTTCTTCGAGACCCTGCCCTACGCCAGGCGCTCGCGGGTCGACTTCGGGACCGTCCGCGGCGCCCAGTTCCTGCAGCCGCTCTTCGAGTTCTCAGGCGCCTGCGCCGGCTGCGGCGAGACCCCATATCTCAAGCTGCTCTCCCAGCTCTTCGGCGACCGCGCCACCATCGCCAACGCCACCGGCTGCTCCTCGATCTACGGTGGCAACCTGCCCACCACCCCCTGGACGGTCAACTCCGACGGCCGCGGCCCGGCCTGGTCCAATTCCCTCTTCGAGGACAACGCCGAGTTCGGCCTGGGGCTGCGCCTGGCCGCCGACAGCCATGTCGACCTGGCCCGCCGGCTGCTGTCGGAGCTGCGGGAGAAGCTGGGTGGCGAGCTGGTGGACGCCATCCTCAGCGCGCCCCAACGGTCCGAGTCGGAGTTCCGCTCCCAGCGTGAGCGCGTCGCCGAGCTGAAGCGCCGCCTGGCCACCCTGGAGGCGCCGGCGGCGGTCGACCTTGCCAGCGTGGTCGACCACCTGGTGCGGCGCAGCGTCTGGCTGGTCGGCGGCGACGGTTGGGCCTATGACATCGGCTATGGAGGCCTCGACCACGTCCTTGCCAGTGGTCACGATGTCAACGTCTTGGTGCTGGACACCGAGGTCTACTCCAACACCGGCGGGCAGATGTCCAAGGCCACCCCGCTGGGCGCGGTGGCCAAGTTCGCGGCCGCCGGCAAGACCGTGGAGAAGAAGGACCTGGCGCTGCAGGCGATCGCCTACGGGACCGTCTACGTGGCCCGGGTCGCGATGGGCGCCGACCCCCAGCAGACCCTGCAGGCGTTCCGCGAGGCGGAGGCCTACGACGGACCCTCGCTGGTGATCGCCTACAGCCACTGCATCGCCCACGGCATCGACATGCGGCAGGGCCTCGACCAGCAGTATCGGGCGGTGGCCAGTGGCTACTGGCCCCTGGTCCGCTATGACCCGAAGCTGCGGGCGGCCGGTCGCAATCCCTTCCTGCTCGACTCCGCCCGGCCCCACCTGCGGCTGGAGGAGTACAGCCAGCGGGAGCTGCGCTACTCGATGCTGGCCAACTCCGACCCAGCCGAGGCCGAGCGCCTGGCGGGGCTCTCTCAGGCCGCGGTCAAGCTGCGTTGGGACACCTACGAGGAGATGGCGACCTGGCCGGCCCAGCGCTTCGCGGCCGACGCTCGCCGGCTGCACTGATGGAGCTCAGAACCGACTACATGGGGCTGCAGCTGCGCAACCCGCTGGTGGCGTCCGCCTCACCCCTCTGCCACACGGTGGACGGGGTGCGCAGCCTGGCCGACGCCGGGGTGGGGGCGGTGGTGCTGCACTCGCTCTTCGAGGAGGAGCTGGCCGAGGAGGCGGCCCGCCAGGCCCGGCTGATCGAGGCGGGCAGCGACAGCTTCCCCGAGTCGCTCTCCTACTTCCCCACCTCCGCCGGCTTCGGGCCCAGACCCTACCTCGACCTGCTGGAGCGGGCCGCCGCCGCCGTGGACATTCCCGTGATCGGCAGCCTGAACGGGGCCAGCCCCACCGGCTGGACCGACTACGCCAGGGCGATGCAGGACTCGGGAGCGGTCGCGATCGAGCTCAACATCAGCTACCTGCCAGGAGACCCCAGCATCTCGGGCCGCGACGCGGAGCGCCGCCACCTGGAGATCCTGCAGCTGGTCAAGGCGGCGGTGACGGTACCGGTCGCGGTCAAGCTCAATCCCTACTTCAGCTCCATGGGGGAGATGGCGGTGGAGCTGGACCGGGCCGGCGCGGGCGCCCTGGTGCTCTTCAACCGCTTCCTTTACCCCGACATCGACTCAGAGTCGCTCGGGGTGGTGTCGACAGTGGGCCTGTCCAACCCCCGGGAGGCGCGGCTGGCGCGCACCTGGATCGCGCTTTTGAGGGGGAGGGTGAAGGCGGGCCTGGCGGCCACCACCGGGGTCGAGGGGCCTGACGACGTGGCCCGCTACCTGCTCGCCGGAGCCGATGTGGTGATGACCACCTCGGCTTTGCTGCGGCACGGGCCCCAACATGCCCGGGTGCTGCTCGACGGCCTGACCGAGTGGATGGCGCGGAAGGGATTCGCCAGGGTTGACGATTTCCGGGGGAGGTTGGCGGTGCCGTCCGGGACTGATGCGACGGCTCATGCCAGGGCCGGCTACGTGGCCGCCCTGCGGGCTGCCAACTCCAGCCCCCACGGTCCCTGGTGAGACCGGGAGCGCCGGGTCAGGGGCCAAGCGGGACCATCCCGCCAGGTTTGCCGGCGATCAAGGTGTACTCCAGCGGCACCGGCTGCCCGCCCAGCCGCATCCGGTAGAGACCATCCGGGTCGGGGCCCGGGAGGTCCCCCCGATGATCCCGGCTCGACTCGGTGCGCTCCTCCAGCCAGCGGACCTCGAGACCGGACTCCACTGCGGCGGTGACCACCTCGCCCAGGCTGTGGGCATACTGGACGGTGGTGGTGGCCTCGATCACGGCGTCGCGGTCGGTGTAGGTGCCCGCAGAGTCGAAACGATGGGGACCGTCGAATCCGTAGGGAAAGTCCAGCCGGAGCGGATCGATGGTCTCGACCATGCCGGGGAAGGGATGGATCTCGACCAGCAGCAGGCTCCCGCCTGGCCGCAGCAGGTGTTCGACAGCCCGCATCCAGGCCCCGATGTCCGAGATCCAGCAGAGGACGCCAATGGTGGCGTAGGCGAGATCGAAGTGCCCGAAAAGGGTGGCCGGCGGAGCGCACACGTCGGCTTCCACCAAGCGCAGCTCAACTCGGCTCCTGAGGGCCAGCCGGGCGGCCTTGGCCAGGGCCACCGGCGAGAAGTCGAGCCCGGTGACCCTGGCTCCCATCCGGGCCAGGCGGATGGAGTCAAAACCGATGTGGCACTGCAGGTGGATCACGTCAAGCTTGGCCACCGAGCCCACCGCCCGGCGCAAGCCATCGAGTTCAGCTGCCGCCAGGGAACCTGCCCCGGACACCAGCGCCTCCGAGTCGTAGACGCGGTCCTGGCCGTGGACGCGGGCCCGGTCGTCCCAGTTGCGACGGTTCAGCTCCAGCGGGCCCGGGTTCATATCGCCACCATAGGGCATGCCCCGCGGTACCGGTTCTACCGGCGCGGCTTCGACCTGGCCCGGGGCTCCCGGTGGATACCATTCGGCCGTGACCGCGGAGGAGTTGGCACCGCCCGCGCGCGGACGGCGCCGCCGCTGGGAGGAGGTGCCCATCTCGCTGCGCGCCGAGGTGGCGGCCCGGCTCGGCGCCGAGGTGACAGCAGCTACCTCGGTGGCCACCGGCTTTTCACCCGGAGTCGCCGCCAGGCTCACGCTCCAGGATGGTCGCCGTGTTTTCGCCAAGGCCGTCGCCCGGGACTGGAACCGGGACACCTTGGCCCTGCACCGGCGGGAAGCGGAGATAACGGCGGCGCTGCCGCGGGCGACCCCGGCTGCCCGCCTGCTGCTGTCGGTCTCACGGCCCGGCTGGACGGTGCTGGTGCTGGAGCACGTGCCCGGACGCCCGCCTCGGCTCCCCTGGCAGCCAGAGGAGCTGGCGCTGGTCCTGGACGCGGTCGACGGACTGTCCAAACTGCTCACACCCAGCCCGGTGAGCGCCGCCCCGGCCAGCGAGCTGGTGGGCTTCGCGGACGGCTTCAAAAGGCTGCGGCAACGGCTGGACGCGGCCGGCGACCCGCTCGACGACGTCGACCCGTGGGCGGTGCGCAACCTGGAACGGCTCGAGCTCCTGGAGGCGAGATGGAGCGGGTCGGTGCGCGGTGACACACTGTGTCACTTCGACCTGCGCCAGGACAACATCCTGATCCAGGGCTCGCGCGTCACCTTTGTGGACTGGGCCCAGGCGCTGGTCGGGCCCGCCTGGCTGGACCTGGCCTGCCTGCTGCCCAGCGTGGCGGCCCAGGGAGGGCCCGCGCCCTGGACCATCTTCGACTCTCACCCGTTGGGTTGCTCGGTCTCGGAGGAAGTGCTGGCTCCGGTGGTGGCGGCGATGGCCGGCTACTTCCTGCTGCGCCAGTCCTTGCCTCCACCAGCGGGCATGCCCACCGTCCGCGCCTTCCAGCGGGCGCTGGGGCTGCCGACCCTGGCCTGGCTGAGACACCTCCGCGACTGATCGCGGGGAGGGGCCAAGGCGCCGCCCCGGCTGCCGGTGTGGCGCCGTTCGTCGGGCGGAGGTGGAACATCATCGCCGGAGCCGACGGGCGCTCCGACCGGGGTGGGCCAGCGAGCCTGGGATCGGGCGCGCTCGTCACGGCTTGCGATTGGCCCCAATGGCCCCATCCGTCGATTGTCCGACCGCAGCCGCCCGGCGGCGCCGGCCCGGGGCCTGGCCGTGGTCCACGAGGTGGCGCCGATGAGGCGGCGGGATGGGAACCAGCAGGGCAGATCTCGGCGAACGGGCGCCCGGCTGGATTGGCCCAGGGCCCTCCGTGCGCAGGCTCGGGACCCGGACGGCTCTTCCTGGGGCGTCCCCGAATCCCCACGAGCGTCCCCGGCGAGCCCGGCCAGGCCCGCGGCGGGAGGACAATTCCACTATGCCACCGGTGCGAGTCGAGCGCTGCTCGGAGCCCCAGGAGGTGCTGGAGCGGCTTCGCCCAGCGCTGCTTCGGCAGCCGGTGCGCGGCTCGCTCATGCTCAGCCTTCTCGAGCGGCGCCGGCGGGAGCCGCTCCCGGGACGGTATTGGGTCGCCAGCAGCGCCGGGCGGGCGGTCGGCATGGCGATGCAGTCGCCGCTGCAAATGCCCATCCTGCTGAACCCGATGGCGGTTGGCGCGGCCCAGGCGCTGGCCAGCGCGGCGGCCGGATCCGCCAACGGATCCGTGCCTGGAGTCATCGCCGAAGCCTCCCCCGCCGCCGCCTTCGCCGGACAGTGGAGCGAGGTGACCGGCGCCGCGGTCATCCCCGAGCAGGGGGAGCGCCTCTACCGGCTCGGCCGGCTGGCGTGGCCTCCCCCACCGGGGGGCGGCCTGCGGCCGGCCACCGACCGAGACCGTCCCACCCTGCTCCGGTGGTGGCGGTCCTTCTCCGCGGAGACTGGCGCCGAGGGCGAGCTCGGCCCCGACCAGGCTGTCGCTCGCGAGCTGGACTCGGGCCGCCTCTTCATCTGGGAGGATGGCGGCCCCAGATCGATGTGCCGGGCCACCTCCCCGGTGGCCGGCGTCAGCCGGATCGGGGCCGTGTACACGCCCCTCAGGTGGCGGCGGCGCGGGTACGCCGCCGCCGCGGTGGCGTCCCTCTGCCGGCAGCTGCAGAACGACGACGTCCTGCCGATCCTCTACACCCAGCTGGCCAATCCGACCTCCAACCGGATCTATCGACGGCTCGGGTTCCGAGCCGTCGCCGAGGTCCTCAGTTACCGATTCGAGATCGCGGAGCCGGCTACCCGGCCCTGAGACTTCGACAGGCGGCCACCGCCAGCTCGTCGACCCGGTTGTTGCCCAGGGAGTCCGCGTGGCCGCGCACGTGCACCAGGGCGACCCGGCCGGGCAGCTGCGCCAGCAGGGCGTCGATGGCAGGAAAGAGGTCCAGGTTGGCTTTGCGTTTCCAGCCCTCGCCCAGCCAACCGATGACGTTGCGGGAGTCCACGTGCAGGCGCAACCCCTGCTCGGGCCGGCTCCGCGCGGCGAAGGCCGCCAGCGCCTCCCGGGCCGCCACCAGCTCCATGCGGTTGTTGGTGGTGTGGGCCTCGGGGCCCGCGCCCTCCTCCACCCCATCGGCCCATTCGATCCGAAAGGCCCAGCCACCCGGTCCCGGGTTGCCGCTGCAGGCCCCGTCGCTGTAGGCGTCGACCCACTCCAGGTCGTCCCGGGGAGTCACAGCACCAGAATCCGCTCGCAGTTCTCACAGGTCACCAGGGAGTCGCGGCGTGCCTCCTCCAGCAGGCGGTGGGGCAGAGGCAGGCGGCAGCCGCTGCAGATTCCCCCCACCACCAGCGCCACCGGGGGCTGACGGCGGGCGGCGATGCGCCGGTAGAAGACCACGGCCGACTCCGGCAGGGCGCCCAGGAGCTGGTCTCGTTCGCCGGCTGCCGCGGCGGTCTCGGCCCCGAGCTGGGGCGCCCGCGAGGCATCCTCCTGGCGAAGGAGCTCCAGCTCCCGGGCGCGCTGCGCCACCGCGGCCCGGGCCTGGCCGAGTTCGGCGGCCAGCTGCTCCTGCCCCTCCATCTCCGCCAGCTCGACCTCCTCGCGGCCCGAGATCAGCTCCCGCAGCGACTGCAGCTGGTGCTGGCGCCGCTGCAGGTCGGCGGGACTCCTGACGCTGCCATCGTAGATGGAGCGCTCCTGGGCCCTGGCCCGCCCCTGCAGATCCTCCACCTCGAGCTCGATCTGCCGAAGGGCGGCCGACGCGCGCCGCAACGACTGCTCCAACTCGTCAGACCGACTCTCGAGGTCGGCGAGGACCGAGTCCCCGGCGGCCCGGACGCTGGCCGCTGCGGCCTCGGCGGCGAGGGCAGCGATCCGGCTCTCAACCTCGGCCAGCTGGGCCAGAGACTCCCCCAGCCTCATTGCCGCACCATCAGGAATGAGTGGTACCTGTGCCCGCGGTCCACGACACTGGTACGCCGAACCGTCCAGGAGCGCTGCTGGTCCAGCCAGTCGGTCAGGCACTCCTCCCGCTGCATCGGCTGCAGGCAGATCCACTCCAGGGACAGGGCCAACTCCCGCTCCGACTCCAGGATGCGCGCGATGGTCCGGCCGCCCATCCCGGCGATCACAGCCCCGCGGCAGCCGAGCTGGCGCAGCGGGCCCAAGCCGGGACCGTGCAGGACCTGCACCGCGCTGCGCGGATCGAGAAGTCGGTGCAGCTCGGCGGCGGGCCCCGGCTTGGCCTCGGTGGCGAAGACCTGTCCGGGCGGTAGCCGCAGCGCCAGCTCCTGGGCCAGGCGGCCGTGGCCGCTGCCGATGTCCGCAACCGGACCCTGCACCGGGCAGAGGTCCAGCAGGGCACGCAGGCGGGGCCCGAGCCTCACCCCCGGAGAAGCCGTCACGATGGTCTCCGCAAGCCCGTGGAGATTGCCACCAGGCGCTCCAGCACGGCGGCGGCGGACCCCGCCCGGAGGCTCTCCCGAGCCATCTCCAGTCCCTCCGACAGGTCGGCGGCTCTCTCCCCGGCGACCAGGGCCGCAGCCGAGTTGAGCAGCACCACGTCCGCCATTGGCCCGGGCTCACCTCCCAGCACCCGCCGCACCGTGGCCGCGTTGGCGGCGGCGTCACCCCCGCGGAGCGCCGCGCTGGGCGCGGCGGCCAGCCCCAGGCTGCCGGGGTCGATCTCCGTTTCGACGACCCGACCGGCGCTGACCTCCCAACAGCGGGATGGCCCCGACAGCCCGAGCTCATCGAGCCCTTCCGGCCCCGAGAAGACGAGCGCCCGGCGGCGTCCAAGCCCGGCCAGCACCTGGGCCATCCGCTCGGCCAGGGCCGGGTCCGAGACCCCGAGCGCCTGGAAGGGGACGTGAGCCGGGTTGGCGAGGGGCCCCAGGACGTTGAACACGGTGCGGATCCCGAGCTCGCTCCGTGGAGCCGCCACATGCCGCATCGCGGGATGGAAGGCGTTGGCGAACATGAACCCCATGCCCGCCTCCTGGACGCAGATCGCGACTCCCTCGGCGTCGAGGTCGATGACCACGCCCAGGGCCTCCAGGACGTCGGCGCTGCCGCAGCGGCTACTGGCGGCGCGGTTGCCGTGCTTGGCGACCGGGAGGCCTGCCCCGGCCACCACCAGAGCGGCGACGGTGGAGATGTTGAAGGTGCCCTGACGGTCCCCGCCGGTGCCACAGGTGTCGACCGCGTCTACCGACAGCCGAACCCGCACCGCGTGGTCGAGCATCGAACCCACCAGCCCCACCAGTTCCGATGCGGTCTCGCCCTTCGCCCGCCAGAGCGCCAGCACCGCCCCGATCTGAGCCGCCGAGAGGCTCCCGTCCATCATCAGATCGCCCAGCCTGCGGGCGCTGGCCGCGCCGATGTCCCCGCCTCGCAGCAGATCTTCCAGGAGCTCTTTGGGGCTGGCCGCCGACCCCGAGGCAGAGATGCTCATCGAGCGAGTCTAAGACCGTGCCCCCGCGTGGTCGCGATCGGTGCTCTACCCTGAGCTGGTGAACGCCGATGACCGATAGGGAGTACGGGGATCTCTCGGCCGAGGCGGCGCAGCCTTACTGGCTCGGCCAGGGGGACCGGGGCGTGCTCCTGCTGCACGGATTCGCCGGTACGCCACCGGAGATGCGCAACCTCGCCGAGTGGCTGGCCGAGCACGGATTTCTCGCCTACGCGCCCTTGCTGGCTGGCCACGGCACCACCCCGGAGCTGATGGCGCTGACCGGCAGCGAGGATTGGATCAGCTCCGCGGGCGAGGCGCTGGACGAGCTGCTGGGACGCTGTCGCTGGGTGGGAGTCGCCGGGCAGTCCATGGGTGGGACCCTGGCCCTGCATCTGGCCGCAACCCGCCCTGAAGTGCGCGCGGTGGTCTCCCAGGCGGGCATGCTCTGGCTGCACGACTGGCGCCTGCACCTGCTCCCGCTGCTGCACCGGCTAGTGCCCTGGGACGTGCCCTCGGGCGAGGTCGACCTCTACCACCAGGAGGCGGTCCACGACCTCCACAGCTACCGGCGCCGCCCCACCTCCGCGATCCTCGAGCTGGTCCGGCTGGGACGTCTCGTCCACCATGAGCTGGCGGCCATAGTGCAACCGCTATTGGTGCTGCAGGGGGGCCGGGACGGGGTGGTCGAGCCCGCCAACGCCGACGAGATCCTGGCCCGAGCCAGCTCCTCCATCCGCGCCCTGCGGCGTTTCGAGCGCAGCGGCCACGGCATGAGCGTGGACGTGGACAAGGCCGAGGTGGCCGCTGCGGCCGGGCGCTGGATGGAGCGCTTCGTCGGGCCCGGGGAATGACCCTCAGCCGTCTCCCATGAGCTCGTGCAGCCGGTCGGCCAAGGCGGCGTCGATGACCGGGTTGTCCGGATGCCCGCCGTCCGGCATCGGACGGCGGCGCCGCGAGCCCACCGGGGCCGGGCGCTCCTCGCTCCGGCCCCGGTAGGCGAGGCCACAGGCGCCGCAGGTGAAGATCGGCAGCGTCAGCCCGCTGCCCAGGTATTCGAGGTGGCTGCGGCGGAGCTGGCCACCACAGGTGCAGACGCGCCTCCCCGGCAGCTCCGGCAGCCGCTGCAGCTCGGTGGGGCCCACCTTCAGCCGACAGTGGAAGCAGCCGCCGCAGGGAGCATGCGACCAGCATAGGCGCACACTGGGGGGTGATACCGAGGCGCCGGGGATCGGCGGGCCATAAGATTGGGGGCGAGTTGCGAGTCGATGAGTTGACGGGCACCACCGTCAGCCGCTACCGAGTGGGAGGACGGCTCCAGGTGCTCCCCTATGCCACGGTGCACCGAGCCAACGTCATGGCCGACGGCAGGCCGGTCCTCATGTGGAGCTTTCGGGATCCCTACAGCCACGCCATGGGGTTTCTGGAGGCCCTGCAGCAGATCGCCGGGGACCGCCGGGTCGAGGGCGCCCCCGGAGTCGCCGCAGCCCTGGAGATCGGAATCCAGGAGGGCGCCATCCCGATCGCCTACCTGGTCAGCCAGGACGCCCCTGGCGGCTTCCTGGTGAGCCTGCTCCAATCGGGTCGAGCTCCGGGCGTAATCGCCACCACCGCGGCGCTGGCCCGAGCCCTGGATGGCCTGCACGCCCAGGGACTGGTCCACGGTGACGTTCAGCCCGCCACGGTGGCGGTGGGTGCCGGCAATCGCCCGGTTCTGGTCGGCTACGGAATCCGCACCGTGGTCCGCCGCGTCACCCCCGAGGCGGCCTGGATCGACCTGACCCGGGGCTTCCGCCCACCGGAGGCGGAGGCGTCCCCGGTGGCGGCGCCGGCCGATGACCTCTACGGCCTGGCGGCGCTCGTCTACTACCTCCTGGTGGGACGGCCACCGGCGATCGACCGGCCGCCCGAACCGCCGAGCCAGCTCCGTCCCCAGCTGCCTCCCGCTGTCGACCGAGCGGTCCTGAGGGCGCTCTCGCGTGACCCGGAGCAGCGCTTCACGACTGGAATGGAGTTCTTGGCCGCACTGCGAGGCCCCGCCCAGATGGCGGAGCGGTCTCGCCCGCCGGCCGCGCTGAGCGGCTCGGAGAGGGCGCCGGCCACGACAGCGCCGCCACGGCCGGTCCCGCCTCCCCCGTCACCCGTGGCGCAAGCACCAGTCCGGCCGTCCCCCTACGCCGCGACGGCGTCAATGGCGGCGCCGGACCCGGTGCCCCAGACGCCTCCCTGGTCGGCCCCGGCCGGACTGGGGCACAGCGCCTCGACCATGGTCTCCCTGGTGCCGCTGGAGCCGTTCGAGATGGAGCCGGAGATCCGCCGGCGCAGCGGCATCGTGTTGCTCTTGGCCCTGATCGCGATCGCCCTGCTGCTACTGGTGCTGGCAGCCAGCGGCAGGCTCATTCTCTGAACCACCCGCCCGACCCCGAAGGCGCCGCCAGCCTCTCTCGGCTCAAGGATGGTCTCGCCCCGCTGGATTTCCGGCCGGACCCGATCCCCGACCTGCGACCGGCCGGGGTGCTGGCCCTGATCGACCCCAGCGCCGACGCACTGCCCCTGCTGCTGCTGCGCCGGAGCCGCCTCCTGCGAGCCCACCCCGGCCAGGTCGCGCTACCGGGGGGCAGCCAGGCGGACGGCGACGGAGGCCTCTGGCGGACCGCCCTACGGGAGGCCGAGGAGGAGCTGGGGGTGCCCCCTGGGGCGGTCGATCCACTGGGCTACCTGAACTCAGTCCCGGTCACGCACTCGGGGTTCCTGGTGACCCCGCTGGTGGGATTGCTCCGCCACCCCTTCACGCCCCGGGTGCAGACCTCAGAGGTGGAGGCCTACTTCTGGTTCCCCCTCCGAGACCGGTCCCATCAGGTCCGGCTGGAGCGTCGCCCAGTGCTCCGCCAGCCCCCCGAGGAGATGCCCGGCTACGCCTTCCAAGACCACTTCGTCTGGGGCGTTACCGGGCTGATCCTCGCCGACCTGCTCGCGCGGCTGGGCGAGGCCCCGGGTCAGCCGCCCCACGACGGCTGACCCGGTCCGCTCAGGCCGGCGGCGGCGCCTGGGGCCCGACCACCACCGGTATGGGTCCGAGCCCCGGAGCCTGGTTGCCGAACCCGACCGGCCTGCGATCGCGGGCGCGGACCACCGCCGGGGTGAGGGCACGCTCCAGCACCTCATCCAGGGACCGTACGAAGACCACCTCCATACCCTCGGTCAGGGAGGGCTCGATCTCATGCAGGTCACGACGGTTGCGCTCGGGCAGGAGGAAGGTCTTGATGCCCGCCCGATGGGCGGCCAGCAGCTTGTCCTTGACCCCGCCGATGGGCAGCACGCGTCCGCGCAGGGTCACCTCTCCGGTCATCGCCAGATCGTGCCGGACCGGGCGGTCGCTGGCCACCGAGACCAGCACCGTGGTGAGGGTTACCCCGGCCGACGGACCGTCCTTGGGGATGGCGCCGGCGGGCACGTGAATGTGGACCGCGTGGTCGTCGAAGAAGTTGCTGGGGACCCCATGGTCAGGGCCGTGGACCCGCACCCAGGAGAGCGCGGCCCGCGCCGACTCCTGCATCACGTCTCCTATCTGGCCCGTCAGCTGCAGCTCGGGGCGGCCCTCGATGGCCAGGGCCTCGACCGTCACCAGGTCCCCGCCCACCTCCGACACCACCACTCCGGTGGCGACCCCGACCCGGTCCTCGGGCTCGGCCTCCACTGTGTCGAAGCGCGCCGGGCCCAGGTAGTCGATGAGCTGGGCAGGGCCGACCTCGATCCTGGTCAGCTCCGGGTTCTCCACCAGCCGGCGGGGCACCTTGCGCATGACCTGGGCGATCTGACGCTCCAGGCCCCGGACCCCGGCCTCCCTGGTGTAGTTGCGGATCAGGAGGCGCAGGGCCTCGTCCGAGATCTCCACCTCCTCGGTGGCCAGAGCGTGCTGGGCCAGCTGGCGGGGCACCAAGTGCTCCTTGGCGATGCCCAGCTTCTCCTCCTCCGTGTACCCGGTCATGCGGATGATCTCCATCCGGTCGCGCAGCGGCGGCGAGATGGTGTCGATGACATTGGCGGTGGTGATGAAGAGCACCTGGGACAGGTCGTAGGGGACCTCCAGGTAGTGGTCGGAGAACTCCCGGTTCTGCTCCGGGTCGAGCACCTCGAGCAGGGCGGCGGAGGGGTCGCCGCGGAAGTCCAGCCCAACCTTGTCGATCTCGTCCAGCATCATTACCGCGTTCTTGGACCCGGCCTGCTTCATGGCCTGGATGACCCGACCTGGCAGAGCGCCGATGTAGGTGCGCCGATGACCGCGGATCTCCGCCTCGTCGCGGATGCCACCCAGGGAGACGCGCACCAGCTTGCGCCCGAGAGCGCGGGCGATGCTGCGCCCAAGGGAGGTCTTGCCGACCCCAGGGGGTCCCACGAAGCAAAGGATCGGGGTCTGCAGCGTGAACTGCGGCTTGCCGCCCTCCTCGGGCTCTGCCTGGGGCTGGCCGGCGCGGTGCTCGAGGACCCGCTGCCGGACGGCCATCCACTCCAGGATCCGCTCCTTGACCTTTGGCAACCCGTAGTGGTCTTCGTCCAGGATCCTGGCCGCCTCCTGGATCTCGACGCGCTCCTCGCCGGCGTCGCCCCAGGGCAGCTCCACCAACCAGTCCAGGTAGTTGCGCAGCATCCCGACCTCGGGCGAGGCGCTGGGAGTCGCCTCCATGCGGTCGAGCTCCTTGAGGGCGCGCTGCCGGACTGCGTCCGGCATGCCCGCCGCCTCGATGCGCTCCTTGAGGTCCTCCTCGGTGCCACTCTCGCCACCCAGGTCGGCGAGCTCCTTGCGGATCACCTTGAGCTGCTCCCTGAGGATGGCCTCCCGCTGACCCTGGTTGATGGTCTGAGCCACATCCTGCTGGATCTTGCTGCGCAGCTGGGCGACCTCCGACTGACGGGCCAGGAGCGGGATCAGGCCCCGCAGCCGGCGTTCGACGTCAACCTCCTGGAGCAGCGCGATCCGGTCCCTGGGGTCCAGGTCAGGAGCGGTCCCGGCCAGGTCAGCCACCTTGCTGGGTTCCTTGGCCCGGGCCACCGCCACCGCCAGCTCGGGCGCCACCTGGGCACCCGCGCCTGCGTAATCCGCGAACAGCTGCCGCACCGAGCCGGTCAGGGCCTCGATCTCGGCCCCCTGGGGCTCGACCTCGGGGATCGCCACCACCTTGGCAATCCACTGCTCGCCCACCTCCAGCTCCAGGATGCGGACGCGACGCTGGCCCTCGACCAGAACCTGGGCCCCGGCGGCGCCGCGCCGGAAGGCCCCGATCTGGGCCACGGTCGCGATTTGGTAAACGTCCCCGAGGCCGACCTCGTCCAGGTCGCTCTCGCGCTGCACCGCCAGCACCACCTTGCCCTCAGCCGCGACGGCGGCCTCCAGGCTGGCCACGGAGCGGTCCCGGCCGGCGCCCAGGGGGGCCAGCTGGTGGGGCAGGACCACGTTGTCCCGCAGCGGGACCAGGGGCAGGGTCTCGATGGTCTCGCCCGCCTCGGTCTGCTCTCCGGGCGGCGGGGCTGCGGCGGCTTCCGGCGTTGGCTTGTCTACGCTCACAGGTTGAACTCCAAATGCTGGCAGGTAGGTCGGGCCCGGCCCGGCTGCCGACTTGGAGTCTGCCCGCGCCGCGATGGCGCCAAACCTGGCCTCAGCTAACGCTCTCGGCGGCCAGCTTCAGGGCCCTGACCTCGGCCTCCACGCTCAGCCGCGCCCAGCGCCTCAGGCCACGGTCCAAGAGTGGTGCCAGCGGGCCGTACCCGAAGTCGTACTCCTCCCGGTGGGTGAGCCGCACCCCCTCCGGCCCGGGCTCCATCAGGAACACCGCGCGGAAGTTGCGCAGACGGCCCCAGAGCATCTCCAGGTCGACGCTGCGCTCGGCGACTGTGTAGCGGGCACGGATGTGGGAGCGGAAGGGGCCCAGATGGCCGTTGATCCGGGCCACCAGCTGGTCGCCATGGCGCGACTCCACGATCATCTCCTGGATCTTGGTGCCACCCTGAATGTAGGCATTGGGGTCAAGCACCGCCTCCCGAACCCGCTCCAGGGGAGCGTCAACCGTCACGCTGGCCTCAGCGATCATCATCTCGGCGCGCCGTCTTCGAACTCCAGGCTGACCTTGATGGCGCGGCTCCGATCCGGCCGCGCGGCCGCTTGGAATGCCTCGCGCCAGCGGCTGAGCGGGAAGGCGTGGGTGAGCCAGCCATCCGCCGCGCCTTGGGCCAGAAGGCGCAGCGCAAGGTCCAAGAGGTGCGGCGACTCCGCTCCCGGCCGGCTCCGCCCGTAGCCGTTCGAGCCCAGCACCCGAGCCTGCTTGTAGTAGGCGAGGGTGGTCTCGGTGCGAGCGGGCTGGGCGACGCCGACGCGGATCACGGTCCCGCCGGGAGCCAGCGCCCGCAGCGCCAGCTCCATGGTCGCGGGGCTGCCGATGGAGTCCAACACCAGCGCGGCCCCGCCCCCGACGCACCACTGCCCGCCCCGCCAGGGCCGCGCCAACCGGGCCCCGGTGCGAGCCGCCAGCAACGCCACCACCGCGGCCGAGGCGACCGGAGCGGGCTCGGCCCCCAGTCGGGACACGAGTCCCCTTTGGTGCTCCCAGGCGGTGGTGACCAAGATGTCGGCCGCCGGCCACCGGGTCCGGGCCGCGAGGGCCAGGGAGAGCCCGATGGTGCCGGCTCCCAGCACCAGGATGGGCCCGACCGGCTCGTCGCCCGCCAACTCCACCGCGTGCAGGCCCACCGCCAGGGGATCGGCCAGCACCGCCAGCTCCGGGCGCAGTCCCGGCGGGAGGGGGTGAAGCTGGCTGGGGTGGGCGTAGATGGCCGGCCCGAACCCGCCCGGCAGGTCGCGGACATTGCCCAGATGCATCCCCCGTCCCGGTCCCCAGGGCCCACCGTCGAGGACCGCCGCGCAGTGCGGGGGAAACCCCGCCCGGCAGGCCGGGCAGAGCTGGACCAGCCCCCGCGCCACGCAGCCCAGCCAGGGGTCCACCGCGACCTGGGCGCCGACCGGGAGCCGGCCGGACGCTCCCGGGTCGGTGACCTCGGCCAGAATCTCGTGCCCTGGCACGTGCGGGAATGAGATCAGGCCAGTCAGAGGATTGTCGGAGCTGGCGTGGAGCAGCGCCTCGGTGACGTCGGAGCCGCAGATTCCTGTCCTCAGGACTCGGAGCCTGACCCATTCCGGGGTGGGCGCCCCCGGGTCTGCGACCTCCCGCAGTGCCAGCGGAGCGTACCCACGCAGCGCCCATAGGGGGCGGACCCGGGAGAACGCCCCCGCCACGGGCAGCCGCGCCGGAGAGGGGTCGAAGAGCAGGGACAGCACCGGGACAAGATTAGCGCTCTTCGGCCCAGCCCCACCGGGTGGGCCCAGATGGCAGCAGCTCACCACATCCTTACGAGTTGGTGATCTTCGTGGCCGATTGCCTCACCGCGCCCGAGATCATTCCCGGCTACCGTCGACCACTAGAATGGTTTAGGTCGTGCAACAGAATCGCCGATGAGGGGGAGGCTTCGTGAACGTGCAGATCGTGCGGCCGCGCCACACCGGATTCTGTTTCGGGGTTCGGGATGCGCTGGCCCTGACTGACGCGGCCCTGGATCGCGACCCGGAGACGGTCGCCCTGGGCCAGGTGGTGCACAACGCCAGGGCACTGAAGGCGCTCGAGGCTCGGGGGCTGAGCCAGGCGGCCAGCCTCGCGGAGGTCAGATCCGCCCAGGTGGTGGTGACCGCCCACGGAGCCACCCCTGAACTCTTCCAGGAGGCGGCCGCGATGGGCCTGCAGGTGGTCGACACCACCTGTCCCCTGGTGCAGCGGGTCCAGCGGCACGCCCGAGAGCTGAGCCAGGCCGGCCTGGCGGTGGTGGTGGTCGGCCACGCGCAGCACTCGGAGGTTCAAGGCGTGGTGGGCTGGGCCGGCGCCGGCGCCGGCTCGGTGGTGGAGGTGGTGGCCACCCTCGAGGAGGCCTCCCGGCTACCATTCCGCGAGCAGCGTGGAGTGCTCTGCCAGAGCACCTTCCCCCAGGACCGCTTCCGAGAGATCGTGGCCAGGATCCGGGAGCGCAGCGGCTCGGTCGAGGTCCGCGACACCACCTGCCCGGTGGTCAATCAGCGCCAGCGGGAGGCGGTCGCCAGCATGCTCGATGATGTCGACATGGTCCTGGTGGTTGGCGGCCGAGGCTCGGCCAACACCAGCGCCCTGGCCGCCACCTGCGCCCGCCGGCGCCCCACCCATCACGTCGAAAGCGCCGCTGAGCTGCGCCCGGAGTGGTTCACGCCCGGGCATCGAGTCGGGATCACGTCCGGGACATCCACCCCCCAGTGGGTGGTCGACGAGGTGGAGGCCGCCTGCCGTGATCTCTGAGACCACCGCCATGGAAGTCGGCGACGCGGACCGCAGCCGGGAGCTGACGGCGGCCGCCCAGGAGATCATGGGCCGCTACCAGGAGCGGATCATCGAAGGCCTGCGGGAGGCCACCGAGCTGCTGCCTCCGGAAATGCTCGAGCCCTCCCGCTACCACCTCGGCCTGCAACCCGGAGCACGGCCCGGCAAGGCGCTCCGGCCCACCTTGACCATGATCCTGGCCGAGGGCCTGGGGGGGCCGGCGGGATGGGCCGCGCCGCTGGCGGCCGCCGTCCAGCTGGTGCATGACTTCTCCTTGGTCCACGACGACATCGTGGACGAGGACCAAGCCCGGCGGGGCCAGCCCGCGCTCTGGGTGAAGGAGGGGATGCCGACCGCGCTCAACACCGGCGATGCGCTCCTGACCGCGGCCTTTCTTATGATCTCCGGTTCCCGGGTGCCCGCGGAGATCTCCCAACAGGCGTGTTCGAGCCTGGGCACCGCCACCCTGGAGATGGTGGGCGGCCAGCAGGCCGACATCGCCGCCACCGGCCAGCCGCCGGCCGAGTTGAGCGCCTATCTGCGCATGGTCGAGCTGAAGACCGGGGCGCTGCTGGGGGCCGCCACCGCCCTGGGGGCGATCGCGGCGGGTCGGACCTCCGAGACGGTCGCCGCCTGCGAGTCTTTCGGCCGCACCCTGGGGATCGCCTTTCAGCTGCGCGACGACACCCTGGGCGTCTTCGGGGACGCTGAGGAGACCGGCAAGCCGGTGGGCAACGACCTGCTCCGCGGTAAGCAGGGCCTGCCCCTGCTGCTGGCGCTCAATGGCAGTGGCGACCTGGCCGAGACCGCTCGCGCCTGGCTGAGGCCAGGGGGCCTGACCGCGCGTGAGCTGGGCCCGGCCGTGGCGCTCCTTCGCGCCCAAGGCGTGGCCGAGCGCTGCCAGGGCCTGACCACCACCTGGACCGAGCGCTCCCTGGTGGCCCTGGCCCGGCTGCCCCTCGAGGGCCGGGTGGCGGCGGATGTGGAGCTGCTCTGTCGCTGGCTCGGAGAGCGCTGGAGTTGACACTCGACCTCCGATCCCAGACGGAGCCCTCCGAGGAAGCCGTCGACGCCACCCGGGCCGCCATCGACCGGGCCGTGGCCAACCTGCTCGCGCGCCAGCTCCCTGACGGTTCCTGGATGGGCGAGCTCGAGAGCAACGCCGCGATCACGGCGGAATACCTGCTGATGCGCCGCTATCTGGAGGTCACCGACCCGGCTCGCGAGGCGGCGGCGATCCGCTATCTGCGCTCTCAGCAGCAGGCTGACGGAAGTTACTCCATCGCCCCTGGGGTGGACGGCGACGTCAGCGTGACCGCCGAGGTGTGGGTGGCGATGCGGGCGGCGGGGGTGCCCGCCGACGACCCGGCCGTGGCGGCCGCACACAGGTTCGTGGCCGACCACGGCGGGATTCACGCCACCCGCGTCTTCACCCGCATCTGGCTGGCCCTAGGGGGGCTATGGCCGTGGTCCGAGCTCCCCGTCGTCCCCCCCGAGTGGGTGCTGGTGCCAGGACACCGGATCGGGAGCATCTACGACCTCGCCTCCTGGGCCCGCGCCACCACCGTGCCGTTGGCGATTCTGCGCACCCTCGAGACCGTCTTCCCGCTGACTGGCCCGAGCCGCTCCGAGCTGCCCCTCGGCGCGCCGGTGCCACCGGTGGGCAGCCTGACCTGGAGATCGGTCGACCGCCTGGTGCGGCTCTACGGCAAGCTGCCCAAGATCGGGCTGCGCCGGCTGGCTCTGGCGGAGGCGGAGCGTTGGGTGGTCCGGCATCAGGAGCGCGACGGTTCATGGGCAGGCATCCAACCCCCCTGGGTGTACGGCCTGATGGCCCTGCGGGCGCGCGGGCATGGCCTCGACTACCCGGTGCTGCGGCGGGGGCTGGAGGCGCTGGACACATTCGGAATCGAGGATGAGCAGGGATTCCGGCTGCAGGCGTGCGTGTCCCCGGTCTGGGACACCGCGCTGGCACTCTGGGCCCTCCTCGACGCCGGCCTCGACCGCGACCACCCGGCGGTGCGCCGAGCGGTGGACTGGCTGGTGGACCGGGAGGTCCAGGGCCTGGGTGATTGGGCGGTCCACGTCCCTGGGGTGGCTGCCGGGGGCTGGCCGTTCGAGTTCTACAACGACCAGTACCCCGACACCGACGACACCGCGATCGTGCTCTGCGCCCTGGACGCCGCCGGTCACCGGCGCGACGACGGCACCCCCGCCGGGGCGGCCATGACCAGAGCCGTGGACTGGCTGCAGGCCATGCAGGGCTCTGACGGAGGCTACGCGGCCTTCGACCGTGACAACAACCGCCACTGGGTCGAGCGCCTGCCGATATCCGACTTCGGCGAGGTGCTGGACCCACCCAGCCCCGACGTCACCGCTCACGTGGTGGAGGCATTCACCCGCTGCGGGGGAGCGGAGCTGGCTCGGCGACGGGCACTGGCCTGGCTGCGGGCGTCGGAGGAGGGTGACGGAGCCTATTTCGGACGGTGGGGAGTGAACTATGTGTACGGCGGAGCCGCGACCGCCACCGCCCTGGCCGCCGCCGGCGAACGCGCCGACCGGGAGCGGCTGCTGCGCCTCGGCCGCTGGGTCAGGCGTCACCTTCACGACGACGGAGGCTTCGGCGAGTCGGTGCTCTCCTACCACGATCCGCGCCACATCGGCCAGGGTGAGGCGACCCCCTCGCAGACCGGGTGGGCGCTGCTGTCCCTGCTGGCCGCCATCGAGGGCAGCCACGGGCTGGACGGCGGCGATGAGCTCGAGGGCGCGGCGCTGGCCGCCGCCGACTGGTTGGTGCGGCAGCAACGGGAGGACGGCAGCTGGAGCGACCGCCTCTTCACCGGGACCGGATTCCCGCGCGCCTTCTACCTGCGCTACGAGATGTACGCGACCGTCTTTCCGCTGATGGCGCTGGCCCGGGTGGTCGGCCCGGACAAGGGCTTGAAGGGGCCGTCGTGACCCTCGGCATCGTCCCCGAGCGGGCCGCGGTCAAGCTGCCCGACTACACCCTGGACCGCCAGCGCGAGGCCCGAGCGGCGGAGAACTTTCCGATTGCGGCCTGGATGCTGCGGCCCTCCCGGCGCGAGGCACGAGCTGCCATCTATGGCTTCTGCCGCCTGGTGGACGACATCGGCGACGAGCAGCTGGGCGATGCCCGCGCTCAGCTCGGCCTCTGCCAGGAGGAGCTGCGGGCCTGCTACCGCGGGAGGCCCGAGCACCCGGTTTTCCGGCGGCTCGAGCCGGTCATAAGGCGCCATCAGCTCTCTCCCGAGCCGTTCGAGCGCCTGATCCAGGCCAACCTTCAGGACCAGGAGAAGCTCCGCTACCAGAGCTGGGAGGAGCTCCTGGACTACTGCTCCCTCTCCGCCAACCCGGTGGGCGAGCTGGTGCTGGCGTTGGAGGGTATCAGCGACTCTGAGCGGATCCACCTGTCCGACTCAGTCTGCACCGGCCTGCAGCTGGCGAACATGTGGCAGGACGTGGCTTCGGACCGCGCCCGCGGACGGCGCTACCTCCCGTTGCAGGTGCTCCTCCAGCACGGCGGCTCAGAGAAGGAGTGGTGGAGCGGAACCGCCACCTCCGGCCAGCGCGCGGCCCTGGCCGAAGCGGTGGGCCGAGCTCGCGCGCTGCTCTTTGAGGGCTGGCCGCTGGTCGGGAAGGTGCCGGGGCTGATGCGGGTGGAGATGGCCTCCTTCATCCTGGCCGGCCTCGCCGCGTCCGACGCGGTGGTCCAGGCGGGCGACCTGGTCTTCACCCAGAAGGCCCGGCTCGGCCGTGGGGTCCGGCGGCGGGCGGTGCTGCGGGCGGCCACCGCTTGGCGCAGCCAGGCGCCCCCAACCCAAAGATGAGCGCCGACCCAGCCGAGCTGGAGATCGCCTACCGGGCCTGCGCCCGCCAGGTCCGTCGCTCGGCGGCCAACTTCTACTACGCGTTCCAGCTGCTGCCCGCCGGCAAGCGTCGGGGCCTCCACTCCCTGTACCGATTCTGCCGTGGGGCCGACGACATCGCCGATGGCCCGGGCGGGCCAGAGCTGCGACGGCAGCAGCTGGAGGATTACCGGCGGGCGCTGACCGCGACTCTGGCCGGCAGCCCTCCGGACCTGGGCTGGCTCACCCTGTCCGACACCGCCGCCCGGTTCCGATTGCCGGCGCGCATCCTCAACGACGTCATCGACGGCTGCGCCGCCGACTGCGCCCCCCTGGAGATCCGGACCGAGGCGGACCTGGCCCGGTACTGCTACGGAGTCGCCGGCTCGGTGGGACTGCTGAGCTCGGCGATCTTCCGCTACCAGGATCCGGCGGTGCCCGAGCTGGCGGTCCGGCTGGGCCAAGCGATGCAGCTGACCAACATCCTGCGAGATCTCAAGGAAGACCTCCTCAACGGGCGCTGCTATCTGCCCCTGGATGACCTCCACCGCTACGGCCTGGAGCCGGCCGACCTGCTCGCGGGCGGGTCTGGCCAGCGGTCCAGCGGATACTTCCAGCTGATGCGCCACCAGGTGGCCCGCGCCCGCGGTCACTTCCAGGTGGGGATCCGCCTGGTGCCACTGGTGGAGCGCGACGCCCGGGGCTGCCCGGCGGCGCTGGCGGCCCTCTACCAGACCCTCCTCAGCGAGCTCGAACGACACGACTTCGACGTCCAGACTGAGCGCATATCGCTCTCGCCGGCGCGCAAGGTGGGGCTGGCGGCAAGAGCCTGGCTGTGGGCCTCCCTGGCGACTTGATCGGGCCCACCGGATGAAGGTGGTGGTGGTCGGCGGCGGCCTGGCCGGGGTCAGCTGCGCCCTGGAACTCGCCGACCATGGGCACCGGGTAAGTCTGCTGGAGAGGGCTCCCCAACTGGGCGGCCTGTGCCGTTCGGTGGTCGACCCGGTCGCGGGCCGGGTCGACACCGGCCAGCACGTCTATCTGGGCAGCTGCACCGCCCTGGAACGGTTTCTTGGGCGGATCGGTGCCCGCCCCCAGCTCAGCCAGCGCCGCCTGGCGCTGGTGGTGGTGGACCCTGCCAGCGCGGTCGCCCGGCGCCTCGGGGCGGCTCCCCTGCCCGCCCCCCTCCACCTGCTGCCGGTGCTGCTGGGCTGGCCCGGGCTTGGCCCTGCGGCAATGGCCCAGGCGGCGCGCATCCGAAGCTCCCTGAGGCACGGCGACCACGGCCACCTGGACCAGGTCCCGGCCAGGTCCTGGTTGGAGAGCCTGGGCCAGGCGGAGGCGATCATCGAGAACCTGTGGGAGCCCTTCCTGGTCTCCGCCTGCAACGTCAAACTGGAGCGGTGCAGCGCGGCCATGGCCGCCTTTGTGATTCGCCAGGGGCTGCTCAGCTCGCCTCTGGCCGGAGCCATCCGGGTGCCCGGCACCGACCTCACCGCCTGGCTGCACCCGCCAGCTGACAGAGCACTCCAGCAGGCCGGCGTGGAGGTGCGGCTGCGCTCGCGGGCGGCCGCGGTCACCCGCCTGGAGAGTGGCGCATTCGAGATCGTGGACTCGGACGGCGGCCGGGTGGCGGCTGACCGGCTCGTGCTGGCGACGGCGGCTCAGCAGGCGAGCCGGCTGCTTCGGGAGGGAGGCCTGGTCGAACCCCGGGTGGAGGCTGCCGCCCGGTTGGCCGACTCACCCATCGTCAACGTCCACCTCTTCACCGACCGACCCTTCCTGCCGGGTCCGATCGTTCTGGTGCCCAGATCCCCCTTGCAGTGGATGTTCGACCGCTCCGCGCTCGACCGGAGCCACGGAGACGGGCCATTTCACTCCGCCATCTCCATCTCGGCTGCCGATGTGGAGATAGGAATTCCCGAGGACGAGCTGATCGCCCAGATGTGGCGGCTGTGCCAGAGCACCTTCCCGGGTGCATCGCGGGCTCAGCTGCTGCACGCCAGGGTGACCCGTGAGGCGCACGCCACCTTCGCCGCGCGACCTGGCTCCAACGCCCTCCGCCCGGGCCCGCGCAGCCAGCTCCCGGGCCTGCTCCTGGCCGGCAGCTGGACCGATACCGGTTGGCCGGCGACCATGGAGGGGGCGGTTCGCAGCGGGCAGACGGCGGCGGCGGCGTGCCCGCCCGGCTCGGGCTCAGCCGAGCTCGGCGACCGGGCCGGACTCTCCGCCGGCTGACCCGGGTCGAGGCAGGCGCTGGTCCATCAGGGTGGGCACGGCCAGGCCGACCGCGGCCGAGAGGGCGGCCAGCGCCCGGGCCTGCAGCCGGCCCACGGCCAGCAACTCGGAGAGCGCCCCCGGGTGGCGGACCAAGAGGCCTGCCAGGCGGCGCGGGTCCGGTCCGCGGCCGCCGGGCGGGATCAGGGTGGAGGCGCGTCCCAACCGGCTCGTGGACGTATCCAGCACCACCCTCAGGGCGGCCACCCTGGCGCCCGGCCGGTCGCTCCAGGCCGAGGTCTCCATCTCCACCAGATCCACTCCCCGAGCGGCCAGTTCGGATCTCTGGGTCGGGGTGTCCACCACGGCATAGGTGGTCGCCAACCGGCAGCCGCGCCCGGCGCCGGCAAGCGCCAGACGGGCGTCCGGGCTGAGCTCGGTCCAAAGCCCCTCTGGTGAGAGCACCGACTGCCCAATCCCCACCTCGGCCAGATCCCAGCCCGGGGCGCAGGCTCCCGCCACTCCCAGCACCAGCACCAGCCCTTCCGGAGGGGCCTGAGCGGCCGCGTGGCGGGCCGCCGCCGGCCCGGCACCCGTCTCCCAGACCTCCACACCTCCGTCCGGGCCTATCCAACGGACCAACCGCCTGGACGGCAGCCGGCTGAAGCCCCGCCCCAGGGCATGCCGCGCCGCGCGTGCCTCGGACGCCAGGGCGCAGGCCAAGATCAGGGGGGGGCCGGTCAGCTGGCGGCGGCGACTCGCCCGAGCCAGGGCCAGGCAGATGCCAAAGAGCAACAGGGCGGCTCCCGCACTGGGCCCAACCCCCAACAGCCCGGCCAGCACGCTGCTCCAGCCAAGCACCCCCAGCAGCAGCGGCCAGGCAGCCAGCAGGGGCCGCGGGAGCTGGCCGGGAAACTCTCCCAGGACCAGTCTGGTCCAGAGTTGGAGGACAGCGCCCAGCACCAGCCAGCCCAGGTAATTGGCCAGGGATACCCCGTACCAGACCCCGGAGTGGGCGGGATAGCTGTAGATCGAGCCCAGCCACCAGCTGGCTCCCCGCAGGGAGACCGGGTCCACCACCAGGTCGACGGCGACCATCGCCACCGCTCCGAGCAGGCCACGGCGCCAGCCGCGCGCGCCCAGAGAACCCATCACGGCATAGGTGCAGAAGGCCAGCCAGCCGAAGCTCAGGCTGTCGAAGAGCGGCACGCCGAGCAGGGTCCAATCATGGCTCAGCCCACCCGGGTGGTAGTGGTACACCCCGAACGGGATTCCCGGGCCGCTGGTGGACGACCACTCCGCGGCGAAGGCCAGTGCCCAGCCCACCCCCAGCCAAAGGACCGCTCGGCGCCACCCGAAGCAGCGCCAGACGATGACCCCGACCAGAACCCAGGGGCCAAAGGCGTACCAGCGTCCCAGCAGCGGGAGCAGCGCTTGGGCCACGCTCACGGGCCCGCCTTGGGCCCCAGCTCAGCGACCGCCTCCAGCAGGGCGCGATCGAGGTCTCCCGGCTGCCAACCCAGCTCCTGGCGGGCCCGGCCGGCGTCAACGTACATGGGGTGAGCGGCCATGCGCACCGACGTCAGGGGGATGCCCGGCGGGCGGCCGCGCCAGCTGGCCACCGCCTCGCTGGTGAGAGCGGCGCCCAAGGCGGCGAGGCGCGGGATCCTCCAGGCGGGGGGCCGCCTGCCTGAGATCCCGGCCACTTTGCCCAGCAGCTGGTCCAGGGTCAGGTTCCGGTCGCCGAGGATGTAGGCGCGCCCGGGGACGCCGCGCTCCATGGCCAGCACGTGGCCCTCCCCCACCGCCTCGACGTCGACCAGGTTGAGCCCGGTTTGGATCACGGCCGGGATGCGCCCCGCCAGGAAGTCCCGGATGGTGGCCCCGGTGGGGGTGGGCCGAACGTCGCCCGAGCCAACGGGGGTGCTGGGCTGCACCACCACCACCTCCGTGGCGTCGCCGATGAAGTTGAGAGCGAGCCGCTCGGCCGCCCATTTGGAACGCTTGTAGGGACCGGCCAGCGTGGAGGCGGAGGGTGCGCGGTCGGCCTCGGTGCAGACCCGTCCCCGGCGATCGAAGGCCAGGGTCCCCACGGTGCTGCAGTGGACCACCCGCCGGATCCCACCCGCCCGGGCCGCCTCCAGGACGTTGAGCGTGCCGCCGACATTGACCAGGATCATGTCATCCACCTCGGCGGCCAGCAGCGACAAGCGATAGTCGGCGGCGCAGTGAATGACCGCCCAGCACCCTCGCAGAGCGCGTTCCAGGGAAGCCCGGTCGGTGACATCACCGGCCACCACCTGCACCCCGCTGGGAGCCGAGTAGGCGGTCGGGCGGCGGAGCAGCGCCCGCACCGGATAGCCGCGCCGGAGCAGCGATCGGACCACGGCGGCACCCACAAACCCCGAGGCTCCGGTGACCAGGACCAGCCGGGGCCCCATCGCCGAGGTCCGCTCCACCTCGGTCAGGCGCCGCCAGCGGCGGGACTCTGGAGGACGTAGCCATCGCCCCGACGGGTGCGCAGGAGACGGGGGCTGTTGGGGTCCGCCTCCAACTTGAGCCGCAACCGGTGGACGCACATCGTCACCGCCGCCGGAGTGGCGGTGGGATCGCCACCCCAGGCGCCCTCGATGATCTGGCGGCGGGACAGCACCACGCCAGCGTTCAGAGCCAGATACTCCAGCAGGTCGGCCTCTCGCGGGCTGAGAAAGTGGTGCCGGCCCTCGATCCTGGCGCTCCGCCGGGACGGCTCCACCAGCAGTGGACCCACCCCCACCACCCGGCCACCGCTGCGGCGCTCGGCCTGGCGTCGGCGCAGGACCGCCTGGATGGTCGCGTTGAGGACGGCGGGTGGATACGGCTTGGGCAGCACGTAGTCGGCTCCAGCCTCCATCAGGGCGGCGGTGTCCCGGAGGTCGTGGCTGAGCACGATCAGGGCGGCGGATGACATCGCCCTGACCGCCTCCACGCCCCGGACCCCCCGGAGCAGGGAGTCGTCGGCGATGATGGCGACAGGGCCCTCCATGCGGATCGCCTGGCCCAGCTGCTCCGGACTCGACACCACATGGCAGTCGAGGCCCGGGGTGCGCCCGGCCAGATGGCAGGCGACGTCGGCGTAGTCACGGTCCGCCTCCAGGATCAGCGCCATCATTAGGCTATTCTCGACCACCGGGCCGCCCGGCGGCCTGGCTTTGGCGAGGTAGGGAGGTGAGTTCGTGAGCGTCCCAGACCCAGACCGAATGTTGGCCCGGATCGGGTTCCTCGATCCGCTGGCGGGCGCGATCCAGAAGCGAGTCCGCCGGGTCCTGGCGGAGGGCGGCCCAGCCGCGGCTGCGGCCAAGGACCTGCTCAATGGCCGCCAGTTGGGCCACCCCCTCCACCCCCTGCTGACCGATCTACCCATCGGAGCCTGGACGGCGAGCACCCTGCTCGACCTGGTGACCGGCCGCGAGCGTGGCCTGGAGCCGGCGGCCGATGCCCTGATCGGCCTCGGTTGCGCCTCGGGAGCACTGGCGGCCCTGGCCGGGCTCGCCGACTGGCAGGACAGCTATGGCTCGGAGCGCCGGGTGGGCCTGGCGCACGCGCTTCTGAACAGCTCCGCCCTGGCCCTGTTCACGGGAGCGCTGGGGTTGCGGCTGTCAGGTCGGCGGCGGCCGGCACGGCCACTGGCTGTGGCCGGTTATCTGCTGGCCACCGCCGGGGCCTACCTGGGGGGCGACCTGGTCTTTCGCCTGGGCACCCAGGTCAACCGCAACGCCTGGACGGAGGGCCCCGGTGACTGGCGTGATGCCGCCGCCGCGGACGAGGTGCAGCCCGACCGCCTGTTGAAGTGCGCTCCCGACGGCGTGCCCGTGCTGCTGACCCGGATCGGGGGCCGGGTCTGTGCCGTGGGGAGCGTATGCCCCCATGCTGGCGGCCCACTTGAGGACGGGACCTTCGCGGCCGGGGTGGTGACCTGTCCCTGGCACGGCTCCCGCTTCGACCTGAGCACCGGCGCGGTGCTGACCGGCCCCGCTTTCACGCCGCTGCCCAGGTACCAGGTGCGGGTCACCGATCAGGGGCGGGTGGAGCTGAGGCAGGCTCGGCCGTGATCCGGATCGACCACGTCCTGATCGCCACCAGTGACCTCCAGCTGGGGGCCCGCCAGCTGCTGGCCGGACACGGGCTGGATTCGACTGAGGGCGGGCGCCACCTGAGCTTCGGCACCGCCAACCGGATCGTGCCCATCGGCTCCCAGTACCTGGAGCTGGTGGCGGTCTACGACCGCGAGCTGGCGGCCACCAACCCCCTCGGCCGGGCGGTCCTCGCCGAGGCCAATCCGGCCGGCCCGCGGCCGCTGGCCGTATGTCTGGCGGCGGATGACCTGGACCAGGTGGCTACCCGCCTGGGGATGGCCCCGGTGGCGGGCGAGCGCACACTGCCCTCCGGGCAGGTGGTTAGCTGGCGCTCCGTGGCCATGTCGGCAGCCTTCTCCACCCGGCGGCTGCCCTTCTTCCTCGCCTGGGACGACCCCGGCCAGCACCCCTCCAGGACCGGGCCCACGAACCGGCCCCTGGCAATCGCCAGGGTGGAGGTGGGCGGCGACGAGGCGGCCCTGGGCGCCTGGCTGGGCGAGGAGGTGGCCGGCCTGGCCGCGGTGGGAGGCGCGCCCGGCGTGCACGGAGTGGAGCTGGCCACCGCCGACGGTGGGCTCCTGCAACTTAGCTGAGCTGGGGCATGGCAACCCAACCGGTGGTGGCCCAAATGGAGGTGGCGCGGGCGTTGGTGACCAGCGCCCGCCGGGTCTGCGTGCTCACGGGAGCCGGAATCTCCACGGATTCGGGGATCCCCGACTTTCGAGGTCCCGATGGGCTGTGGACCACAAATCCAGAAGCTCGGCTTCTCAGCACCCTGGACCACTACGTCAGCAGCCGTGAGGTCCGCATCGCCGCCTGGCTCAGTCGGCTGGAGCAACCTGCCCGCGAGGTTCTGCCCAACGCGGGACACCTGGCCCTGGTCGAGCTGGAGCGGCGCGGCCGGCTGGCCATGCTGGTGACCCAGAACGTCGATGGCCTGCACCTTCGGGCCGGCACCTCGACCGAGCGCCTGGTGGAGATTCACGGATCGCTGCGCCAGTACCTCTGCCTTAGCTGCGGCCGGGGCGGACCGATGGCCGAGGTGCTGGAGCGGGTCCGCCATGGCGAGGAGGACCCGCCATGTCTCGCCTGCGGCGGAATCCTGAAGTCGGCCGCCATCTCCTTCGGGCAGCGGCTGCGCGCTCAGGATCTGGGCAGGGCCGAGCTGGCCGCCCGCGGCTGCGATCTGTTCGTGGCCGTGGGGACGCGCCTGGAGGTCCATCCGGCCGCCGGGTTGCCGGCGCTCGCCCTGCGCGCCGCGGTCCCCCTTCTGATCCTCAACGCGGAAGCCACCGCCTACGACAGGCGGGCCGCCTGTGTGCTCCGCGGGCCCATCGGCGAGGTGCTACCGGCCCTGGTCGCGGCGTGACCGGTCAGCGGCCGGGAGATGGCTCTAGCTGTCCCACGAATTCGGGCTTCGGGTCCAGGCCAGCCAGCGCCAGGGCGCAGGCGGTGGCTGCCACCGGCATCTCGGTGAGGTTGTACCCTCCCTCGAGCACGGCCACGATCCTGCCCGAGCAGATCTCGGAGGCCAGCTCCGAAAGGCGGGTCATGGCGGTCGCGTAGGCGCGCCAGTCCAGCTCCAGTCCAGCCAGAGGGTCACCGGCCAGGGCGTCGAACCCGAGGCTGACCAGGATGAACTCCGGGTGGTGCGCCCGCAGCGCCGGGAGCACCACGTTCTGGAGGGCCGCCAGCCAGGGCCCCCCGCCGGTCCCGGACGGCAGCGGCAGGTTGATGGTCTTGCCAGCTCCCGCGCCCTCGCCACGTTCGCTGGCCGCCCCCGTGCCCGGGTAGAGCGGCCACTGGTGCAGGGAGCAGTAGAGGACGTCGCCATCGGTCCAGAACGCGTCCTGGCTGCCGTTGCCATGGTGGACGTCGAGGTCCACGATCGCCGCCCGCGCCACCCCCAAGCGAGCCTGGGCGTGACGCACGGCGATGGCGGCATTGTTGAACAAGCAGAACCCCATTGCCTGGGTGGGCGTCGCATGGTGGCCCGGCGGCCGCACCAGGGCGAACGCCGGCACCGGCGAGGCCGCGCAGGTGAGGCCAACGGCTGCCATGGTCGCGCCCACCGCATCCAGGGCGATGTCGTAGGAGAAGGCGGTGCAGTAGGTGTCGGCGTCGATCCAGCCACCCCCCTCGGCCGCCAACGCCTGGATGTAGTCGACGTGAGCTGGGCTGTGGACCAAGAGCAGGTCCTGGGCATCGGCCCGCTCGGCACCCTGCCACCAGCTCTCCGGCAACCGCGAGTCGCGATGAATGGCGGCCGTGATCGCCCGCAGGCGAGCGGCCGACTCTGGATGGCCCGGGCTCTGGTGGTCCAGGAATATGGGGTCGTAGATCAGCGCCAGAGGGGGTCGGTCGGCACCGGCCTCCGCGGGCAACCGCTACTGATCCAAGGAGAGCACCAGCTGGGGCGGCGCGATGCGATGATCCTCCTTGGTGGGCTTGACGGCAGTCCCCACCGCGAAGAACTCGATCACGTGGCTGCCCCAGCCGTGGTTGTTCTCCTTGATCTGAGCGCCCACGATGCCCTCCGCCTGAACCTGCTCGGCCTCGGTCTGCATCCGCTCCATGGCCAGTTCGCGGGCGTCGTAGAGCGCCTGAGTGAAGTTCGGCATCTCCTGGTTCTGGCCCATCTTGCGCATCCATTGGCCCAGTCCCTGGTGGGCCACGTGGTAGACGCAGACGCCCATCACCAGCGCCAGCGGGGCGTAGCCCGCCTGCAGCAGGGTCCAGAAGTCCTGGCCCGAGAGGTCGGAGGTGAAGGGCTTGCCCTGGGGGGTGCGCATGCTGCCCTGCTGGCTGCGGACGGCGGTGCCCACCGCCATGAACTCGGCCAGCCCCTGGCCCCACTCGTAGCGGTTGATGTCCAGGCGGACTCCGACGATGCCGTCGGCGCCCAGCACGTCGGCCTCCTCCTCCATCCGGGACATGGCCAGCTCGCGGGCCTGATACATCGCCTGGCTGAGGACCTGCATCTCCTGGTTCTGGCCGAAGTTGGCGATCTGCATGCCGATGTGGTAGATCGAACTGCCCACCACCAGTCCCACCGGCTCGAAGCCGGCCTCCTTGACGAGCAGGAATTCGGAGATCGACAGGTCGCTGGTGAAGAGCTTGCGGTGGCCCTCGGTCCCGCGCATCTCCCGCAGCCGGTTCATGGCGTCCTGGGGGATCTCGGGCTGGCCCGGCTGGTTGCCTGCCGGCTGGTCGGTCATTTGGCTTCCTCCTTCAAGGTCTGAGCGGAACCACCATGGACGGCCGCGGCAGCTGGGTGGGACTGGCCTGGGGCGCCACCGCGGTCCCCAGGATCACCCACTCCACGATGCGGCCCCCGACCGATTCGGATCCCGTGGGGTACTCCAGAATGTGCGAGTCGATCTCCACGCCGACGACCCCGGAGGAGCCGGCCTGGCCGGCCTCCTGTGCCATCCGCTGACGTCCCGTGGCCTGGGCCAGGCGCAGCGCGCGAGTGTAGCTGGCGACCTCCTGGTTGCTCCAGGCCGAGACCGCCCCCTGTCCCATCATGCCCATGCTGCCTCCGAAAAAGGCGACGGCCTGAAAGGCGCTGGCGCCCATCACCAGCCTCAGGGGCCGGTAGCCGGCCATTACCAGCTTGGCCATGTCCTGCCCGTTGAGGGTGGACGTGAAGGGCTCCGAGGCCGGCGCCTCTCCGATCCGGCGAACCGCGGTGCCCAGCACTGTGAACTCCGCCATCCCCGTAGCCCACTCCCAGCGCTTGATCTCCAGCCGGACCCCGACCACGCCCTCGGCGTTGAGGCCGGAGGCCTCGAGCACCAGACGATGGACAGCTCGGGACCTGGCCTCGAACAGAGCGGAGGTGAGGGCGGCATTCTCCAGAGGCTCGACGGCTCCCCAGCTCATGCTCGAGCGGCCGCTCAGGATGCCCATCCCGGTGTTGATCCAGCCCATCCGATACAGGGAGCTGCCCATGACCAGCGCCACGGGCCGGTAGCCGATCCCCCGCAGGGCGGCCAGCTCGTCCACCGACAGGTCCGAGGTGAAGGTCGCCCCCTCCTGGCGCTGGCGCTCGATGCGCTCCTCAGCCTCCAGGGGGATGCCCCCGCCCTCGACCATCTGCCGGCTGCGCTCGGCGCGTGCCAGTTGCTCAGCCTGCTGCTCGGGGCTGACCCCCGCCGAGCCGCCTCCGCCGCGGAAGAATCGCACCTGCGGTCAGCCTAGCAGGCGCTCAAGAGCCACTCTGTCAGCGGCGCTCGCCGAACTCTGCTGGACGAGGGCCCGGGTCAGCTCGGCCACCCAGCCGTCCAAGCTCAGCTGGTCACTCTTGAGAGTGATCCCGCGCACCACCTTGGAGCGACGCGCCACCACCGCGCCCCGGTCCCGAGCCAGCTCGAAGTGGTCGTCGCCAAGGGCGACCCGGATCCGCTTGACGCTCTTGCTGCGCCGCAGCATCCCTCCCCCTTGATAGTCGACCTGGGCGCGCCCCGGCAGGGCACCCTCGAACTTGCTGGCCAGCACCTCAAGGAAGGTGTTGAGATCGCGGGAGTCGGCCCGCAGGGAGGACGCGAGCTGCTCAAAGTCCTCGTCGGAGGCGGCCAGGGGACCCAGTTCATCCATCACTCAAAGGCGAATATAGCGCCCCGGGGACATTGATTGGCTCGGAGCAAGTTTGTCAAGCCCCTTCCCAAACCGGCCTCCAGTCCTTAATCTTGCCCGCAACAGGGAATTTGGGGGCGGGCGAAGGGTTCTAGGCAGCCCGCCGCCGCAGCAGGGAGCAAGGAGGTATCTGTCTATGGCTGTGACAGCCAAACCCGACTACGACGCGTCGGACCGCAAACTCGACCGGCACATGTCGGTCTGGCAGCTCTTCTTCCTCTCGATGGGAGGGATCATAGGTTCCGGCTGGCTGTTCGCGGCCATCGCCTCCGCCTCGGTGGCCGGACCTGGCGCGATCGTGTCCTGGATCGTGGGCGGCGTGCTGGTTTTGTTCGTCGCCCTGAACTACGCCGAGGTCGCTGGCATGCTGCCCCGCTCGGGCGCCATCGTCCGCTACCCCCACCTCACCCACGGCGGCTACACCGGTTTCATCCTCGGTTGGACATATCTGCTCTCCGCTGTCAGCGTGCCCGCGATCGAAGCTGAGGCGGTGGTCACCTACGCCAGCTCCTACATCCACGGCATCATCAACGCCAACTCGGAGCTGGTCTGGCCCGGCGGCATCCTCTTCGGGATCGGGCTGATGATCCTGTTCTTCATCATCAACTACGTCGGCATCCGGTTCCTCAGCCAGTTCAACGCCTTTGTCACCGGTTGGAAGTTCCTGATCCCCGGGTTGACCATCATCTTCCTGCTCATCTTGGACCTCCACACCAAGAACTTCGGCTCCTACGGCGGCTTCTTCCCGCTCGGCGCCCAGCCCGTTCTGGGAGCTGTGGCCAGCACCGGGATCGTGTTCTCCTACCTGGGATTCCGGCAGGCGCTGGACTTCGGCGGCGAGGCCAAGAACCCCCAGCGGGACGTGCCCGTCGCCACCATCGCCTCGGTCTTGGCGGGGATGGCGCTCTACGTGCTGCTGCAGGTGGCCTTCACCGGCGGCATCAACTGGGGCTTCTTCCACGTACACGTGGGTGACTGGGCGGGCCTCAAGGCGGCCGGCAGCGCCGCCGCCAACGCTCCCTTCTACGTCCTGATGAAGGGCTCGGGCACCGCGCTTCTGGGCGGCTTCGCCACCATCCTTCTGATTGACGCCTTCATCTCCCCGACCGGCACCGGCTACATCTACCTCGGGACCTCCAGTCGGACCGTGTACGGACTGTCGGTGGTCGGCTACCTACCCAAGCAGTTCCAGGAGATCACCAGTCGGTTCAAGATCCCTTGGCTGGCCCTGGTCGCGTCGACCGTGGTCGGATGTCTCTTCTTCCTGCCCCTTCCCAGCTGGTACACCCTGGTTGGGATCATCACCTCGGCCACCGTCCTCACCTACATCATGGGCGGCATCGGGCTGCCCATCCTGCGCCGCACGGCGGGCTCTCTGACCCGGCCATTCCGGCTCTGGGGGGCGGAGGTCCTGGCTCCCATTGGATTCCTGGGAGCCGCCCTGATCGTCTACTGGGCAGGGTTCTTCACGCTGGCGATCGTGTTCGCCGCGGTCTTCATCGCCCTGCCGCTCTTCGTCTGGTTCTACGCGCCCATGCGGGGCTGGATCAGCGCCGGCACCGGAGGGATCCTGGGCCTGGTCTTCCTGATCCTCTGGATCATCGTCCAGCGTTGGGGGCAATACGCTCTCACCGCGGTTCCGGCGGCGGTCCCCCACCCCCAGTTCGGGGTCTTCTACTTCGTCACTATCTGTCTGATCGTGGGATTCACCGGGGCCCTCTGGTACCTCTCCAACGAAGAGGGGCGCAAGGCGGTCAGCAGCACCTGGTGGCTGATCTTCTTCCTGCTCGCGATGTTCGCCATCTCCTACTACGGGGCCTACGGAGCGGCGGGCTCGCTGGACGCGCCCAAGACCGTTGGGATCCCATTCCCAGCTGACATCCTGGTCGTGATCATGATCAGCCTGCTGGCGTACGGCTGGGCCGTACACAGCGGCTACGAGACCGAGGAGATCGCCGCGATCGTCCTCAGTGGCACGGGCCTCGTCGGTGACGAACCGATCGCCCAGACGGGTCCGGCGCCGTCATTGGGAGGCGCCCCCGCGCCGGCTCCGCCCTTCCAGCCTGGAGGCTGACTGAGCACGCGTTGAAGGCCGCATCCTAGAACGCGGCCGAGGGGCCCGCCCGGAGCGATCCGGGCGGGCCCCTTTCTTCTGCCGCCGGGCGGTTGCGGTGGCGGCATCCAGGACCCCGGCCCCCTGCCACCGCTATATTCGACGGCGATGGGCACCGCCGAGACAGCTTCAACTCCGTCTCCGCACGGCTGGCGGAAGCTGCTCTCCGAACCGCGCCGACCGGCCTCGATAGCGGCCAAGCCCAACGCCCACTGGTACGTGGTGGGCACCGTCTGCGTGGGCGCCTTCATGGGCCAGCTCGACGCCAGCATCGTGGTCCTGGCGCTACCCACTCTGCAGCGCAGCTTCCACACCACCCTGGGAGCGGTGGAGTGGGTTTCCCTGGCCTACCTGCTGGTGCTGGTGGCGATGGTGACCGCGGTGGGACGTTTCGCCGACATGGTCGGGCGCAAGCTGCTCTACATCTACGGCTTCGCCATCTTCATCGTCGGCACCGCCCTTTGCGGGATCGCCCCCAGCATCCCCTTGCTGGTGGTCTTCCGGGTGCTCCAGGGCTTCGGGGCGGCCATGCTGCAGGCCAACAGCGTGGCCCTGATCGTGCACGCGATGCCCCCCAAGAAGCTGGGCCAGGCCATCGGGGTGCAGGGGGCCGCCCAGGCCCTCGGACTGTCGCTGGGCCCGGCGGTGGGCGGCCTGCTGGTCGTGCTGGGCGGGTGGCGGCTGATCTTCCTCGTCAACGTGCCGGCGGGAATGATCGGGATGGCGCTGGGGTGGTTCCTGCTGCCCCGCAGCCGCCAGCTGGCCGAGCGCCAGCGGATCGACTGGTGGGGCATCGCCACCTTCGGAGCCGCCATCAGCGGCCTGCTGCTGGCGCTCTCGTTCGGGGACGAGACCGGCTGGCTGTCTCCCCAGATCCTCGGCTTCTTCGCGGTCGCGGCTGTGTTTGGCGCCCTCTTCCTACGGCGCGAGCTGACCGCCCGGGCGCCCATGATGCAGCTGGGGATCTTCAAGGTGATCGCCTTCTCGGCTGGCATCTCGTCAGGACTCCTCTCCTACCTGGCCCTCTTCGGCGTCCTCTTCGTGCTGCCGTTCTACCTGGAGTTCGCCGGCCATCTCGACCCGGGGACCGCCGGCTTGGAGCTGATAGTGCTGCCGGTGGCGCTGGGGATCACCGCCCCGATCGCCGGCAATATCGCCGACCGCTTCGGAGCCCGGCCCTTGACGGTCGGAGGGATGGTGGTCGCCGCGGTGTCACTGGTGGCGATCTCACTCCATCCGGTCCCAGGCGGGGTGCTGCTGCTGGAGCTGGCTATGACCGGCGTCGGGCTGGGGATGTTCACCCCCCCCAACAACGCCGCCATCATGGGGGCTGCCCCCAGGCAGCATTCGGGCATGGCCAGCGGAATCCTCAACATGACCAGGGGCATGGGCACATCCCTGGGGGTGGCGCTGACCGGGCTGGTCTTCGGCTTGGCGGCGGGCACCACCGCGTCCCACGCCCAGTCTCCGGCCCTGGTCACCAAGGGGTTGGTGGCGGCGTTGCTCTTCCTGGCTGCGATCTCGCTTTTGGCGGCCGCCCTGGCGGCCCTTCGCGGCAACACCGAGCTCAACTCAGACCGCACCCTGACCGCCGAGGGGTGAGAGCGAGCCTTCGGGTCGGCTGCGCTGGTGCGGCCCGCTCTGGCAGGATGGGCCGATGCTGACCAACCCTCGTCCACATCAGGGCGAGCGCCGCGGCCCCTGGCTGACCGCCCTGGCGGCGGTCGGGGCCCTGGCCGCCCTCTTTGCGGTCCGCCCGCAGATCCTGGGCCTGGTCCCCAAAGGTGATCAGCTGGTCGCCGAGCTTGGGATCTTCATCGTGGCGGTGGTGCTTGGCGGGCTTGCCATCCGGGCCTTCGTGTCCCGCCTGTTCAGCCACCTGCGGAGCAGTGAGCTCTCCTCCTGGCGCCCCATCGTCACCTGGTGCCTGTATGTGGTGCTGGGACTGGGCGTGCTCTCCGCCCTCCAGATCGACCTCACCGGGCTGCTGGCGGCGGGGGCCATCGTGGGAGTGGTGGTGGGGGTCGCCGCCCAGACCTCCCTGGGAAGCGTCTTCGCCGGCCTGGTCCTGCTCATGGCCAGACCGTTCGTGGTCGGCAACTGGGTCCATATCCGAACCTACCTCTTCGGCGGGATCGAGTACTCCGGGATCGTGACCCATGTGGGCGTCGTCTACACCACCGTCGACATGGGGGGCAGACCGGTCAGGATTCCCAACAGCGGCGTCCTGATGGCGGCCCTCACGGTCACCCACATCCCGCTTCAGGTCGACATCGAGCTGCAGCTGCCCCCGGAGTCCTCGCTGATCCAGCTGCGCTCGCTGCTCGAGCACGAGCTGGGCCTGGTGGCCGGGGAGTCGGTGAGCCTCCGCCCCCTGTCTTTGCAGGCGGCCGGCAACGGCCAGCTCACCTGTCAACTCCAGATCCGCAGCCATCACGCGGTCGACCTGGCGCGGGTCAGCCGCGTCATCCTGGCCGCCGGCCAGCCGCCGGCAGAGACAGCCGAGGCGGCGCCCAGCTGAGCGCCCAGACCGAGGATCGCTACAGGTGGGCCGAGCCCGCCCTGGAGGAGGTGGCCGACTCCATCTTCCGGTGTCCGCTGCCGCTGCCCGGGGACGCCCTGCGCGCGGTCAACGCCTACCTCATCAGGAGCGCTGGCGGCTTCCTCCTGATCGACTGCGGCTGGGATCACCAGGAGACCCTGGAGCGGCTCAGAGACGGGCTCCGAGCGCTGGGTGGCGGGCTGGGATCGGTGCGGGGAATATTCGCCACCCACGTGCACCGAGACCACCTCGGCCTGGCCGGGCAGCTGCGCGACGAATCGGGGGCCTGGGTCTCCTTGGGCCGCGGCGATCAGGCAACCCTGGAAGCATTCTCCAGGGATCCTGGGCGGGCCCGGGCCGCCTCCCTGGAGCGCTTGCGGCAGGCGGCGGCCGACGATGTGGCAAGCAGGCTGCGGCAGCTGGCAGGCGACGATGCGGGCTGGCGTCCGCCCTTGCCGGACATGCTCCTGACCGGTGAGGGGGTCCTCCTTCAGGATGGGCGGCGGCTGGAAGTGATCCCCACACCCGGTCACACCAGAGGGCATCTGTGCCTCTTTGACCGCGATCGGGGGATCCTGTTCGCGGGTGATCACGTGCTGCCCCAGATCACGCCTTCGCTGGGAGTGGAGCTGCCTGACTCGGGCAGCCCGCTGGCGGCCTTTCTCAGTTCGCTGGAGCTGGTGCGGCGGCTGCCCGCGAGCCTGGTCCTGCCCGCCCATGGGCCCGTGTTCTCAGATTTGGCAGGGCGCGTCGACGAGCTCCTGGAGCACCACCGGGTGCGCCTGGAAGAGTGCCTGGCGCTGGTGCTGGACGGCGCTCGGAGCGCCCGCGCGGTGGCTGAGGCCCTGCCCTGGACCAGACGCCGACGCCACTTTTCGAGCCTGGACCCGTTCAACCAGATGCTCGCCGTGTTCGAGTCAGAAGCGCACCTCCTGGTGCTGGCCGAGCGGGGGCTCCTTGACCGCCAGCTGGCGGACTCGGTGGTGAGCTACGCTCCAGGAATGGGTGGCGGCCAGGCAGGGCAACGTGGACAGGGAGGTCGCGGAGCGTGAGCAGGATTGCGGAGCCGGTCTTCCAGAGCGTGAACCCCGCCACGGAGGAGGTGGTCGCGGAGTACCCGGCGATGACTGGGGAGGAGCTTGACCGAGCCCTTGACCGGGCTCAGGCGGCGTTCTCGATCAACTCCCGACAACCGATCTCCTGGCGGGCGGAGCGCATGCTCAACCTGGCCCAGCTGCTGCGCCAGGAGCAGGACACCCTGGCCACCCTCGTCTCCACCGAGATGGGCAAGCCGAGCCTGGAGGCCCGGGCCGAGGTCGAGAAGTGCGCCATCTCCTGCCAGTACTTCGCCCACCAGGCGGAGGCGTTCCTGCGGGACCAGCCCTCACCCTCCGACTCTCCTCGCAGCTTCGTCGCCTTCCGGCCCCTGGGGGTGGTGTTGGCTATCATGCCCTGGAACTACCCGCTCTGGCAGGTTTTGCGCTTTGCGGCCCCGGCCCTGATGGCGGGCAACGCTGGCCTGCTCAAACACTCCCCCACCACCTTCGGTTCGGCCCTTGCCCTGGAGCGACTGGTGCTCGAGGCCGGCTTTCCAGACGGCTCGCTGGCGGCTCTGGTCACGGGCACCGAGCCGGTCGCCGCCCTGATCGCCGACCCCAGAGTGCGCGCGGTGACGCTGACCGGCAGCGATCTGGCCGGGAGCCGGGTCGCCGCCCTGGCGGGGCAGGAGCTGAAGAAGGCCGTCCTTGAGCTGGGGGGCTCGGACTTCTTCCTGGTCCTGGAGGACGCCGACCTCCAGCAGGCGGCCGAGGTCGGGGTCCGAGCCCGCTTCCAGAACACCGGCCAGAGCTGCATCGC
>JAKABA010000405.1 GCA_021802115.1 bacterium | reverse complement strand
CTGCAGGAACGGTTCGGGCTCTACCTGAATGGGATCATCCTCATCTCGTCGGTGATCGACATGGGCACCATCCGCTTCACCGAGGGCAACGACCTGCCCTGCGCGCTCTACCTGCCCACCTACGCCGCCATCGCCCAATATCACGGCCTGCTCGGCAAGCGGAGCTGGAGGGAGGTGCGCGCCGAGGCCGAGCAGCTCGCAACCAGGGATTACCGATATGCCCTGTTCCAGGGCTCACGGCTTTCGGCGGCGGACCGGGCCGACATGATCCGCCGCCTCGCGCGGGTCACCGGACTGTCCGAGGACTACCTGGACCGGGTGGACCTGCGCATCGAGCATCAGCGCTTCTTTCGCGAGCTCCTACGCTCTCGCCGCCAGGTGGTGGGGCGGCTGGACAGCCGCTTCCTGGGGGCCGAGGCCGACGACGCCGGCGAGCGGCCCACCTTCGATCCCAGCCAGGTCGCCATCTCCGGACCCTATTCGGCGGCTCTCAACCACTACCTTCACTCCGAGCTTCACTACCACTCGGACCTCCCCTACGAACTGCTGACCGACCGGGTGCAGCCGTGGAGTTACGCGCAGTTCGAGGGCAGGCACGTGTCCGTCACCTCCTGGCTGGGGGAGGCGATGCGCCACAACACCCACCTGCGGGTGTACCTGGCCTGCGGCTACTACGACGGCGCCACCCCCTACTTTGCGGCCGAGTACGCGTTTGCCCACCTCGCGATCCCGGAGGGCCAGCGTGCCCAGATCGCAACCCACCACTACCCGGCCGGCCACATGATGTACGTCCACGAGCCCAGCCGCGTGGAGCAGAGCCGGGCGCTGGCGGAATTCGTAGCTCACCCGTGACGGCCAGAGCCGCCAGCGGGTTCTGCCACCTGCGGCTCGCCCAGAGTCGATGAGCCGGCCAGTCAGGCGTCCATGAGCCGAAGCGGCTTCGAGGGCGAGCCTCTCGGCGCTCCGCCGGGCCGGAGGATCGCGAAGTGGTCACCCCAACAGGCCCAGCAATTTGGAGGTTCCGGCGCGAGCTGGCCTCCGGTCGCTGGCATCGGGGCCGGGCCGACCCACCTCTGCTGCCGACCCGACCATGCTGCGGCTATGCAGGCGGGCCGGTCCTCGTGATCCCACGGTCGCTGATTCACGTCGGCGGTCCCCCAGGAGCTGGCAAGACCACCTTCATAGAGGCGGTCCTGTCCCGTCAGGACCTACTCCTGTCGGTCGCCCGCTGCCGGGTGCTGCCCAGCCGCAGCGGCCGCAGGTCGAGCCACAGCACCGAGCGCGAGCTGCGGCGTTTCCGCGACGCGGGCGCGGCCGCGGTGGCCGCCTACCACTTCCAGCCGGGCGAGGCCGCCTATGCGGGCTTCTTCGACACCGACCTGATGCTGGAGATCGCCGACGCGATCATCCTGGAGGGGGATGACCCTTTGGGCTCCTATGACCTGCGCGTCTTTGTAGCGCCCCCGCCCGAATCGGAGGATTCGCTCTTCGTCCGCCGCAGCGATGACTCAGCCAAGGACGCTCGCCGGCAGCTCGACCACTGGGTCGAGCTGCTGCAACAGCCGGAAGGACTCGGCGCCTGGACCAAGGAGATCTTGGGGACCGATTTCGGGGCCCTGCTCAGCGGGCAGTCATCACTGGCCGAGAAGCTGCGGGCCGACGCCCTCTCAAAGATGCAGCAGATCCGCCACAACCCGGCCCCTGAGCCGCGGCCGAGATGGGCGATCCAGCAGAGGTGGGCAGGCATCGAGACCGCGGGCCTGGTCGTGGTCAACTTGCACCGGGCCGACCAGCGCTCCGCGGCCGGCCGCCTGGTGGAGGATGTGGCCCGCCTGCGCCGCGACCCTGAGCTCTGCCGTGACATTCTCGGCCCGCTGGGCAGCCGGGTGCCCATCACCGCGGTCGCCGCGGACCTGCACGACCCAGGCGACCCCGGTTTGAGAAAGGCCCTGGCCCGGGTCCGGCGCGTGCTACAGCGGCGACCTTAGTGGTGAGCCACCCATGGTCGGACGGTCCGGCAGGAGACAGGGACACCGACATTGTCCCGAGTCGTCGGCCCCGACGCCGGGTGGTGGTGGGTGGCGCCCCACGCACTGCCCGCCCGGTCCGGGCCTGGCGGCTGGAGGAGCTCAAGAGCTCTTTGTTAAGTTGGAGCTGACCAGCACCTAAGGAGAAACGCCCATGGCAGTCGATCACAACGCCGCGATCATCGGCGAGTTTCGCCGCCAGCAGGGGAAGGTGGGGGGCAACTTTACCGGCGCTCCGCTGCTGCTGCTCCACACCGTCGGCGCGAGGAGCGGCCAGCCCCGGGTGCATCCAATGATGTATCTCGACTATGACGGACGCCGGTTCGTCTTCGCTTCCAAGGCGGGCGCGGACACCAACCCGGACTGGTACCACAATTTGGTAGCCCATCCCGAGGTCCAGGTCGAAGCGGGCTCGGAGACCTACTCGGCCCTCGCCCACCCACTCCAGGGCGAGAAGCGGGACCGAATTTACCAGGAGCAGGTGCGGCGTTATCCCGGCTTTGGGGAGTACCAGGAGAAGACCAGCCGCCAGATCCCGGTGGTGGAGCTGATCCGGAGCAACTGAGCTCGCGGCCCACCAGATCTCTGCGCCCGCCGCGTTAGAAGGGCAGACCGGCAGTGCCCGAGGGGTGGCGAGCCCTGCCCGCGATCCGGGATGATGGCTGGCACCGATGGAGCGCTGGGATCGCAAGCAGTTCTACGCTCGGCTGGCGCCGCTGGACCAGGACCAGCTGGCCAAGGCGCTGTGGACGGTGTAC
>JAKABA010000404.1 GCA_021802115.1 bacterium | reverse complement strand
CTGGAAGAGAGGGCGCGACGGAGGGATGTGCGTCCTCCACTGGCGGTTGGCGATCACCGCCCCAAGCATGCAGCCCCGCCGCCGCGTTGCCGTCCGCGCGAGGCGGCACCGCGGGCGCCGCGGTGACCCTTTCGGCGGATGGCCCGCTTCACCCTATCGAGCGGAACCCTGCCCCTGCTGCGCCGCCGCGTTCTCTGCGAACAGGGCGTGAGCCAGGCTGATGGTACCGTCGATCCGCACCAGCCACATAGACAGCATGAAGGCGAGACTCACCAGGGCGGCGAGGACGGCTGTCCATAGCACCCGGCGGTCGTCGGGCGGGCCCCACCCGGCTCGGATCACGCGGAACCGGCCCCGTCCAGAATGTATGTCGGTACGCTCCCTTCCAAGCGGCGAATGCGATATCCCGTTGCGGCATGACCCTGCAGGTCCATGCGCTCCGGCCCGAAGATCAGCAACGTGCAGCCGACATCCTCAACAAGACCGAGGAGGCGGTCCCGCAAACCGGCGTCGATATTCCCCAAGACGTCGTCGAGGATCAGCACTCCGGGCCTCGCGGCCAACGCCCGGATCGCGCAGACATACAACTCCTCTCCGCGAGACAGGCCGCGCTTGGGCCCGATCCGCGTCATCTCGCCGTCCGGCAGTCGGGCTCCCCACGGCTCCCCGGAGAAGGCCTCGCGCATCAAGCGCCACGTCGCGTCCGGACAGGAGGTGCCGCGCATGACGTTGGCCAGGAGCGATCCACTGGCCAGGGTGGCGTGTGCGCCGACCGTGGCCACCCACAGGGTCCGATCGCGGCCGACACCTCGCCCGTCGTAAATCGCCACGTCCCCACTGAAACGGCCGCTGGCGCCGCCGGCCAACAGGCTCGCCAGCGAGGTCTTGCCTGAACCGTTCGGACCGACAATCTCGTGCACACCTCCGGGACCGAGTTTCAACTCGGGGACGCGCAGGACGGGCTCGCGGATCCCCGATTCCCCCCACACTGCCACATCGCGCAGATGGATGGTGTACGGCGGGCGCCTGTCCCCGGCACCCGCGTTCCGCCCGGGGACGCGAAAGGTACGCGGCAGTTCCGATACGCTCGCCCAGCGCAAGACGCGCTCGAAGTGGGGACTGTCGGCAACCACGCGGAGAACTGCGCTTCGCAGCGCACCAAGTGGGACGTTGAGCGTCGAGAAGTAGGTCACCAGCGCCACGAAGGTGCCCACCCCGATGCGCCCCTGCACTGCGGCGAGCACCAGGAAGGCCGTCAGGGCCCACTGGGTGACGGCGGACGAGCTGTTATCCTGGATTTCGCAGTGTATTGCGCGAGCCCCTGAGGCTCAGAGAGACGAACCGTAGCGCCTCGACCGAAAGGTGCGTGCGATGCGCGGACGGCGTCCATGAGACCGTGGGCATGTGGTCGAACATATGCGAAATTCAGGGTTATAGTGGACCCCGAAAACTGGACAGTCAGAGAGGGGGTCCGTAAGCAATCCCGAGCGGCGTGAAGAAGCACTATTCAGCCCAGTTCAAGGCCGAGGTTGTCCTGGAGGTGCTGCGCGAGGAGAAGACGTTGGCACAGATCGCGACAGAGCGGCATGTGCACCCGACGATGCTGCACCGGTGGCGGAACACAGTAATGAAGGAACTGCCTGAGGTGTTCGCCCGCGGGGAGCGGGGAGCGGCGGATCGGGCCGAACAAGAGAAGAAGGTACATGAACTGTACGCAGAAATTGGTCGCTTGAGCACAGAGCTTGAGTGGTTGAAAAAAAAAGGCGTCAGATTTGAGTAGGCTGGAACGCCTGGAACTGCTGGAGCGAGGCGAAGGCGCCCTGCCTCTCATCACACAGGCGCGGCTGCTGGGACTGAACCGCTCGGGCCTCTACTACCAGCCAGTGGAGCCATCGGAGGGAGAACTGAAGCTCAAGAACCGGATCGACGAGGTCTACACCCGGTGGCCCTTCTACGGCTCCCGGCGCATCACGGCGGAACTGCGGCGGGAGGGGTGGACGCTCAACCGCAAAGCGGTGCAGGGGCACATGCGGGAGATGGGGATCGCGGGGGTGTGTCCCGGGCCCAATCTCAGCCGCCGGCGACATGACCACCAGGTGTACCCGTATCTGCTGCGTGGCTTGAGCATCACGGCGTCGGACCAAGTCTGGGGCATTGACCTGACCTACATTCGGTTGCGGCGGACGTGGATGTACCTGGTAGCACTGATCGACTGGTTCTCGCGGTACGTGGTCGAGTGGCAGCTGGGGGACACGATGGAGGAAGGTCTTGTGCTTGAGCCCGTGCGGCGAGCCCTCGGACAGGCTCAGCCAGGGATCCTCAACAGTGACCAGGGCAGCCAGTTCACCGCGGCCGCCTACGTGGAACTGGTAACGGGGGCGGGCGTGCGGATCAGCATGGATGGCCGCGGGCGTGCCCTTGACAACATATTCACGGAGCGGCTGTGGCGCAGCCTGAAGTACGAAGAGGTCTACCTACATGACTACGAGTCGCCCCGAGAGGCACGAACCGGGATCGGCGACTACTTGGCGTTCTACAACGGACAACGACTGCACCAGGCGCTTGGGTACCGGACCCCGGCCGAGGTGTATGCGCAGCGCGAGGTAGCGGCGGCAGCTGAGGCGTGACGACGGGAGGGACTCGGTGTGAACAAGTCCCCACCGAACCGCCTAGGTCCAGCGACGGCTGGTGAACACCAGAACTTGGGAATGAAGGGGGGCACGGGAATAGCTTAAAGAACCCCGTTCAGCTGTCTTGACAGAGGGGTCCACCATAGAGGAGGCCATA
>JAKABA010000403.1 GCA_021802115.1 bacterium | reverse complement strand
TTCACCGACGGCTCGTCGTGGCCGATGTAGTGCCCGTTGTCGTAGAAGCGGCCCGCATGCGCCGACCAGGTGCCGGGCGGGGTCAACGGGTCGGTGCAGAGTCCGCCGAGGTCAGGCTTGACCGACCTGTAAACGGGGGAGAAACCGTTACAGTCCAGCTCGTTTACCGGCTTCGGGGCTATCCCCGCCGGCTGGGTGGGGCTGCTCCCCAGCGCCACCCCCGAGCTGGCCAGGCTGATCCCTCCCGCCACCGCGACCGTGGCCAACAGGGCCAGGGCTCTCCCCAGGGCTCCACGCATCACCTTCCCTCCTTTGCGTGCCTTCGCATGCGGCAGGGAAGCGTCGCCAGTCCGGCGCTGGTCCCTCCGCACCAACACCCGCTCCGTCCCTCAGCGGTGCCTGTGTGATACACCGCCAAGCGCCTGCTGTCAAGCCGGGCGGGAGTTCTGGGCTTCGTTAGGCCCGGCGCACCCCCATCAGCTGCAGCTCGAGGCAGGCCTCCAGAGGCAGCTCCGCGACCCCGACCGCGACCCGGGCGTGGCGCCCGGCATCGCCCAGCACCTGGAGCAGGAGCTCGGACGCTCCGTCGGCCACCTCGGGCTGCCGAGCGAAGTCGGGGGCGCAGCGGATGTACACGGTGAGGCTCAGGATCGAGGCGATCTTCTGGAGCCCCCCGGCGCCCGCCGCCAATGAGGAGAGCGCCAGCAGCGCCGCCTGCCGGGCAGCCGCCACCCCAGCCTCCACCGTCATCGAGTCGCCGAGCCTGCCGGTCAAGACCCGCCCGTCCTGCATCGGCAGAACGCCGGAGGTGACCACCACCGAGCCCGCGGCCATCTGGGGCTGGTACCTCGCGACCGGCCGGGGAGTGGGCGGGAGCACCAGGCCGAGTGCGGCCAGCCGCTCCTCGGGGGTGCCGCTGAGGGGTTCATCGATCATGGGGGAGCCTCCGCGTCAAGCCGGATCCGACGCCGCCTGAGAGCCATAAACATACCCACCAAAAGGATCACCACGACGGCGGCGATCAGGGGTGGAGTCCAGGCGGGGAGGCTGAGGCCCGTCCTCCCGCGGTGCCGGCCGGGGTTGGGCCGGACCGTGGGGGGAGCGGTCGGAGGCGGGCTGATCGTAATCGGACTGGTCTGGCTGATCGCCTGGAGGGGGACCGGACCCGGGGCGGAGGTGTCGACCAGCTTGGCCGTCGCCGCCTCTCGGCTTGCCCCGTGCCAGAGGGCGGCCAGCACCGTCACCGGGTTGGTGGGCTCCACCTGGAGCCCGGTCACATCGTCGGCGGGCAGGCCGGTCTGCCAGACCTGCCAGGAGCTCCCCCCGTTCACGCTGCGCTGCAGCCCGCCTCCGCTGCTGCCGCCGTTGTCCCCGCCCACGTAGACCACGGCCGGATTCTCAGGGTCGAAGGCGATCGCGTTGACGCTCCAGAGCGCCCCCTGGGCGAGGTTGACCTGCTGCCACAGGCCGCCCCCGTTCACGCTGCGGAAGAGACCCCGCAGGGTTCCCACCAGGATCGGGGGGTGGCTCGCCCCGACCGCCAGGGGCCCGGCTCCGATCGCGAACACCGGGGAGCCCTGGGGGTCGCCGCCGGAGACCGCCTGCCAGGAGGTGGCCTTGCCCACGGCCAGGTTCGAGAAGAGGTTGGAGGTGGCGACCGAGCTGTCCGATCCCGCCAGGACGCCAAGTGGGTTGTCCGCCGTGACCGCCACCGAGCTGATCGTGGTTCCCTGGAGACCGACGGGCTCCCAGCCCACTCCCGAGCTCCCCAGGTAGACCCCCGAGTTGGTGCCCAGAACGACCGCGTTCGGTGCGACCGCGATCGCCCGCACGTCGCGGCTGCCGAGGCCCAGGTCGTCCCGGCTCCAGGTCACCCCGGAGTCGGTGCTGCGGTAGACGCCCTCGGTCTCGGTCCCGGCATAGGCGGCCGTGCCGCCATCGGCGAAGGCGACCGTCCAGGTGAAGCCGGTGATCGCCGTGGGGCTCCAGACGGCCCCTCCGTCAGCCGAGCTGTACACCCCCCGGCTGGTCGCGGCCAGGATGTCCGAGGGCCTGCTCGGGTCGGCCGCCAGCTGCCAGACGATCGCATGCTCGGAGGCGGGGAAGGACGGGCCCGCCAGCCCGGCCCATCCCGGACTCTGCGCCCTTGCGGGCTGGGCCAGCAGCCCCACCGCCAGCAGCGCCAACGTCAGCAGGCCGCCTCCCGCCAGCCGTCTGGGGAGCGCCCGCCTCACCAACTGCTCCTCCTTGGGATGGTCTCCTCCCGGCCGGGGCCGACCGAGATCAGGTCTATCGGCGCCCCAGCCAGCTCGGAGAGCCGCTCCACGTAGGCTGCCGCCTCCCTCGGGAGGTCCTCGAACCGACGCGCGTCGCGGGTGCTGCGCCGCCAGCCGGGCAGCTCCTCATATTGCGGCTCCAGGTGCTTGAGGTGGGAGATGTTGGCCATGGGATGGTCCTCGTAGCGGCCCTTGCTGAGGTAGCCGGTGCAGACCCGGATCACCTCCAGCTCGTCGAGCACGTCCAACTTGGTGAGCGCGATCGAGTCGATGCCGTTGACCGCCACCGCGTAGCGGGCGACCGCGGCGTCGAACCAGCCCACCCGCCGCGGGCGTCCGGTGGTGGTGCCGTACTCGACGCCGCGCTCCCTGAGGTACTCGGCCATCGGGCCCTCCAGCTCGGTCGGGAAGGGTCCGTAGCCGACCCTGGTCGTGTAGGCCTTGAAGATGCCCAGGGTGGCCGAGACGTGACGCGGGCCCAGCCCCGCCCCCGCCAACGCACCCCCCGAGGAGGG
>JAKABA010000402.1 GCA_021802115.1 bacterium | reverse complement strand
GATTCTGGTCGGGGAGGGGATCGTGGTGGTGGAGCATCACGAGTTCCAGCCCAGCTACGTCGCGGTGGCCGTGATCGTGCTGCTGATGGCCGGCCTGATCTTCTGGCGCCAGCGTCATCACTACGTGGAGCTGGGGCCTGACGGCCTGGTCTTGCGGTCCAACTTCCGGACCGCCAGCATCCCCTACAGCCAGCTCCGGCAGTCGCGCTGCTCGACCCTGCGCCAATTTCTCGACACTCCGACCCGGCGGGAGTTGCTGACGGGGAGCCTGCGCCGGTACGCGGGCAGCTCGGTCTGCATCGTCCGGGTGGACATGGAGACGGGCCAGCTCTTGAGCTTGGGCCGAATGCTGGGCCGGCGCACCGTCTTGGATCAGGACCTGATCCTCATCGTGCAGGAGCCCGACCGCTTGGACCGCGGGCTGCAGCTGCGCCTTCGCCGCCGGCCCCCGGCTCCCGCGGCTCGGTCCGCTCGGCGCAGGCGATGAGCCCCGAGCTGAGAAAGACCATGAGCCGCGAGGGCCCATGGGCTTTGCTGGCGGCGGTCGGATTCGCCCTGGTGAGTCTCCTGCTCAGCTGGCCGGTGAACCCGATAGTCGCGCTGGTGATGGCGGCCGCCGTCTGGACGGTCTCGCTGCTGCTGCGACGCCACCAAGCGCTTACCGGCATCGATGGCCGGGACTGTGTGATCGCCGGGGTCCTGATCGCGGCCGCCCTGGCGGTGCGGCTGGCGAGCCCCATCTACCTCGACTTCCTGCAGGGGAATCTCAGCCCGGTCAGCACGGTGGCGCCACCCGCGGGCGTGCACCGGCCGCCCACCCACGATGTCTTCGGCGTCGGCGCGTGGGGGCTGGGGTACCCGTTCAACTCCTCCGGATGCACGGACGCGCCGGTGGGCCCCCACAACCGGGAGGTCAAGACCTGCGGTTATGTGTTCGACGAGGTCTACTTCCCGGTGGACGCCCTCAAGGACCTCAAGGGGATTGACTTCTTCGACCCCGAGCCCCCGCTCACCAAGTTGGTGATCGCCGGCGGCATCAGCTGGCTGGGCTTCAACCCGTGGGGATGGCGGATCATGTGCGCGATCCTGGGGAGCCTGGTGATCGGGGTCGTGTACTTCATCGCCCGTCGGCTGTGGCGGCGCAACCGGGTGTTTCCCACCCTGGCCGGGCTGTTTCTCAGCCTCGACGGCCTGGAGCTGGTGGAGTCCAGGACCGGGGTGATCGATGGGATCGCGGTCTTCTTCGTCATGCTGGCGTACTGGATGTTCCTGCTCCACTGGCACGCCCGCACCAAGCGCCAGTGGCTGGGCACGCTGTACCTGACGGCGGTCGCCTCCGGGTTGGGGCTCGCCTGCAAGGCGGACATGCTGCCCGCCATCCTGCTGATGGTGGTCCTGCTCGTGGGTCGGTTCGCCCGGCCCCGGCTGCGCCTCCGGGTCGGCCGCGGCGGGAGGTCGCGCTGGCTCATCCCGCCGGCCCCCGACGATCCGCGCGAGGCGGCCCGACGGACCATGGTCAGCGGCCTGACGTGGTCCTGGCACTACCTGGCCGCGGGGGTGGTCATCGGCTTCATCTTCTACGCCTCTTTCTTCCGCTACTGGACCATCTCCCACAGCCTGTACGTCAACTTCGCCAACACCTCCGGGCCCACCGCCACCTGCACCGGGCTGGTGGCCAAGGCCTCGGTCTGCGACCTGCCCGTGGCGATGCCGCTGCGCGAGTTCCATCTGGGTCCGGCGAACTTCTGGCTGCCGACCGGATTCAACCTGGTCCAGTCGGTGGCGGACGTGGAGTGGAACAGCCTGGGGAGCCTGAGCTACCAGGCGACCCTGAAGGCGACCCACCCGTTCGCATCCCCGTTCTACTCCTGGCCGCTGGACGCCCACCCGGTCCTCTTCTACGCCACCTACACGGGCAACGGGGTGAGCACCGTCGCCGGCCAGACCGTGTCCAACTACACCTGGATCTCCGACATGGGCAATCCCGCGGTGTTCTGGCTGGGACTCCTGGCGCTGGCATGGTGCCTCTACCTGGTGTTGCGTCGCCGTGACCGGGTGGCCCTCTTCATCCTGAGCGGCTTCTTGTTCGACTGGCTGGTGCTGTGGTCGTGGCCCTCACGGATCCTCTTCTTCTATGAGTACATAGAGGCTCTGCCCTTCGTCTGCCTGGCGCTCGCGTACTGCTCTGCCCAGCTGATCGATGTGCGCGCGGTGATCCAGGTGGGCAGGCTGCGCCTGGGGACCCGCAGCCTGGCGCCGCTCTCCGGCGCGGTGGTGCTGGCGGTGGTGCTCTGCTTCGCCTACTTCTACCCGCTCTGGACCGGACAGCCGATCCCCTCCACGGACTTCTTCCAGCACATCTGGATCCCCGGCTGGTACTGACGGGCCTGTCGGATGGTGGGGATAGCCTCGTACTGGTTGCTGGTGGCTCTGGCGGGGATGCTGGTGGTCGACACCATCCCGTTCGGCTGGCGACCGGTGGAGCGATGGGCGGCTGCGGCGGCGACCGGGTTGGTCGGGTCCACCATCGTGAGTTTCGGGCTCTCCTTCGAGCTGGGAGTGGGGGCGGCGTCGGCGCTGCTGGGGCCGGGGCTCATCATCGGCGTCTTGCTGGCCCTGCGGGGGCGGGAGTGGTGGGCCAGGCTGGATCGGGCCGGGTTCCGTCCCCGGCTCATCCGGTGGTCCGCGTGGAGCGGGGAGACGCGCTGGGCGACGGTGGCGGCCGGCATCTTGGGGCTCTGCTTCTGGCTGATCTTCCGCGGGGCCCTCTATCCGGGCCCCGCCGGGAGCCTGCT
>JAKABA010000401.1 GCA_021802115.1 bacterium | reverse complement strand
CGCCTCGTGTGCGGTGAGGTGCATTCGTGGCCCGGCAGGTCCCGGCTGGGTCCCGGGGCGCTGGGTGCGGCTGGTCGCCTCGACGACGTAGAGGTCGGCGGCGTGACCCAGGTCGGCGAGCGCCGGATCAGGGCCGGTGTCGCCGGTATAGGCGACCGTCAGCCCCGGGGCAGACAGCCGCACCCCAGCGTTCGCCACGAAGTGCGGCAGCGCCCAGCTCTCGAGCAAGAAGGGTCCGACCTCATAGGGCATCGTCGGGAGCGGGTGCCAGTCCAGGACATGCCTGATCGCCGCCTTGTCGTCCGCCTCGAGCCCGGAGACGCGAGCCACGACGCCATCTGGCGCATACAAAGGAATGGCACGAGCTTCGCGACGGGCGAACCACCGGGCCCGGAAGAGCCCGTGCAGGTCGACCATGTGATCGGGGTGCTCGTGGGTCACGAGCACGGCGTCGATCCCGTCGCCGGCCGACGAGCCGAGAAGGGTAAGCAGCCGAGGCAGGGTGCCGTAACCGAGGTCGAGGACCACCCGATAGCCCTCGTGCTCGAATACAAAGCCGCTGCACGCCCGGCCCGCCTCCGGCCAGGCGCCACAGCTTCCGAGGACGACAAACCGACTCCGCATCGCGCCATTGTCTCATCGGTGCTACCGACAGTGAGCTGGTCAACCAGGCGGGCGCGGCTTCAAGCCGGTCGAGGATGACGCGAAGGACTTCTTCCAGCTGTGGGGACCCCCGAAGTCGGTCCAGGGGGAGCTGACCCAGGGGGAAGAGATGGTGAGCGTCTCTGTTGGGCCAACCTTCGGGAGGGCCTGAGTTCGTGGCATCTGGCCCGGCCATTCCGCTAGGGCAATAGGGAACTTCCTGATCAGCCATGGCGTTGGTTCGGGTGAGGGAGGATGGCCACCCCTTCATATACGGAGAATGAGGTGCACAACCGTGGAGGCAGTCCGACCTTATGGCGCAGCCGTTGAACCTTGCCCGCTTCCACGCTGAGGCGACAGCCTCCGAAGACTTCGAGGCCCGTTTCCGGCCCCTCCTCATGGACGGCTTCCGCTTGGCCAGGGCGATCCTTCGCGACGGTCCGGAGGCAGAGGACGTCCTGCAGGAGGCCGCCCTGAACGCCTGGCGCAGCTACCCACGCTTCCAAGGAGACGATCGGATGGCTCGCGCTTGGTTCCTGGCAATAGTCACCAATCGGTGCCGGTCTCGACTTCGGTCAAGCTGGTGGAAGCGAGGCAAGGCGATCGGTGGGGACCGGAGCTTGGAGCGCTTGGAGGCTCGGCGGCATGAGACATCCATCGAGCTCCGGGCCGATCTGGCGGTCGCGGTCGCTCAGCTCACGTGGGATCAGCGGGCGGTGCTCTACCTCTATTACGAGCTCGACCTGCCTCAGGAGGAGGTGGCGCGCATCCTTACCGTCCGAGTCGGGACGGTCAAGTCCAGGCTTAATCGAGCGGTGAAGGTGCTCCGAACTGCTCTGGAGGAGGACAGCTGAGATGGAACCACGAGATGGGGCGACCAAGGAGCTGGTTCATCGGGCGCTGGGTGCGGACCACGATGCCTCCGCGGTCGCTGATCGGGTGCTCGGCCAGCTGCGTGAACTGCCAGCGAGACCACGGACTCCCCCGTGGAGGGGTGGCCTGCGGAGCGCCGGGCGGCCGCTTGGCTGGATATCCGCAGCTTTGGTGGCCCTGGTGCTGGGCAATCTGATCGCCGCGCGGATCGTCCCCGGCTACGCAATGCAACTCGCAAACGCACCGGCGATAGGCCCCATCTCAGGGCCTCTTCTGCAGTTGGCAGGTTTAGCCCCAAGTCAGCTAACTCCCGCCAGCAGCTCCGCTACCGTGGATGGCCAGACGATCACAGTGGTCGGAGGGTTCGCCGACACATCGAGGACGGTTGTGGTCATCCAAGTGGACGGACGTAACTCGCCACCGTCCAAGGCCGCAGCCCAATACTACGTACAGGCCACCCTCACTGACCAATACGGTCACTCCTACTCGGAGCGCTACGGTGGGGAGGACAACCAGGATCTCGTGTTCCAGCCGCTGGTAGGACCGGCGATGCACGGGCCGGTCCGCTTGACACTGCACGTGACCTTGCTGATCATCGATTCCGCCCCTTCGCCAGGCCACCCCAGTAGCCAGTCCCGATTCGCAGGGAATTGGATTCTCGGGCTGACAGTCACGCAGCATTCCGCTGTGACCGCGACCATCCCAGCACCCGCCACGGTCGCCGGTATTACCTACGCAGTGACTTCGATCACGATCTCCGGTACTGACGTGACCGTGAACTGGCGCGCCTCGGGTGGAGGTCCAATCGCACAGCTGTGGAGTCTTACTCGCGGGCCCGGCTCACCCGCAGCCGCCGCCTCGAACCTTCAGTTTGAGTACTTGTACCCGGCGATCGAACCCGCAGGTGGAAGCCTCGCGAGCACCAATCTCGGGCCACTGTCTTCCGCCGGTCTCATGGACACCTGGGGACTGACAGAGATCTCTCCAGAATTGATAACTGGGCAGCTCCAGCAAGACCTCCCGGCACCTGGCCGCTACCTGATCGCCATCGGCCGGCCAACGCTTGCGAGCTTCCCCATCACCGTTCCGTGATGCGAGTGGCGCTGAGCTTTGGCCCAGCCTAGTGAGGGGACCCCGTTTGTCAGTCCAGGGGGACTACTTGGAGGGGCCGCCCCAGGTCCTTAGCTGCCGATAACGACAGTTATCCAGTCCTCGGGTACTCCGCGGGTACCGGCTGGCGCGGTGTCCATTCGCCTAGCCGGGACCTGCTGGGACCACCCCGACCCGACACCGTTACAAG
>JAKABA010000085.1 GCA_021802115.1 bacterium | reverse complement strand
GGTGCTGTCACATCGGCTGGCGGAGTGGGCGGCCCGGGCCCCCGAGCTGGAAGAGGATGTGGCCCTGGCCAATCTGGCCCTGGATCTGCTGGGGCAGGCGCGCACCCTACTCACCTATGCGGGCGAGGTTGAGGGGTTGGGTCGCACGGAGGATGACCTCGCCTACTGGCGGGATGACCGTCAGTACCGCAACCTTCTGCTGGTGGAGCAGCCCAACGGCGACTTCGCCATGACCATGGTCCGCCATCTCCTCTTCTCGACCTATCAGCTGCTGCTTTACGAGGCTCTCACGGAGTCGACCGATGCGACCCTGTCGGGGGTGGCCGCGAAGGGGGCCAAGGAGGCTCGATATCACCGGGACCACGCCGCCCTTTGGATTCTGCGGCTGGGGGATGGAACCCCGGAGAGCCACCAGCGCACGGAGCTAGCCCTGGACACTCTGTGGCCATTCACCGCCGAGCTGTTCGAGGACGACGACATCGGCGTGCGTCTGGCGGACCAGGGGGTGGCGCCTATGGCATCAGCCTTGCGAGCGAGCTGGACCGATTTCATCCAGGGGACTCTCGACGCGGCCACTCTGCAGCTTCCCGACTCCAGGAGCCGACGCAGTGGCGGGCGCCGTGGTTTTCACTCGGAGCATCTCGGCCATCTGCTGGCAGAAATGCAGCACCTCCACCGGAGCCATCCCGATGCCAGCTGGTGAGCTGACGGCCTGGGAGGTGGCCGCAGCGGTGGCGGATCCCGAGCTTCCCGCACTCACCCTGGAGGATCTGGGAGTGCTGCGGTCGGTGGACATGGGGCCAGACGGCGCGGTCGTGGTGGTGCTCACCCCGACCTACTCAGGCTGTCCGGCGCTGGAGGTGATGCGCCAGGATGTGGTCGCGGCCCTGGAGAGGGCCGGGTACCGACCGGTGCGCGTCGAGTTCCAGCTCCGGCCGGCCTGGAGCACCGAGCTGTTGAGTGCCCAGGGTAGAGCCCGGCTGGCCGAGATGGGAATAGCTCCACCGGCACCTTCGGGGGCTGGGCACTTGCTGCGTCTGAGTCTCAAGTGTCCCCAGTGCGGGTCGCTGAGGACCGAGGAGACCAGCCACTTTGGGAGCACCGCCTGCAAGTCGCTTTGGCGCTGTCTCGCCTGTGGGGAGCCCTTCGAGCACTTCAAGGCTCTCAATTGAGCCTGGCTCCCTCCCCTGTCGCCACGCGGAGTCGGGGCGGGTTTCACCCCCTCACCGTCGCAGCCGTGGAGCCCGTAGCCCAGGACGCGGTCGCACTCAGCTTCAAGGTGCCGGCGGAGCTGCGCGAGACGTTCCGCTACGAGGCTGGCCAGCATCTGACCCTGAGGACATGGGTCGGAGGGGTTGAGGTTCGGCGCACCTATTCCATCTGCGCGCCGCCGTCGTCGGGGGAGCTGCGGATCGGGGTGCGAAGGGTACCGGGAGGAGTTCTCTCGGAGCACATCTTCGAAGTGGTGAGGCCGGGGGTCGAACTGGAGGTCATGGAGCCCGCCGGCCGTTTCACCCTTCCCTTCGACCGAGCTGCCGAGCGTTCCTACGTCGCCCTGGCGGCGGGGTCCGGGATAACCCCCATCCTCGGTCTCGCGGCCGAGGCCCTGGCGGCCGAGCCCAGGAGTGAGGTGTCCATCTTCTACGGCAACCGGACCGTCGAGACGGCGATGTTCCTCGACGACCTTGCCGATCTCAAGGACCGGCATCCGTCACGACTGCAGGTGCTGCATGTCTTCTCGCGCCAGCGCCAGCGGGCCGAGCTGAACAACGGGCGCCTCGACGGCTCCAAGATCCGGCTTTTGGTCGAGCGCTTGCTGGTGGACCCGCGCCGGGTGGCGGCCTTCATGCTCTGCGGTCCCTTCCCGATGATTCAGGAGGCTCGGGCCACCCTCACAGCGTTGGGGGTGCCCGAGGAGCGGATCAGGGCCGAGCTGTTCTTCGTAGAGGACGAGCCTCCGGTGCGCTCCGCGGAAGAGCAGCTGGCGATGGCCCAGCCCGGGCAGGCGCTGGTCCGCGCGCGCCTCAACGGGCGGGAGGTCCAGTTTCCGATGCAGAGGACCGACAAGATCGTAGACGCCCTGGCGGCCGTCAGGCCAGATGCGCCGTTTTCCTGCAAGGGCGGAGTGTGCGGCACCTGCCGCGCCCGGCTGGTGGAGGGAAGGGTAGCCATGGACCACACCTACGCCCTGGAGGAGGCGGATCGGAGCGAGGGCTACGTGCTCACCTGCCAGTCCCACCCCCTGACCGACTTCGTGCTCGTGGACTACGACGCCTGACCGACCTGCCCCCGGTATCCTACGGCCCATGCCAGCGGCCCACGACCCAGGTGACATCGATCTCGATAGCGCCGGTCAGCGGCTCCGCGGGAGAGTGCATGCCACTCCTCTGCTGCACTCCTCGTCGCTCGACCGGCAGGCTGGGGCCCGGCTCTGGCTGAAGGCGGAGAGCTTCCAGCGCAGCGGCTCGTTCAAGGCCAGAGGCGCCTTCAACGCTCTGCTGGCGGGTCTAGAGGCGGGGGACCGGCGGGGGGTCTTGGCGGTCTCGTCGGGCAACCACGGGCAGGCGGTGGCGCTGGCGGCCTCGGAGCTGGGGCTCCCGGCCACGGTGGTCATGCCCCAGGGCGCCTCCCCGGTGAAGATCTCGGCGGTCCGGTCCTACGGGGCCACCGTGGTCACGGATGGGGTGACCGGCGAGAACCGTGAGGAGGTGGCGCGCAACCTGGCGGCTGAGCTCGACCTGCGGTTGGTGCATCCTCATGATGACCCCTGGGTGATCGCCGGCCAGTCCACGGTTGCCACCGAGCTGGTGGCCCAGGCGCAGCGGGCTGGCCTGAGCCCTGGTCCGGTGCTGGTGCCGGTCGGCGGAGGGGGGCTGCTCGCGGGTGTCTGTCTGGCCCTCGAACGAGCCTGGCCTGGCGCGGTCGTGATCGGGGTCGAGCCCGCCCTCGGCGACGATGCGAAGCGGTCCCTGGAGAGCGGCCGGCTGGTGACCCTTGACCGAACCCCGGAGACGGTCGCCGATGGGGCTAGAACCCTGCGTCTCGGCGGGCTCTGCTGGGAGGTGATCCGTCGGCGAGTCCAGCGGATCGTGACGGTTACCGATGTGGAGATAGCCGAGGCCTGCTGGTGGCTCTGGTCGCGCTGCAAGCTGGTGGTCGAGCCCACCGGCGCGCTGACGGTGGCGGCGGCCCTGCGGGCTGGGCGGGACCGTGCCAGTCTCGGCCTGGCGGCTGCGCCAGGTGATGCGGGGGACCTGGTCTGCATCCTATCCGGCGGCAACTGCACCCCGGCTCAGATAGCTGACCTGGTAGGCACCACCAGCAGGGCTGCCGCCCTCAGCTGACCGCGGACCAGCTGGTGCCGTTCCAGAGCCAGGACTGGGCGCTGAACCCAGATCCGGAGCTGGTCGCGCCTCCCACCAGGAGCACCCCCCTTCCAGACGGAGCGGGCGCCATGGCCATGAAGCTGTAGACAGGTGGGGTTGGACCGGTGGACCGCACCGGTGTCCACCCGTGGGTGCCCCATCTCCAGGTTCGCTGGGCGGCACCGGCGCCCGCGTAGAGCAGCACGCCGGAGTCCGTGGGGTCCGTCGACATCGCCACATACGCCAGCGGACCAGGTGAGCTGCGCGATCTGAGCCGGGTCCAGTCGCTGCCGTTCCAGGCCCAGGTTCCGCTCAGACGGCCGCTTCCGTTGCTGCCCCCGTAGAGGATCAGGGAGTGGAGGCCGGGGTCCCAGGCCATGGCGGCCGCCGTCCGGGCGGCGGGTTCGCGGCTGAGCCTGAGCCGGTGCCACCCGGATCCCGTCAGCACGTAGGTTCCCCCAAGGGGCTTGCCGGCGGCACTATCACCGCCAAACAGCACCAGCTGCCGAGAGCTGGGATCGTAGGCCAGAGCGGGGAACCTGCGGGGGGCAGGGGAACCAGCGGCCTCAGCCCTGCGCCAGCCCTGAGCCCAGAGCCAGGTGGTGTTGAGCGCGGGACCCAGGCCCTGCTTGGTAGCACCTCCGAACATGACCACCGCTCGCAGCTGGGCGGAGTACGCGGCGGCGGCGTAGCCGACCGGCGGTGGCGCCGGCTGCCCGGCGGAGGCGATCCAGTGGTGGCCATCCCAGAGCCAGGTGGCATCTGAACAGACCAGGTAGTTGCAGCCGCCGAACAGAACATCCTCATTGGTCTGGGAGTCGAAGGCCAGGGCGGCGCCCCCGACCGCGGGCGGGCCAGCCACCCCGGGCTGACGCTGGACCGCCCGGACACTGCCCCAGGTGAGCACGGCGATCGCCAGCAGCACCACCAGCGACCCCCCGGCCACGGCCGAGCGCCGACTGGCGACCACCGCACCTTCGGGGCGGACCCACTGGTAGAGGCTCCACCGCTCCCAGCCGCGCCCGAGCAGCAGGACCACCGCCAGGAGCAGGTAGAGCGGTCCCGAATTGATGTCGGTGGTGCCGGCGGCGAACGGCAGCCCAAGGCCCTGGCCGAAGACCCAGATCGCCAAGAAGAAGGGCAGACAGGCGGCAAGGCATAGGCGGGCCCCGACCCCCAGCAGAATCCCCAAGCCCAGCACCGTCTCGACGCCGGCGAGCGTGGCGTTCCAGACCGCCGGCTGGTGGCTGATCAGCCCAGCCGCGAACACCAGCACCGAGCGCAGCGGCGCGGGGCTGACGGAGGCGTTCGAGTACAGCAGGCTGACAAAGACCTGATAGGTGCCGGTCTGGTATTCGAGGATCGCGTCCACCAGCAGGATCGCTCCGAACGCGATCCGAGCCACGGCGAGCCAAGCCGGCGTCGCCGGCCACCGGGAGCTTGTCACTTCAGAGCGTCCTCGCTTCTGTCGGGTGCCGGGCACTCGTTGTCGCATGGCGGCGTGGCAGTTTCAGCCTCCCCCTCAGGTTGGGGCACATGGGCCACCATACCGAGCGCGGAGATGACGCACCTTGGCCGGGCCGGCCAGGCTGGGCGCAGATCCCCGGACCGAGTCAGCCCAGCAGAGACTCGAGGCGGGCGAGGCCGGTCTCCAGGTCGGCCTCACCGAGGGCATACGAGAATCGCAGGTAGCCCGGGGCGCCGAAGGCGTCGCCTGGCACCACGGCCAGCTTGGCCTCGTCCAGGAGGATATCGGCGAGATCGGCCGATCCCTGGACGACCCGCCCGGCCACCCGGTGCCCCTCCAGGCCGCGCACCGAGGGGAAGACGTAGAACGCTCCCTCGGGAGGGACGCACTCGAACCCAGGCAGGCTGCCGAGTCGCGCCGTGATGCGCTCCCGCCGCGCGGCGAAGGTCGCCCGCATCTGGTGCACCGGCTCAAGCCCCGCCTCCAGAGCGGCGACCGCGGCCAGCTGAGAGACGTTGCTGATGTTGCCGCAGACATGTGACTGCAGATTGATGGCGGCGGAAATGACCTCAGGAGCGGCCACCATCCAACCCACCCGCCAGCCGGTCATCGCGTATGCCTTGGCCACGCCATTGAGACAGATCGCCCGCGGCTGGAGCTCGGGCACCACCGCCGGCAGGGAATGGAACTCGGCGCCGTCATAGGTGAACTGGTCGTAGATCTCGTCGCACACCACCCACAGCCCGCGGCGCGCCGCCCACTCCCCTATCTCACGCATCTGCCCGTGGCCGTAGACGGCGCCGGTGGGATTGGAGGGCGACACGAACAGCAGCACCTTGGTCCGCTCGGTGGCACAGCGCTCGAGGTCATCTACGGTCAGCTTGAAACCAGCGGTCTCGTCGGCGAACACCGGCACCGGGACGCCACCGGCAAGGGCGACCGCCTCGGGAAAGGTGACCCAGTAGGGGGCGGGGATCAGGACCTCGTCCCCGGGATCCAAGAGCAACGTGAAGGCGTGGGCCACGGCCTGCTTGGTCCCGCTGGTGATCATGACGTTGGCCGCTGAGACCGGCAGGCCCGCGTCCCGCCGGGTCTTGACCGCGACCGCCTCCCGCAGCTCCGGCAACCCCGCCGCCGGGCTGTAGTGGTGGGCGCGGGGACTGCGGCAGGCCCGCTCGGCGGCGGCGACCGCCACCTCAGGTGTGGCGAAGTCGGGCTCCCCGGCCGCGAACGAGATGACCTTCTCCCCGGCTGCCGTCAGCTCCTTGGCGCGCCGGTCCATGGCCAGGGTGGCGGACTCTGAGATCGCGCTGACGCGTCGCGACAGCGAGCCTACGCGGCTGGAGCCCGAAGGCAATACACTTCCTCCTGATGACTACCGGTAGTGGTGCAACCCCAGTCATACCACATGATCTGCTGCCTGAGGACGGACGGTTCGGTTGCGGCCCCTCTAAGGTACCGGCATTCGCTCTTCACCGGTTGGCGACCGATGGCGCTCGGCTCCTGGGCACCAGTCATCGCCAGCCTCCGGTGCGCCAGCTGGTCCAGCGGGTGAGGGAGGGGCTGGGACGGCTCTTCGACATCCCGGACGGCTACGAGGTGGTCCTGGGCAACGGCGGAGCTACGTGTTTCTGGGATGTGGCGGTCTACAGCCTGATCGAGCGTCGCAGCCAGCACCTGGTGTTCGGAGAGTTCTCGTCCAAGTTCGCCAAGGAGGCGGAGGGTGCGCCCCATCTGGAGCCGCCCGAGATCATCGAGTCCCCCCCGGGCACCCATCCCGACCCCAGAGAGAGTCGCGAGGTGGACTGTTACTGCATGACTCACAACGAGACCTCGACGGGCGTGGCCATGCCCATCCAACGCCTGGGAGGCGCCGAGCAGTTGGTGCTGGTGGACGCCACGTCGGCGGCGGGAGGGATCGTGGTCGAGATCGCTGCCACCGACGCGTACTACTTCTCGCCTCAGAAGTGTTTCGCCTCGGAGGGCGGGCTTTGGGTCGCCTTGCTGTCGCCCGCCGCACAGGAGCGAGCCCGCCGCCTGACCTCGTCGGCCCGCTGGGTGCCGAGCTTCTTTGACCTGGCAGCCGCGATCGACAACTCTCGGTTGAACCAGACCGTGAACACCCCGGCGGTCGCCACCCTGTTCCTCCTCCAGCAGCAGATCGAGTGGATGCTGGACCACGGTGGGCTCCCCGCGGCGGCGGCCAGGTCTCAACAGTCGGCCGAACTGGTCTACACCTGGGCGGAGCGGAGCTGGTTTGCCGCCCCGTTCGTCGGTCGGGCGCAGGACCGGAGCCCGGTCGTAGCCACCATCGACCTCGATCCCCGCATATCTGCCGTCGAGGTGTCCCGGGTGCTGCGGGCGAACGGGATCGTGGACACGGACTCCTACCGCAAGCTCGGGCGCAACCAGTTGCGGCTGGGGCTGTTTCCCGCGGTCGACCCGGCGGACGTCCAAGCCCTCACGGAGGCGATCGGCTGGGTGGTGGAGCATCTCCAACGCGAAGACACGAACTGACGGAATCGTTACCTCTGCCAGCCGCTGGCCAGGGCTAGCATCGGAGGTGCAAGGGGGCGTGTCCAGCCGACTTCATCATGCGCAGCCGGGGCGCGTCTGGGGCTGGCCCACCCGCTGGCCTGGGTTCCCGGTGAGGCGGCACCAGCCCGCTGGCGCCGTCCCGGTTTGCCCTCAGCCGCGTTTCATTGGGAGTGAGAGCGTCATCCAGTGGCACATAGGCAGTCGCGCGTGAGGCCTGACGCGGCGGGGTCGAGCGGACCCGTCGATGCCGCGTATCTCCGGCTGGCCACGGTTGGGGACCTCACCGACCCGATCTTGGTGGAGCAGATGCTGCGTCCTTGGTTGCAGGAGCGGGCGGCCCTGGCCACGCACGACGCGACCATGGCCGTGCTCACGGCGCAGCAGGTGGTGGTCGACTTCGGGCTGGCCAGCTCGGCAGACTTCCCATCCCCCTGGGCGTTGGAGCAGTGGCTGGACATCCGCTTGGCCCAGACCGCCGGTTTGTTCATCGGGGCAACCCCGCCGGGCGCTGGTGCGCAGCTCTCCCCTCCCCCCCCGCCGACGTCGCGAGCGGCCCTGCTCTTGTCGCCCTGGTTGGCCCGCCTGGCCAAGCTCAGGCCCCTTCCCTGGCTGCTTGGCGGCGCGGCCACCACCGCGGTGGCAGCCGGTCTGGCCGCGGCCGCCTTGACGGTGGCGGTGACCTCGGGTGTGGTCCGTACAGCTCCCCGTCAGCCCCCCATCTCACCGGCTTCCGGGGGCGCCCAGGTCCTGTTGCCACCACCGGACCAGGTGCCGCTCGGTGCCACCGCGCCCCGGCGGGCCTCCGGCTCCGGCGGTCAGGCGCGCGGCCCGAGGGCCTCTGGGGGGAACCCGACAGCGCACCCCACCCCGTTTCAGCCGGTGGTGATCGTCATGGCTCCGCTGGGACAGGCCGTCGTCGCCCCAGCCTCCCCCTCACCCGCACCTCCGTCCGCCTCATTCAATCAGCCGCCATCCCCGCCTGTCCTGCCCAGCCCGCTTCCGCCGACAGCGGCGGAAGTCTCCCCACGGACCTGCATGCCCGGGTTCGCAGTGTCAGCCATCGTGGCGCGAGCTCCGACCTTGGAGCTGGCGGCTGCCGCCGATGCGGTCTGCCCGCTGCCTCACCCTAGGCCGGCTTCCCTGCCCTCGCCGCGGCAGCTGGAAGTCGTGAGCCAGGCTCACTCCCTCGCGCGAAGCGTACCTCCTGCTGCCCACGCCCACGCCCGTGTGCGGCAGGGGGGCTCCCGCCCCCGGGCCGGACCGGGCCCGCTCTCCAGACGGCGGCGATCACCGCGCGACGCCGGCCACGCGGCTTTGCCCTCCAGCAGGGCTGGGGGCCCCGCTGGCCGCGCGCGGAGCTCGTGGTGAGGGCGGAGCCGGGGGGCCCGTAGAGCCCGTGCGATCGCTCACGCTGGCGGAAGGAGTCGACGAGTACCTCACCTACCTGGCCGTGGATCGGGCACGCAGCCCTCAGACCATTCGGGCCTACTCCACCGACCTCGCCTCCGCGCTCGAGTTCTGGCGGGGGCTGAAGCGTGCCCCCACCACCATGTCCGATCTGTCCCGGGAGCTGGTGCGCGCGTACCAGCGCCATCTGGGCCAGTCGAAGCTGGCCCTGAGCTCGAGGGCGAGACGGCTGCAGGCCCTGCGCGGCCTGCTGCGCTACGCGTTCCGCGAGTCCTGGCTGGCGGAGGACCTCGGCTTGCACATCGACATCCCTAGGGTATCCGCGTCACTTCCCAAGCCGCTGACCACCGAAGACGCGCGCGCGCTCCTCCACCACCTCGGCGAGGGCTCTGAGCGCGAGCTCCGGGACCAGGCCCTGGTTCATTTTTTGCTCAGCACCGGCTGTCGCATCTCGGAGGCCCTGGGCGTCAACCGCAGTGACCTCAGCCGCAGCGGTCGCCTGGTGGTCAGGGGCAAGGGGTCGAAGGAGCGGGTGGTACACCTGACGCCCGCCGCCATGGCGGCGATCTCGGCCTACCTGAGCGCTCGCCACGACCGCGAGGCCGCGCTCTTTGTCAACTACGACCGCCGTTCCCGGGCGGCGGGAGCGCGCCGCCTGACCGCAGCCGGGGCGCGGCACATAATCTCGAGGCTGCGCCGGGAGCGTGGCCTGGAGGGGCTGCGCTCACCGCACGTGCTGCGCCACACCACCGCCACCGAGTTGCTGACCATAACCGGGAACGTGCGGCTGGTGCAGGAGGTGCTTGGCCATGCCAATCTCAACACCATGCAGGGTTACACCAAGGTGGTCGACCAGGCGCGCACCGACGCCTATCGCGAGTTCTCCCGGCGCCTGGCTGCGCCCGCGGACCTCAGGGACTCGGCTTCGGGGTCGGAGCCGGGAGCGCGAACTTGAAGGAATCAAGAAAGAGGCTGAATGTCGCGGCGGTCTTACCGGAAGTCCCCTTCGCGGTGATCAGGAAGGCCACGCCCGGACGGGCTTGAAACGCCACCGCCGCCAGGTAGCCTGAGCTGACCGCAAAGGTCACCAGGGCGGTTGTGACCCCGTACACGTCGACCGAACTGACCGACTTCTCGCCCGTCCCCGTGGGGGCTGCGGGCGGAAGCGCGGCGGTGCTGGCAGCGGTGGTGACCGCGATAACCTGCCCTCCGGGCCCGCTGAACGAGATGGTTCCGGGGGTCGTCTGCGCAAAGGTCCAATTGGAGAAAAACAGGGCCGACCACCCGGGACTGCCGGTTGACTGATAGCTCTGGAACGAGGCCGTCGAGGTGTACTGGGGGTCAGCGGTTATCCAGCCGGTGGCGGTGCTCCCCTTAACCTGCCACCATCCACCGTCCGCGCTGGTCTGGGACAAAACCGGCAGCGTGACCCCCTGGGCGACCACACCCACCACGGAGGCTGTGGTCGAGGGACTGGTCCGGAAGTTGACCCCATCCGGGGCTATGACCGTCACCGCCTGGGGCAGGGGGGTCGGGGTGGCGCTGGGGCTGGGCGACGGACGAGCCCGGTGATGGGCGGGAGGTGGTGACGAGAGCGCACACCCGGCGAGGCCGAGCCCAGCCATCAAGGCGAGGCCCACCGTTCTGGTCGCTGCCAGGCGAAGCAAGACGATTAGAGGGTACTCGCCGCAGGGACTCCTTGCTCGGCGACCCCGGGGGCGGCCGCTGACCGGATGCGTGCCAGGTAGCCCGCGGCAGCCACCGAGGCGGCGGCTGCGAAGTCGGGGCCGCGGGAGGCCCCACCGATGCCTCGGGACACGGTCAGCAGGTACACCCCCGAGCGATCTGGCCCCAGCGCCGCGGCGACCGCCGCCTCCAGGTCACCCCCCTGGGCTCCGACTCCAGGGATGAGAAATGGGAGCCCTGGCGCTGCCTCTCTGATCCGAGCGATCTCGCTGGGCCAGGTGGCTCCTGTGACCAGGCCGAGTCGAGGTGAGGGATGCGCCCGGCCCCAGCCGGCGACTCGCCGCGCCACCTCCACATAGAGGGGAGCGCCGGAATCGCCGACCGCAAGGTCCTGCAGGTCGCCCGCACTCGGGTTGCTGGTGCGGCAGAGCACGAATGCCATCCGGTCCGCATGGCGCACGAAGGGCTCCACCGAGTCATAGCCGAGATAGCCGCTGACGGTGCAGGCATCCGCTCCCAGATGCTCGAAGGCGGCACGGGCATAGGCCTCAGCGGTGTGCCCGACGTCCCCTCGCTTGGCGTCCAGCACCACCAGCGCGCGCTTCTGAGCGGCGGCCACAACCTCACCAAGCACCTCCCATCCCGAGGCGCCCATGGCCTCGAAGAACGCGGCGTTGGGCTTGTAAGCGCAGGCATACTCGGCGGTAGCCTCGACCAGATCCAAGCAGAAGCGTCGGGCCCCCTGGGGATCCCGTCCCAGGTGATATGGGAGGGAATCCAGTACCGGATCCAATCCCACGCAAAGGTTCCCACCCAGGGACTCCGACCGGGCCCGAAGGCGGTCCAGGAACGATTCCCGGGCCGGGTCTACCACGAGGTGCGCGAGGTGCTGGTCTGGGCCGCTCCCGGCGCCTGCGGTGCATAGGGGACCTGGATCCGGTCATGTTCGGACTGCATGCAGCCCGGGCACACAGAACTGATCTCTCCATCCAGCAGAACGGCTGCGAGGCGATATATAGGGAACTCGCGTTCGCAGTTAGCGCATCGCCGCATCCAGGGCACGGGGCACCTCCAGCACTGGCTGATTCGACTTCGATTCTACTCGGCTGATATGCTCAGCCTCCGACGTCGGGGAGTGGCGCAGGTGGTAGCGCACCAGTCTGGGGGACTGGGGGTCGCAGGTTCGAGTCCTGTCTCCCCGACCAGCATCGAACAATGCCGAATATTTGGCGGGTGCTGTACAGCGCGACCGACGCTTTCACGTCTGAGCGACGCTCACGACTCCGAGCTCACGGACCACCCGTGCCAGGGCCGTACGGCATCTCGAGGTCTTTCCCGAGCCCCCCTCGGATCCCCTCAGGCGGCTTGTCGAGGACTACGTCCGCTCGTGCCGGGCCATGGGTTTGGCGCCCTAGACCGCGGAGTCCGCCCACGCCTATCCGCTCCGAAGCGTGTTTCTGCCCTGGGCCGCCCGAGCCGGACTGGACCGGCTCGAGTCGGTGACGCCGCGAGCGTTGGAGGCCCTTGCCGCTGAGCTTCTTGACCCGGAGAGGGCCCAGGGCAGGGGACCGCGCTCCCGCTACACCGTGCACAGGTACCTTCGGGCGGTGAATCAGTGTCTGCGCTGGGGGCGCCAGGAAGGAGAGCCGTCCCCGACCGCACCGCCGCCCCCCTCCCCTCCCGGCCCAAGAACCGCCCCAGGTTCGGGAGCGGAGCGACATCGATCGCCTTGAGCAGCTGGATTCCACCGAGCGCGACCGCCTGCTGATGTGGATCCTGGCCGACGCGGGCATTCGGGTCGGCGAAGTAGTCGGCCTGCACTGTGACGACCTCTTGTGCGCACCCGCGGTTCCTTCCTCCTGGTCCGCGGCAAAGCGGACCGGGACCGTCACGTGCCGATCCGACCGGAGCTGGCCCGTTGGCTTCAGCGATACATCGGGCGCACCCGCCCCTCCCACCCTTGGGCCCGAGGCGACGACCACGCATCCAGCCGAAGGCGCTCACGGGCGCGGAGCAAGCCCATCTTCTGGAGGTGGTGCGCGCCCCGAGCAGGTCGGCGTTGCCCCCCCGGCCCTGGCGGGTATGTCAACATGGCTTCGTGGGCGGTGGTCACGCAAGCGGGAACGGAGGACGACAAGTGACCAAGAACGCACCTGATGGCACCTCCATCCTGGGCAGCCTGCGATCGGTCGATGGAAGAGGCGTCGTGCTCCTGGAAGACCGCTTCGACACGGACATCGACGACCTGTGGTCGGCGATCACTGACCCTGGCCGCCTCGCCCAATGGCACGCCAAGGTGGAAGGGGACCTCCGAGAGGGAGGAACGTTCCGCCTTTTCGTTGAGGCAGATGACTGGGAAGGCACTGGGCGCGTGGAAGCCTGCGAGGCCCCGAGGCGCCTAGTGGTGTCGAGCCGGGAGTCGGAGCAGTCCTGGCGCAAGGGTCAAGGCGTGCCGCCGTTCGACGCGACCCTCGATGCCACTCTGACCGCAGACGGCAACCAGACCGTCCTGGTTGTTGAGATCGGGAACTTGCCCCTTGAGCCCCTTCCGTACTTTGGGGTTGGGTGGCAGGTTCACTTCGAAAAGCTCGCCGCGTATCTCGCTGGAAGCGCACTCGGCGACGCCGAGCGGCGCTGGGAGGTCCTCGTGCCTGCTTATCAGGACTTGGCCGCCGAGATGGACAAGTAGTCGAAGCTCCTCGGCCCTCACGGTGGTCTATGCCAAGTTGCTGGACCAGGGCATCTATCTGGCTTCGGTGACCACCATGTACCGGCTCCGGCGGCGGAACGACGAGGTCCAGGCGCGACGCGGCCGGGCGGTCCACCCCGCCGCCACACAGCCTGAACTCTTCGCTACCAGGCGCAACCAGGTCTGGAGCTGGGATACCACCAAGCTGCAGGGACCCCGCAAGTGGCCATAGTTCTGCCTCGACGTGATCGTCGACATCGACAGCCGATATGGCGTGGGCTGGCCGCCTGAGGGGACCCCGTCTGTCAGTCAAGGGGGAGTGAGAGTTTCGGGTTGTTGAAGGTTTTGGCGAAGACCTCCGGCGGTTGGAATCCCAGCGCGCTGTGGGGATGTTGGCCGCGAGCGGCGCAGCACATGCCGATCATGTTGAGCGCTCTGCACCCCTCTTAGTCTCCAACCGGATGACTCGGGCAACGGCCCGCTTCCCTACTACCGGGCGCCCGAGCGCTTCCTTCGGGACCGTGCCCAGCCGGGCGGGCGGGTACCTGATGGCCACGCGTGCCGGCCCCAAGTGCGCTGACCCGACCCAGCTCGCAGCCGCGGCCGCGGCCGCGCAGAAGCGAACCGAGACACAGCGGGATGGAGGGATGAGCTGGCCGTTGACAAGCTGCCATCCATTACTGTACAGTAATGCACGATATCTTACCGTTAGGTAAGTCATTGGAGGTACTTGAGGTGCCCGCTGTCGCCCGCTCGATCGAGATTCAGGCCCCGCCCAGCGCCGTGTGGAAGTGGCTGGCCACGCCCGAGGGACTCCGCCGCTGGTTCAGCCCCAACCTTGAGATTGACCTGCGTGTGGGCGGCGGGTATCGCTTGCTGAGTCCGGAAGATGACACCTGGATCACCGGCACGGTGCTGGAGCTGGTGCCCGAGGGCCGCTTGGTCCTGTCCTGGATGGAGGAGGGTGGCACGTGGGTCCACCCCGCGAGGCTCTGCATAGAGCTGTCCCCCACGTCCGCCGGCACGATGGTCAGTCTCAGCCATGACGGATTCGCCGGCATCGGCACCTCCGCGTGGCAAGACACAGAGCGGGCCTACGAGCTTGGAGCTGACCGGCATAGCCTGCTGGACCGGCTATCTGAACTGGTTGTCGCGGCCAGTGCCTAGCAGCAGCGACGACCTCTTCAGGTTGCTCGCCGATCCCACTCGCCGGCGAGTCCTGGACCTGCTGGTCCAAGACGGGCCCCTGACCGTCAGCCAGCTGGCCGCGCAGTTCCCCGAGCTGGTTGCGTCGGGCATATCCAAGCACCTGATGAGCCTCCGGGCGGCGGGGCTGGTCACCGCGACGCGGCAGGGTCGCCACCGTGTCTATCGCGTCGACGGTGACGCCCTGGCGGACGCGATCGCCCCCTGGCTCGCCAAGTACGAGCCGTACTGGTCAGCCGCATTGGAGAGGCTGCGCGATCTTGCCGAGGTGAGGACGACGCCGCAGACGGAGCCGGTCGGGAGCCGCGGCAAGAGATCCTCGTCAGATCGGCAGCGTCGCCGGCGGTGATTCTCCGCGGGCTACTGGGGCCCGATTAACGGACAACGGCGCGACTCTACTCCCCCACCGTAGGTCGCTCTCCTCGCCGTCGAGGCCAACTACGAGAAGGAGTCGCGGTCGCTCTTCGCTCAGGACCCGTGAGCCGTGAGCGGAGCTCTACGGACAAGGGACGTTCGAGCCTGGACCATCGGGCTCGGAGGTCGGCGGAAAGGTTAAGGCGCTGGACGTCACCCTTTCGGCGCCGTCGGATCAGGATCCGGGACGAACCAAATAGAGGACCCGTGACCAGGGCTACTGACACGGGGTCCCCTCACCCGGCTGAGGTGGAATGGTACATGGCGCTGCGTTCGGGGGCACCCGACTCGGGGCCCCGGAGTTCGCCCGCCGTGGCACGACGCGCATCTGCCCCTCCGGAGTGCACCACCAGATTTGCCGCATCTCGGAACTGGCGCGTCCAAAGCCCCGGTGATTGCACCACGACCCAGCTGCTACGGGGAGCGGAAGATG
>JAKABA010000084.1 GCA_021802115.1 bacterium | reverse complement strand
CCCCTCGTCGATCAGCTGTGCCCGCCCGGTGACGGTGAGGCTCGAGTAGGGATTCTCGAAGTCCACGATCGAGATCGCGATGCGTGGATCCCGCAGGAGATTGCGGTGCTTCACCCGCCCCTTGGCGGTGTTGACCAGCACCGCCTCTCCGTCGGTGTCCACCCAAAGGGCGGTCACCTGGGGGCTGCCATCGGCGTTGACCGTGGCGACGTGCGCGAACTGGCGGCGACGCAGAAACTCGACCTGGGTCGGGGACAGCTTCCTCATGGGTCATAAGCTAATGGATCTTCGGCTCGGGTGCACGCAGCTGCGAACATGTCGCCATGTCCGCCGAGGTCCGGGTCGGGACCTGCAACTGGAGCGACCACCGCGACTTCTACCCGGCCGGGCTGGCCGCCCGCGACCGGCTGGCCTACTACGCCAGATTCTTCCCCCTGGTCGAGGTGGACAGCAGCTACTACGCGATCCCCCCGCCTGCGCGGACGGCCGCCTGGGCGGGCGCGGTGCCAGCTGACTTCCGGTTCAATTTCAAGGCTCACCGGGCACTGACCTACCATGAGCGCGAGCAGGGGGCCGCTCGAGAGCCAACCCCGGCTGAGGAGAGGGCCTTCGTGGCCTGCCTGGAGCCGGTCCGCGAGGCCGGCAAGCTGCGTGCGGTGCACTACCAGTTCCCGCCCTGGTTCGCCGCCGGTCCCGAGAACATGAATCGGCTGGCCCGGCTGCGTGATCGCCATCCCGAGGATCCGGTGGTGGTGGAGTTCCGTCATCGCAGCTGGGCTGGCGAGGGGGTGGTGGAGGAACTGCTGGAGCTCCTCCGGGAGGCCCAACTGTCCCTGTGCGTGGTGGACGAGCCCCAGCTCGGCACCGGGTCGTTCCCGGTGCTGGCCGAGGTCACCGATCCGCGCCTGACGGTGATACGTTTCCACGGCCGCAATCGGAACACCTGGTACCGCACCGGCCCCACCTCGGGGGACCGCTTCGACTACCTCTACTCCAAGGAGGAGCTGCGTGAGTGGCTCGGCCGCGTCGCTGAGCTCGCCGAGCAGGTGGAGGAGGTGCACCTGCTCTTCAACAACAATCGCGCCAACTACGCGGTCGTGAACGGGTTGCAGATGGCCGAGCTCTTGGGGCTGGCGTACCCTCCTCTGGCCTCGTCGCCCTCCCTCTTCGACCAGCTCCCCGGCCGGTCTTGAATCTCTCCCCCAGCCACCTCATCCAAACCTACGGCTACGTCGCCGTGGTGGTGGCGCCGCTGGTGGAGAGCACCGGAGTCCCGTTCCCAGGCGAGACCACCCTGATCCTGGCGGCGGTCTACTCCGCCGAGACCGGCAGGCTCAGCCTTCCTCTGGTGATCGGGCTGGCGGCGCTGGGAGCGATCATGGGAGACAACTTCGGCTATGGGGTGGGCAGGTCTCTGGGCCGAGGGGTCCTGGAGCGATGGGGGGGCCGGGTGGGGCTGGATCACCGGCGCCTGCTGCTGATCGACCGCTTCTTCAAGCGGCGCGGGGCGCTGGCCGTCTTCGTGGCCCGATTCATCTCCCTGCTGCGCACCTTCGGCGCCATCCTCGCAGGCGCCGGGGAGATGCCCTACCGCACCTACCTGATCTTCAATGCGCTGGGGGGGATGGCCTGGGCGACCGCCTACGGCCTCCTCGGATTCGAGCTGGGCCGTGCCTACCGGCACCTGAGCGGTGCCATCGGCACCGCGGCGGAGGTGCTGGCGGTCCTGGTGGCGGTCGCGGCGATCGCGTCCTTGGTCCTGTTTCGCAAGCGGATCGAGCACTGGGCGCTCGGCGAGCTCGACTGAGGCGGGAGTCGATTGGCCGCGCGTCGTGAGACCTGTCGACGCGGCAGCAGGAGCCAGGCCGGGGCCGGCCGCTCCCGTTCCCAGCCTCGGCGTGCGACGAGCGTCGCCAGCCCCGCGGCAACCGCCATGGCATCTGCTCTCCCAAGCCCTCGGGTTCTGGCAGGAGGCACGCTCGACCACCTGGTCGCGCAGCTCGGGTCGTGGCCGACTTGATCTCGGCGGCCCAGCCGCCCTTCTCCGTCCTTCGGGTCCCTTCCGTCCCCCGGCCACGCCCTACCCCAAGCTGGAGCCCACCACCACCTTGGACTGGGCTTTGGGCCGTCTCCTCCGCGACACCGCGGTGCGCCTGGGCGCCAGGGCCCAGCGCTCCAGATCGGCGGAGGCGAGCGCGGTCGAGAAGTAATGTCCCTGGAGCAGAGCCTCAGGGCAGAGTTCCCCGAGCATCTGCGCCTGCTGCTTCGTCTCCACCCCCTCCACGATCACCTCCAGCTTCAGCGCCCGGCCCAGGTCGACCACGCTCTGCACGACCGCGGCGGCGGTGGGGTCGTCGACCAGACCGCGCACGAACGACTGGTCCACCTTGATCGCGTCGACCGGCAGCAGCTGCAGCTGGGCCAGTGACGAGTGACCGGTACCGAAGTCGTCGATCGCCACCCGCACCCCCAGCTTGCGAAGGCTCATCAACCGGGCGATCGCCTCGGCGGGATTGGTGGCGATGGTGCTCTCGGTCACCTCCAGGACCAGCTGGCTGGGCGAGATCCCCGCGCTCGCCAGGGCCACCTCCACGTCCGCGACCAAGGACTCCTCCTGCAGCTGGCGGGCCGACAGGTTGACCGCCATCGTCAGCGCATCCCCCTCGTGCAGGGCCAGGTTCCAGCGGTGGATCTGCCGACAAGCCTCGCTCAGGACCCACCTTCCCAGGGGGACGATCAACCCCGTCGCCTCCGCCACCGAGACGAAGGCATCGGGGAGGATCAGGCCCTCTTGGGGGTCGTCCCAACGCAGCAGTGCCTCCATTCCCACCAGGAGGCGTCCGCCGCCGGCCACGATCGGCTGATAGTGCAGGCGCAGCTCGTCACGTTCGAGCGCTCGGCGCAGTCCGCTCTCCACGTGCATCCGCTGCATCGCCCGCTCGTGCAAGAAGTCTTCGAAGAGGACGTTGCGTCCCTTGCCCTCCTCCTTGGCGGCATAGAGGGCGATGTCGGCGTTGCGGAGCAGCACATCCGGGTCCCCCGCCTCCTCGCAGGTCACGACCCCGATGCTGGCGGTCACCCGGACCTCCTCCCGGTTGGGCAGCTTCACGGGCGCCTGCAAGACCGCCCCGATACGCTCTGCGACCACCTGGGCCCGACTGGAATCTGGAAGCTCCTCCAGCAAGATGGCGAACTCGTCGCCGCCAAGGCGAGCGAAGGTGTCCCCTGGACGCAGGCACAGCTTGACCAGCCGGGTGACCTCCAGCAGCGCCTCGTCGCCCGCCGCGTGGCCGTAGCTGTCGTTGATGTTCTTGAAGTCGTCCAGGTCCAGGACCAGCAGCCCGAGGGGAAGGCGGCTGCGGCGCGCGTGCAGCGCGTGCTCTATGCGGTCACGCAGCAAGAGCCGGTTGGCCAGCCCGGTCAGAGGATCGTGAAGAGCCTGATGGCGCAGCTTCTCCTCCAGCGCCTTGCGCTCGGTGACATCGCGGGCCGTGAGCACGATCGCGCGCACGTCCGGGTCCTGGGTGAGATTGGTCGCCTGCACCTCCAGCAGCCGCCAATCACCGCCCGCGCGTCGGATCCTCAGGTCCGGCATGGGGCCGGTGTCGGTGTGCAGCGCCACCTCCTGGACTGCGGATCGGAAGCGTCGCAGGTCCTGCGGGTGGATGGTGTCGCTCTCGCCGTCCAGGGCGAGGGACCGCAGGGGCCGCCCCAGGAAGGCCTCCACCGAGGGGCTCACGTAACTTATCTGGCCCCCCTCTCCCACCGCGATCACCAGGTCGGTGGAGTTCTGCACCAGGCCGCGGAAGCGCGCCTCGCTCTGGCTTATGCTCTGGCTCAGCTCGCAGCGTGCCAGTGCCATCCAGGCCTGCGTCACCAGGATCCGGTAGGCCTCGGCCAGGTCGGTCTCCAGGGGCGCGGCGCTGGCCACCACCAGCGAGCCGCGCCCCTCTCCCGAGGGGCTGAAGGGGACCACCATCAGGTGGTCGTTGGCGGGGGAGAAGCGCAGCAGCGTACGAAGCTGCGGGAATGACGACCGCTGTCCATCCGGGGCGGCATTGCCCAGCAGCACCTTGAGGACGGGGTCCGGGATCGACGACGGCTCGAGGGGCAGCTCCGGCGGCGGCTGTTCCCCGGGTGCGGCCGGGAGACACACGGTCAGGCGCGACCCCGACAGGCGCGCCACCGCCACCTGCAGGGAGCCGCCCCCACCCGCCAACTCCTGGGCGGCGCGCACCATCGTGCGCACGATCGCGTCGGGAGTCGGGCAGGCCGAAAGGCGCAAGCCGGCCCCTCCCAGTTGCTGGGCGCGGCCCAGCACGGCCAGGTGGCGATCGACCGCCGCCCGGAGGAGCTGACCCACCGCGACCGCCAGGACCAGGCCGGCTTCCCCGAGCACGATCGGCAACGCCAGCGGGGCGCCCCGTGATTCCAGGTGGGCGACCAAGACGGCGGAAAGATAGGGCAGGGAGTACCCGACCACCACCAGGGCGGCACTCCGGCGGGTCGCGTAGAGCGACCGCATGGTCGCGCCGGTCCCCAGCATCCCGAGGGCGTAGATGGGATCTCCCAGGCCCTGGACGACCAGGAAGAGGGCCGCCAGGCTGAGCAGCTCCATGACCGGGTGGAAGTGGCCCAGCCGGTAGGCCGCCACCCAGGCGACGCCGAGCCAGGCTCCACCGCCGGCGCTCAGCAGCAAGCGGTAGGGTTCCGGCTGCGGCAGCAGGGCCGCCACCAGCAGGGCGACCGTCAACGCCAGCAGCGACATCCCCAGGAAGGTCCAGCGCACCAGGGGAAGCAGGTCTGCGGGGGGCGACAGCGCCAGGTCGCCGCGGGCGGAGCTGGGCGCGCCGGGGATGCCTGGCTTGATGGACGCGTCTCCAAATCTGGGCTGTGAAGGACCGAGGTGCGAACCTCCGCCGGCAATCGTGCGCCAGCTTCCGCCAATCTCAGATCGCAGCCGTGCGACGGCGGGTGAACAAGTCGTCACCGCCGGGGCGCCGGTCAGGCTGCTGTGGGCCCGCCCCGGCGCACCAGGCCGCCCACCATCTGGGCAGCGGTGCGGCGCTTCGACATCTGGAAGAGGTCCGCCGATCGCCTGAGGGCGAGGAGCTCGTCCTGGGTGAGCTGGATCTCAGCGGCCGCCACATTGGACTCCAGCTGGGCGATCGACTTCGCCCCCGGGATCACCAGCACCCGTGGCTGGGCGATGAGGTAGGCGAGCGCCACCTGCGCAGGGGTGGCACCGTGGCCAGCCGCCACCTCCCGCAGCGTCTCCAGCACCGGCTCAGCCGCCGCCAACCCCTCATCGGTGAACAAAGGGTTGGTCCGTCGCGTACCCCCGGGCACCTGGCCGCTGCGATATCGCCCGCTCAGAGCTCCCTGCGCCAGCGGGCTGTAGGCGATGATGAGGTGGCTGGTCCGCTGGGCGAAGTCGACCAGTCCCCGCTCCGGCTTGCGCTGGAGGAGGTTGTAGCGCACCTGGTTGGAGATGATCGGAGCGCCCAGCAGACGCTCGGCGCGCCGCCATCGCGACAGGGAGAAGTTGCTCACCCCCACGTGGCGGCTCAGGCCCTCGCGAAGGACCCCACGGAGTCCGGCCATCTGCGCCCTCAGGGGTATCACCGGGTTGGGGAAGTGCAGCTGGTAGAGGTCCAGCGAAGGGCGGTCCAGCCGCTCCAGGCTGCGCCGGCAGTGGGACAGCATCACGCTCGGCACCGGCAAGAGAGGCAGGAACTTGGAGGCCACGAACAGCGGCCGGTCCCAGTCCCGGATGGCGGTTCCCACCAGGCTCTCGCTGGCGCCGGAGCCGTAGAGCTCGGCCGTGTCCAGCACCGTCACGCCCAGTTCGAGAGCCCTGCGGATGATGGCCATGGAATCCTTGGGCCCGAACTCCCGGCCGTATCCCCAGCCAGGCTCGCCGAACTGCCAGCAGCCAAGGCCCACCACCGACAGCTTCGCGTCGTCCAGCTCCAGATACCTCATGGCTCGAGTATGGGCTGCCCCGGGCCTGAGCGCACCCTGGAGGTGCTGGCCACCCGGACCCGCGCCGGTCGCGGCCCTAGTTCGAACACCCGCTCGCGCCGCGGAGAGCGCAACTCGCAGCCAGGGTCGTTGGATGGGTGGACCGGATAATGGGGCGGGGACTTAGCGCGCGTCTTCTTTACGCAGCTGCCACTCGGCTCTGGAGAAACTCTATGGACTACGTTCATCTCGGCCGCTCCGGCCTGCGCGTCAGCCGGCTCTGCCTGGGCACCATGAACTTCGGCCAAAGGACGACCGAGGAGGACGCCCACCAGATCATGGACCACGCTCTGGAGCTCGGGATCAACTTCTTCGACACGGCCAACGCCTACGGCCGCGCGGTCCGCTGGGGTCTCACCGAGGAGATCCTGGGCAGCTGGTTTGCCAAGGGGGGAGGCCGGCGGGAGAAGGTGGTGATCGCGACCAAGCTCTACGCGAGCAAGTCGGACTGGCCCAACGACGGCCTGCTCTCCGCCCGCCACATCCGGGCGGCCTGTGATGCCTCGTTGCAGCGGATGCGGACCGACCACATCGACCTCTACCAGATGCATCACATCGACCGCGGCACCCCCTGGGACGAGATCTGGGAGGCGTTCGAGGTGCTCCGGCAGCAGGGCAAGATAATCTACGCGGGGTCTTCCAACTTCGCCGGATGGCACATAGCGCGCGCCCAGGAGCAGGCGCGGGCGCGCCACTATCTGGGGCTGGTCAGCGAACAGTCGCTCTACAACCTGCTCGCCCGGCAAATCGAGTTGGAGGTGTTGCCGGCGTGCCGCGAGTACGGCGTGGGGGTGATCCCCTGGAGCCCGCTCGCCTCCGGCATTCTCGGAGGCGCCCTGGAGGGGCAGCAGGGGGGGCGGCGCGCCGATCCCCACAATGTCGAGAGGGTTGAGCAGCACCGCTCTCAGCTCGAGGCTTATGAGAACCTCTGCCGCCAGCTGGGCGAGCAACCGGCCGACGTGGCGCTGGCCTGGCTCCTGCACCAGCCGGGGGTGACCGCCCCGATCATCGGGCCACGCACGATCGACCAGTTCAGGGGGGCGCTGCGAGCTCTGGAGATCCAGCTTTCTGATGAGGTGCGGGGCCAGCTGGACCTCATCTTCCCGGGACCCGGGGGCGAGGCGCCCGAGGCGTACGCCTGGTGATCGGCGCCTGACCTCGGAGGCCGACCGGGCCTAATGGGCCGCGGCGTGAGTTCGTGACCTGCCTACTGTTCAAGCCGCATGGTTGGCGGCGGAACGTCGGGAGAGGCGATTGAGTGTGTCCTGCCAGCTTCCGGCCGGCTACCGCAGCGGCGGCCTGGGTCCGCGCGCAGCGGTCGCTCACTCCAACTCCTCATAGAGCGCCCCCCCTGCGCCTAGGACCGCGAGCACCACTCCGGCGAGCGCTGAGAGCGCTCCGCCCAGCTCCAGAGCGTGGCGCGGCCCCAGCGGCTGCAGCATGATGCCCCCGGCGACGGTCCCGCCGATGGCGGCGGTTCTCCCAAAGGCGAGGTAGGCGGCGAAGGCGCGGCCCTGACCTGCTGAGCCAGCTCTCCGCTGGAGCAGCAGGCGAACGGCCGCCGCCTCCAGGCCGTTGCCGAAGCCGCCCGCGGCATAGGCGACTGTCGCGGCGACGATCTCCGGGCTGAGCCCGGCCAGGGCGAGGCCAGACCCGGCCAGGAGGGCTCCGGCCCCGATCAGCTGCCAGTGCGCCCATCCGCTCAGTCGCCCGGACACCAGAGTTCCGCCGACCATGCCGGCGCCCCAAGCGGCGACCAGCGCCCCGTAGCCCAGCGAGCCGGCGGCCAGCACGTGGGTGGCGAGGAAGACATCCACCACCACCCCCAGGTTGACGGCCACGATCACCAGGGCGACCGGAGCCAGGATGAAGCGGATGGACCGGTCCCTGACCAGAAGCGCGAAGCCGCTCCAACTTGCCGCGCGGCCCGAGGTGGTTGCGTCGGGCGGCCGCCTCGACTTGAGCCCTCCCAGGGCAACCGAACTCGCGGCGGTCACCAGAGCTGCGCCGAGAAGGGGAAGCCGGGTCTGCCACACGGCTGCGAGCGCGGCTCCCAGCAGGGGACCCAGGGTGGCGCCCGCCCAGGTGGCGGCCTGCACCAGGGAGAGCGGGTTGGAGCGCCGGGACTGCGAGGCCGGTGTCGGGATTGCGTCCAAGACCGCATAGACGCCGGAGGCACCCACGGAAGCGGTCACGCCCAGGACACAGCTGAGACCGAGCACCCAGCCCACGCTGGGAGCGATCGCCAGCAGGGCGTCCAGCATGGCCTCCAGCCCCGTGACCGCACGGAGGACGAGGACAGTCTCCACCCGGTCTATGACCAATCCCGCCCAGGGTGAGAGGGCGATCGCTGGCACCGTTACGGTCAGCCACAGGCCGGCCACGACCCAGCCCGAGCCGGTGGCGTAGGTGAGGCGCAAGATCAGGTTCACCTCGGCAACCGTGCCCGCCGCCGAGATGGCGAAGGCGACCATGTAGAGACGGCGAAGATCTTGACGGGCGCGCGGCGCCCCGAACGCGCTTCCTTGCATGACGAAAGCTCCCAGCTGCTGTCGGCGGTCGCGGCCGCGCATCAAAGGCAGCTCGATTCGGCGGCTCCAAGGCCACTTGATCCGCCCAACGCGGAACCGAATCGAGGTCGGAGCTGTCTCTACAAGGGAGACCGACTATAAGCGATCTGAGGATCGAGCAGCTCTACCGGGGGCGCTTCAAGCTTCGGCGCTGGAGTGTCGCCTCGGTGGCGTCGGCGGCTAGCCTCACCAGTTCTTCGGGGACGGGCGCGGGCCGGCCATCGCGGAGGCGCACCCAAACCCACTCGGTGAAGATCTCGGCCAGCAGTCTCGAATCGGCTGCCCGGGCGATGGTGGTGCGCCGCTGGCCGCGGGAGCCACGGACCGCCTCGACGCGTACGGTCAGCCGCAGCTCGTCCCCGTATTTGGCGGGCAGGTGGTAGTCGACCTCGTGGCGGCGGATCACCCAGGTGCCGCCGTGGGCGCTGGCCCAGGCGGTCCCGAACCCGCTGCGCTCAGCGTGCCGGGCCGCCATCTCCTCCGCCCAGTTGAGGTACACGGCGTTGTTCACGTGGCCGTAACTGTCCACCTCATACTGGCGGACCGGCCACCGGTCCGTGTAAACCAAGGGGTCGACGGCCACCTCCCCATTATCTCGGTCGCTCCTCTTCGTGGCGCCGGCGCGACCCGCCTTGCGGTTGCGCGGCGGTGGAGGCGGCACCGTGAGACAATCGATGCCCAGCGCGATGAGGCCCGCGTATGCCGCCGTGACCGGCTAATAGCTTCTACTGATCTCAGTTTGGAGGCGCAGTTCGGAGGCCGGCATGCTTGAAGAGGTCCGGACCATCTCAGCAGCCACACCCGGTGGTGGGCGGTGCTGAGGACGGAGACGGCGGAGGGGGATGGCGAAGTGGCCGGTGTGGCTCGTCTGGACGACCGCGGCCAGCCGGTCCTGAGCCTGCTTCAGGACCTGTCGGGGGCGGCCGACCCCGGCCATCTGGAGTCCGACGCCGACACCCTTGGCGACCTTGGTCTGAGCCAGCTTGTCGACGGGCTGACCAAGGGCCGGGAGGCCTGGGAGCTGGCCCCCCTCTTCCTGACCCGTGTCACCAGCGTGACCACCGTGCGCTACCGGCAGGCCATCTTTCGGGATCTGGATGATGAGCGGACCTCGGATGTGGTGGTCGGGTTCTGCCACTCCATGCGCAGGTACCGGGAGGTGCTCGGCCGGATCGGCGAGCGGCGTCACCCCCCACAGCAGGGGGCCTGGTTCCTCGAGGCGGCGGAAATCTACTGCCGCTCCCTGCGCGAACTGTCCGGCCAGCTCGAGACCTTGGAGCTTGAGTCGGCCGGACTGCGCCGGTGGCGAGACTTCGTGGGCGCGCTGACTACCTCCCCAGAGTTCTCAGGCCTCGCCCGGGACGCAGCCGCGGTCCGGGAGCAGCTTGACCAGGTCCGGTACCTGGTGGAGGTGGTGGGGGCGCGGGTCACGGTTCGCAGGTACCTGGGCGAGGCGGACTACGGGGAGGAGCTGCGGACGATGTTCGCCCGCTTCCAGCAGGGAGAGGCTCGCAGGCATCTGTTTCAGCTCCGGGTCCCCCATGGGCTGAGCCTCGTCGAAGAACGGATCCTGGAGCTGGTGGCACGCCTCTTCCCAGAACCGTTCGCAGAGCTGCAGCGGTTCTGGAGCGGCCACCGAGGCTTCGCGGACCCCACCGTCCTGGCGGTCGAGCGCGAGCTGCAGTTCTATCTCTCGTACCGAGAGTTCATCGAACCGCTGCGAAGGGCCGGACTCGAATTCTGTTATCCCGAAGTGGAAGTCGACCCCGGTTCGGAGAGGGTGTCGGGGGGCTTCGATCTGGGGTTGGCGGCCCGGCTCGCTCAGCAGGGGCAGCAGGTGGTCCCCAACGACTTTGAGCTTGCGGGTGAGGAGCGTCTTCTGGTGGTGTCCGGGCCCAACCAGGGCGGCAAGACCACTCTCGCGCGCACCTTCGGCCAGGTTCACCACCTGGCCGGTCTGGGCTGTCCGGTGCCCGGTCGTGAGGCCCACCTGCTGCTCTGTGACAAGCTGCTCACCCACTTCGAACGACAGGAGAGGCTGGAGGATCTGCGCGGGCGCCTGGAGGACGACCTGGCCAGGGTGGAGCAGATCCTGGCGCGGGCGAGCGCGCGGTCGGTCGTCATCCTCAACGAGACCTTTGGCTCGGCGAGCCTGGAGGACGGGCGCCGGTTGGGGCGGGCCCTGGTCGAGCGCCTGATCGCTCGAGGGGTTCGCGGGGTGTACGTGACCTTCATCGAGGAGCTCGCCTCTCTCAACCAGGCGACCGTCAGCATGGTGAGCCAGGTGGATCCTCGCGACCCGGCCCAGAGGACGTTCCGGGTGGTGCGCCAGCGGGCTGACGGGCTGGCCTACGCGATGGCGCTGGCTGAGCGCCACGGATTGACGTACGCGCAGTTGAAGCGGTCACAGCGGTGCTGAAGGCCCATCTGCTCTACCCGGACCGAGGGCTGGATCCCGCCGCGGAGCCTCCCGCCGGGTCGCCCGAGCTGGAGGGCGATCTGGGTCTGGACGGCATCTGGAAGGCCATGGCGCAGGGGGACCCCTTCCTGCTGGATGTGGCTCGGCGGGTCACCTTGCACAGCCTGACCAGCGAGGGGTTCATCCGCCACCGGCAAGGTGTGCTGCGCGACTGCTTGGCGGACGAGAAGAGCTTTGAAGAGCTCTACTCCCTGGCGGTGACGGCGATCGAAGGCGACCGGCGCATCTGGGGACTGGCCAGCCGACGACCGGCCCACGCGCTCCGGCGGGCCACCCAGTCCCTGGATCTGCTGCTGCCGCTGCTTCACCGCCTGCGCCTGGTGGTCGAGGACGGCATGGCCGCGCTCCCCTCATCCGGCGTAAGGGCGCTGGTGTCGGCCGTGCGCAGCGATCTGGACGACGCCTATCTGGCCGGACTCGACTCATGCCTTCAGGGGCTGCACCGGCTCAGCGAGGCCCAGTCGATCAGCGCGCGGCTGGGGCCCGGGAACCAGGGCAGCGAGCTGGTGCTGCGGATGCCCTCCGCCACCCGGCCGGGCTGGGCGGAGCGTCTGGGCCTGGGCGAGCGTTCCCAGTACTCGTTCCAGATAGCGCCGCGCGACGATGCCGGGCTGCAGGCTCTGGCTGATCTGGTGGACCGCGGGATCAACTCCGGAGTCGAGGCCGTGGCCCAGGCCGCGGACCACGTGCTCGACTTCTTCTCCACCCTCCGCTTCGAGGTGGGCTTCTACCTCAGCTGCCGCAACCTGCACCACGCCCTCCGCCGGGCCGGCACCTCGCTCTGCTGGCCGGAACCGCTCCCGCCGGAGGAGCCTGGCCTCCGCTTTCGCGCGCTGGTGGACGCGGGCCTGGCCCTGAGAGCTCCCTCTCCCGTGGTCGGCAACGATCTGGACGCCGCCGGATGTCGTCTGCTGGTTGTGACCGGGGCCAACTCCGGCGGGAAATCGACCTTCCTGCGGAGCCTGGGTCTGGCCCAGCTGATGCTGCAGGCGGGAATGTTCGTGGCTGCCGAATCGTTCACCGCACCGGTGACCACCTCCCTGCAGACCCACTTCGTCCGCGGCGAGGAGGCTGAGCGGGACACCGGCCGCCTGGACGCCGATCTGGCCAGGCTGGCCGAGACCGTGAGCAGGCTGAACCAGGGAGCCATGCTCCTCTTGAATGAGCCCTTGAGCGGTACCAACGAGCGTGAGGGGTCAGAAATCGCCAAGCAGGTGATCTCCGCACTGACCGAGGAGGGGGTGACGGTAGTCCTGGTGACCCACTTCTTCACCCTCGCGACCGCCCTCCGGGGAACCCCGTCTGCTCCCGTGCTCCACCTGATCGCGGAGCGGCTGGCCGATGGTCGGCGCACGTACCGCATCCGAGAAGGCGACCCGCAGCCGAGTGCATTTGGTTCGGATCTGCTGGCGAGGTTTGAGATGGCAGGGCGAGCGGAGCGCCGGCGTTAGGGACCGCCGCTCGCCCGCCGGGAGATGGTCTCAAAGAACAAAAGAAGAGATGTCAGCTCGCCGCCCGATCATGTCCCCGGACCCGCATCGAGGGACCAGCCTGGTCGTCCGGGGAGTCCCGGTCGGCCGGTTGGGTCCTCTGCTGTGGGCGAAAGCTGCCGGTTGGGTAGGTCGGGCCGGGGATCCCTCGTTCATGGCCGGGACGGACTGGTTGGGGCCAAGCCGGCAGCGGCCACATGGCGGAGAAGGTGGCTCTCGCAGGCCGCCGCCCTCACGTTCCCGGCCGTGTCGGCTTCAGCCCGCGGGTGTCTCGAATGCAAACGGCTGGGTCAGACTGATGTGGTTGCCCGAGTCGTCGCGCAGCGTGGCTTCGATGCCATACGGCCGTTCGGCTGGCTCGGACAGGAACGTCACGCCCTTGGCGCGGAGCTCGGTGTAGGTGCGACGGCAGTCGTCGGTGACCATCACCCCCACGCCCATAGCACCGCTGGCCACGAGGTCGCGCAGCTGGGCCGCCGCCTCGGGAGAGCGACCCATGTCACAGGCGGAGAGGATGAGCTGTAGGTCGGGCTGCTCCTTGGCGCCGACCGTGAGCCAACGGAACCCGGCACCGGCGCCCTCGAACTGCTCCCCCATGGTGACGTCGAAGCGCACTTCGAAGCCGAGCTTCTCGGTGTAGAACGCCTTGGCCGAATCCTGATCGAGCACGTAGACGGTGGCGTGCGAGACAAATCTGATCACGGTGGTCATGCTCCTGCGTGCGGCGGTGATGTTCCGCCCCATCGTAGGCTGGCCCTGGCGTATCAAGCTTCTTCCGGATTGCGCTTTTCAGGCCCGACCACCGCCGGGCGCGGACGGCTCCAATCCATGAGGAAGCAGCCCGGGACAGGCGGCGGTCCGCCGCCGGTGGCCGAGGCCCGCTGGAAGGTGCTGGGCGACATGCCGACGAGCTCGGAGAACCGGCTACTGAAGGAGCCCACGCTCGAGTAGCCGACGAGCATGCAGACCTCGGTTACCGTCAGGTTGGAGGTGCGCAACAGGTCCTTCGCCCGCTCGACGCGGCGGCGAGTGAGGAAGCGGACCGGCGTCTCGCCGTAGACGGCCTTGAAAGCCCGCGAGAAGTGGAACTTGGACACGCCCGCCGCGGCCGCCATCCGATCGAGGTCGATCGGTTCGGCATAGTCCAGGTCGATGAGATCCCGCGCCGAGCGGAGGGACTGGAGGCGCTCGGCGCGGCTCACCTCCAGCACCGCACGGCAGTCGCCGCCCGCCGAGGCGAGCTCACATCGCCGTCTCGTCGACCCAGCCGCCTTTGCCGGCGGACGCTCTGCCGCGCGATCACCCGAACCTGCTCCCGCCTGTCACATTCGCCACTCTCCCCCCCGATCGCTCAATCGCTCGCGTCCGGCCCGTGGCTCAGTCCTTGGCCAGCAGATGCCAAGCCCGCTCTCTGGGTCGGCTGTGGATTCTATCGGTGAACGGCGCAGGTGGACGAGCTGCGCACCGCCTGCGACCCGAGGACTCCTGGAGGTGCCACGACTGGAGCGGCAGGAGGTCGTGCAGTCGGACTTCCGGTCCGCCGACATCGTCATCGCCGGGGCCAATCCCAGACTCGGTCGCCGCTGCCGGGTTGTGCCCGTCCGTTCATGACCCACTCGGACAGCGGCAGTGCCCAAAATGGCAGCGTTGAGGACTGCACGAGCCCTTGGGAGATGGATGAGACCGGTCTGGCAGCCCAGCGGGGAGCTGGCGGACCGGATCGGGCTGCTGGTCCTCGCCTACGGGGCCTTCAAGTTCTCCAACTGGATGTGGCTGGCCGTGCGGGTTCCCGGCCGGCCGGCGCTGCTCGCCAACCTGGTCATCCAGTACCTGGCCTTCGGCTGCTTTTGCTTGCTGGTGGCGCTCGCCCTGCGTCGACCGCTGCCCGGATGGCTGAGGAGGTTGCGAACCCACCGCCTGCTCTGGTCGAGTCCCCTGCTCGGACTGCTGGCGATGGTGGTCGTGGGCCTGAGCATCGGCCGCGCGGTGGCGGACAACCACCTGCTCATCGACGATGCCAATGCCATGGCGGTGTGCGGGGCGCGGGCGATCTCATCCGGGGGCGATCCCTATCGGGTGGACGAGATCCCCTGCCTCCTCAGCCTGAGACTCTCCCCCCTGCTGGCGACCCCCTACCGGGCGGGGCCGCTGGCGGCGGTCAAGGTCTACCCCTCGCAGGCGCAGATCCTGGCCGCGGCCGACAGCCCTGATCACGGCGGTCAGCGGCTCTTCTCCCCGCTCGGCAAGCCCCCCCTTGACCCGTTGGCGGTGGTCCCGGTGGCCCGGGATCCGGCACCGAGCAGGGCCATCTGGATGCTGCTGCCGATCGGGGTTCTGCTGGTGGTGCTGATGGTGGTGGCCGGCCCGCTCTGGCCCGCGGCCGGCGGCCTGCTGCTGTTGAGCTATTTCCTGAATGGGTCCGCCGTGAATTTCGCCGCCAACGGAAACGCGGAGGCCCTGGCCTATGTGCTGCTGGCGCTGACCGTCGTCTTCATCAGGCGTCCCTGGGTCTCCGCCATCTGCCTGGGACTGGCGCTGGGCAGCAATGAACTCGCCTGGTTCTTCCTGCCCGGGTACGTTCTGCTCTGCTGGGATGACCGGCGCTGGCGCGAGCGGGTTCTGGGAGTTGGCGCCACCCTCCTGGTGGCCGTG
>JAKABA010000400.1 GCA_021802115.1 bacterium | reverse complement strand
CTATTACCCGGTCCACACGACGAGTCTTGTTCCCGGTCGGGTTGGGTGGCGGGAAGCTCCGGGCCTTCGACCCAGCCGAGCGAGAGGGAGAACGAGCACCATGCAACTGACGCAAACCGACGCCGCCGAGGTGACCCGACGCCTGCGACGGGCCCACGGGCAGCTGGCCGGAGTCATCTCCATGATCGAAGCTGGCCGCGACTGCGCTGAGGTGGTGACCCAGCTGGCGGCCGCGTCCAGGGCGCTGGATCGAGCCGGATTCAGGATCGTGGCCGGGGGGCTGCGGCAGTGTCTGGAGGCGGAGGGAGACGCGGCCGACACCGCCAGCCAGGAGGCAGAGCTCGAGCGCCTCTTCCTATCCCTCGCCTGAGATAGTGGCCTGCGGCGGCGTTCCGGGCTGACGCCAGCCCCGGCTCTTGGCTGGCCGTCCCCGCCTCCCGCCCAGCCCACCGGCTCGGACACGGCCGTGGCCGCGGCGGATGTTTTGGCGGGGCCGCTTGGCCGGCGACCTTGGCACTCCGGCTTCCGCGGTGCGCCGGGCTGCGCCGGCAGCACACTCATGGCCGGCACGGGCCGGGGCGAATTTGGGAAGCTTGGCCCCAGTGGCAATCAGCTCCTCCCCCCGCTCGGCCATCCCACTTCCCGCCAGAGTTCGTCGGGTGCAGCTGGCCGAGATCACGCCCATGGTCGACTGCGGTCGCAGGCCGGCCAAGGCCACCGTCGGTGAGACCGTTCCAATCTCCGCCCGCATCTTCAGCGACGGCCGCCCCCAGCTCCGAGCTCGGGTCAGGTGGCATCAGCCCGGACCGGGCAACCAGCGGTGGAGTGCGGCCGCCCTGTCGGCTGGGTACGACGACTTCTGGTACGGCACCATCACCTTTACCCGACTCGGCCAGGGCGAGTTCTTGGTCGAGGCCTGGGAAGACCCCTTCGGCACCTGGAGGAGTGACGTCCTTCGCCGCATGGAGGTGGGTGTGGACCCCCTGCCAGAGCTGGAGTCCGGCTGGGACCTCCTGCGGCGCCTCCTGCGGAGACTCCCCGCCGCCCGGCGGGTGCGGCTGGCCGAGGAGGCGCGACGGCAGCGGCAGGCCCCAGCCGACCGGCAGCTGCTGTTTCTCACGGGCGACCAGCTGGCAGCTACCCTTGCCGACGCCGTACCCACTCAGGGGATCGCCCGGAGCCAGCCGCTCCCGGTCTGGGTGGAGCGGGAGCGGGCGCTCCACGGCGCCTGGTACGAGCTCTTCCCCCGGTCGCAGGGCACAGACGGCACTCGGTCGGGAACCTTGGCGGCGACGGCGGAGACCCTCCCCGAGATCGCTGCCATGGGCTTCGACGTGGTGTACCTGCCCCCGATCCATCCCATTGGCGTGACCGGCCGCCGGGGACGGAACAACTCTCCCACCGCCGGCAGCGGAGATCCCGGCAGCCCCTGGGCGATAGGGTCGAAAGAGGGGGGTCACACCGCTGTGCATCCGGAGCTGGGGTCGATCGAGGACTTCCGCCATCTGCTGAGCGCCGCGGACGCGCTCGGCCTGGAGATCGCCCTCGACTACGCCCTGCAATGCTCGCCAGACCATCCATGGGTCACCGAGCACCCCGGGTGGTTCGCCCATCGGCCCGACGGCACGATCCGCGCCGCCGAGAACCCCCCCAAGCGATACGACGACATCTACCCCCTGGACTTCTCCTGCCGGGACTGGCGGGGGCTGTGGGAGGCCTGCTACCAGATCCTGGAGTACTGGATCACCCAGGGAGTGCGCATCTTTCGGGTTGACAATCCCCACACCAAGCCGGTTCCCTTCTGGGCCTGGGTGGCCCAGCGGCTGCACCAGGAACACCCAGAGGTGGTGCTCTTGGCGGAGGCCTTCACCCGACCCGCGATGATGAGGGAGCTGGGCAAGCTCGGGTTCTCCCAGTCCTACACCTATTTCACCTGGCGGACCAGCAAGGGCGAGTTGACCGCCTACCTGACGGAACTGAGTCGCGAGACCGTGGACTACCTGCGTCCGAACCTCTTCGTCAACACCCCCGACATTCTCACCGAGGAGCTGCAACGAGGCGGCCCGGCGGCGTTCCGCTACCGGCTGCTGCTGGCGGCCACTCTGGGGGCCAGCTACGGTGTGTACAGCGGATTCGAACTCGCCGAGGCGGAGGCGATCCACCCGGGCAGCGAGGAGTACCTGGACTCAGAGAAGTATCAGCTTCGGCCCCGCGACTTCGCCGCCCCGCACAGCCTCCGTCCCCTGATCACCCGGATCAACCAGATCCGCCGCCAGCATGCCAGCCTGCGCCAACTTCGGCGGCTCGACTTCCACTGGAGCGATGACGAGCGCATCATCTGCTACTCCAAGTCCACCCCCGACATGACCGACGTGATCCTCACCGTCGTCAACCTGGACCCCTGGAATGCCCGGGAGACGATGGTCCATCTCGATCTGGCAAGGCTCGGGATTCAGACGGACCGCGGCTTCACGGTCACCGACCTCCTGGGTGACGAGGAGTACCACTGGCAGGGCGCCCACAACTTCGTGCGCCTGGACCCCGCGAGGCTCCCCGGCCACATCCTGCAGGTGCGCCAGTGACCCCCAAGAACGACCCTCAGTGGTATCGGGACGCGGTCATCTACGAGGTTTTCTGCCGCGGGTTCTACGACAGCAACGGCGACGGTGTGGGCGACCTCCCCGGGCTCACCGCCAAGCTGGACTACCTGCACTGGTTGGGAATCGACTGCCTCTGGCTGCTGCCCCTGTTCGCCTCCCCGCTCCGTGACGGTGGCTACGACATCTCCGACTTCTACCAGGTCCACCCGGACTACGGCACCGTGGAGGATTTGCGCCGGCTGAT
>JAKABA010000399.1 GCA_021802115.1 bacterium | reverse complement strand
CTCATGCGCCGCGGCGACTGTCGGTGGCCATGAGAACCTCCCCATAGGCGGCCAAGAAAGTCCCCACTGACGGCCAGCGGATCTCCCCACTGGCGGCCAAGAAACCTCCCCGGTCGCGTAGACAGGGGCCTCCCGGAGGGTCACCAGGACCCGCCGATCCAGGAGGTCGGGATCGTGAAGTCCAGCGAGGAGAGCATGCGGATCTTGGAAGCGTTCGACCTGACCGGCTCGCTGCGGGGAGCAGCGGAGCTGGCGGGCTGTGACCATCACACGGTGGCCCGGCTGGTGGCGGCGCGGGACGCCGGGCAGCTGACCGGGAGGCCGGCCCCGCGCGGCCAGTTGATCGACCCGTACCTGGAGAAGATCGAGGAGTGGGTGGAGCGGAGCCGAGGGAAGGTCCGAGCCGACGTCGCCCACGAGCGGCTCTGCGCCCTCGGGTACACCGGCTCAGAGCGGACCACCCGGCGAGCGGTGGCGGCGGCCAAGCGGCAGCGCAAGCTGGCCCAGGGACGTACGTACCGGCCCTGGGTGCCCGAGCCGGGACAGTGGATGCAGTACGACTTCGGCGACGGTCCGCGGGTGGGCGGGCGGCTGATCCTGCTCTTCTGCGCCTGGCTGGCGTGGTGCCGCTTCCGGGTGGTGCTGCCGATCTGGGACAAGAGCCTGCCCAGCGTGGTGGGCAGCATCGACACCACCCTGCGGCGGTTGGGAGGCGTGCCCACGTACTGCCTGACCGACAACGAGAAGACCGTCAGCGTCGACCACATCGCCGGCATCGCGATCCGCAACCCCGAGATGCTGGCGGCGACGCACCACTATGGACTGACCCTGGCCACCTGTGTGGTGGCAGACCCGGAGTCGAAGGGTGGCTCGGAGGCCACGGTGCGGATCGCCAAGGCCGACCTGGTCCCGACCGACGCCAACCTTCTCGATGAGTACGAGAGCTTCGGCGCCGCGGAGATCGCCTGCAGCAAGTTCTGTGACGAGGTCAACGGCCGGCCGCATCGGGTGACCCGGCGGGCGCCGGTGGAGATGCTGCTGGAGGAGCGGCCGCGGCTGCACCGGGTGCCTGACCAGCCGTACACCGTGGCCTTCGGAGAGAGCCGGATCGTGGGCTCGAAGCTGCCGGTGATCGACCTCGACCTCTGCCAGTACTCGGTGCCGAAGGCGCTGCGCGGCGAGGTGGTCTGGGCTCGCGAGCACGGCGACGAGATCGTGATCGTGCACGTGGGCAAGGAGGGCCCGGTGGAAGTTGCGCGTCATGAGCGGACGACGCCGGGGAACCCGCGCATCAACCCGGCGCACCTGGGGCCGCAGCCTGAGGGTCCGCTGCACCGAACCCCGCGCCCCCGAACTGAGGTGGAGACGGAGTTCCTCGCTATCGGCGTCGGCGCCCACCACTGGCTCACCGAGGCGGGGGCGGCGGGAGCCCTGCGCGTCCGGGCCAAGATGGCCCGCGCCGTGTGGCTGGCCAAGCTGCATGGTGCCGAGCCGGTGAACTGGGCCCTGGGGCACGCCGCCACATGGCAGCGCTTCGGCGAGAGCGACCTGGAATCGCTCGTCGAGCAGTATCGGCTCAGCCGCTCGCTGACCCTGCACCGGGCCAGTGAGAGCTCCACCCTGCAGGCGGGCACCGCCGCCTGGGAAGGGTTCGGCCGGTGATCCCCACCACCACCGCACCGCCGCTTCCCGAGGAGGTGGACAGCCTGCTCCGCAGCCTGCGCCTGCCCCACATTCGTCGCGCCGCTCCGGAAGTGATCGCCACCGCCAAGGCGCAGCGCTGGGATCCCGCTGAGGTCCTCCGGGCCCTGCTCACCGAGGAACGGCACGGCCGCGACCGCTCGGCGATCGGCATGCGCCGGACCCAGGCCGGGTTTCCCACCGGCAAGACCTTTGCCGCCTGGCATGACGAGCAGTCTTCGATCCCGGCGCCGACCCTCAGCGCGCTGCGCACCCTGGAGTGGATCCACCGCCACGAGAACCTGGTGGTGTGCGGACCCTCGGGCACCGGCAAGAGCTTCCTGCTCGAGGCTCTGGGTACCGCTGCGGTCGAGGCCGGCATGCACGTCGCCTGGTTCACCCTCGAGACCCTGGGCGTCATCGTCCGCCGGCACCGGGTCGACGACACCATCACCAAGGTGGTGGCGCGGATCGTGCGCGCCGACCTCATCGTGTGCGATGACATCGGGCTCCTTCCCGTCTCCGGAGACGCCGCCGAGGGTCTCTTCCGCGTGGTCGACGCCGCCTATGAGCGGCGCAGCGTCGCCATCAGCTCCAACCTCCATCCCGCCGGCTTCGACGAGCTCATGCCCAAGACCCTGGCCACGGCCACGGTGGATCGACTGCTCCATCACGCCCATGTCTGCCTCACCGGTGGCGACAGCGTGCGCCTGGCTCAGGCCAGCGCCGGCGTGGGGGTTATCCCGCTCGCCGCCGCCGATCCACCCCCAGGTGGCGATGGACAGCGGCCAACCGGCCGCGGCTCCGAGCGGCGGAAGGCCTGAGGATGGGGAGGCATCAGGACACCAGGGCCGTCGCTTTCGGGCCTCCAGGGCCCGCAGAATGGCACGCGTCCGATCACCTCGTCAGGTTCGCTGCGATCCGTGGCGCCCGAGCCGGGCGTGGGCTCCAGCAGCCATCAGCGGGAGGGCCTGCCTATCGATGACGCCCCACCTCTCGCCACCGGGGGCACTCCCCGACATGGGGAGCTCTCATGGCCGCCGGAGGGGAGATTTCGTGGCCGCCCGCGGGGGGCTCACATGGCCACCAGTGGGGAGATCACATGGCCATGGGTGGGGAGATTTCCTGGCCGCAGATGGGGAGATCCGGATGACCGTTGACACAATGCCC
>JAKABA010000398.1 GCA_021802115.1 bacterium | reverse complement strand
GGGTGGTGGGGGTGGCCGCCCTTGGGGCGGTCCCAGCGCCGCCGAAGGCGCCGGTGGCACCTCCCACCGCTATTGCCTAAGCTTGCGGGAGTGAGGACAGGCAGCGCCCCCGATCCTGAGTCGTCGGCGCCGTCCTATTCGGCGCTCCGCGGGGTGCGGGGCCCGGCCCGGATGCTGGCCAAACTGGCCGGCGACTCCGCAGCCCGCTGGAGCGAGTCCCCGGAGCTGCGCCGGTCGCTCATGGCCTGGGCCGGAATCGGGCTCGTCCTCACCCTGGGGTCGGGGCTGTCGGCCGGCATCCTGGGCTCCCGGCCCGGCCTTGGGGTGGCGCTGGGCCTGGGCTGGTGGGTCATCACCACCGCTTTCTTGGTGGTCGCGCTGGATCTCAACCGTCGCTTCCCCGACCGCGCTCCGCTCGCGCACCTTGGTCTCCCCAATGGGCTGACGTCCATGCGGGCCTACATGGCGGTCCCAATCCTGCTGTATGCCACCATGCCGCCCCAGACGGAGGCCCGTCCCCTCTTCCTCTGCGTCGCCTCACCGGTCGCGCTCCTGGACGTGCTGGACGGCTGGGTCGCCCGGCGGGTGGGGTTGGTGACCGTGCTGGGTCGGGCGCTCGACCCGATCATGGATGCGACCTTCTTCTCCCTCTCCGCTCTCGGCTGCCTGCTCCTCGGGCTGGTGCCGGTCTGGATGGGGCTGCTGGTGGTGGCCCGCTATGGGATCCCCGCCATCGCCTTCTTGTCGCTCTACCCCTGGCTCCCGCGGCGACCGGAGATGGTGGCGACCCGCTTCGGCAAGATCAACACCTTCGCCTCCGGGGTCGCTTTGGCGGGCTCCTCCCTGCTGGTGCTCTCGGGAGCCCCCACCCTGGTCTTCGACCTGGTCTTCGGTGCGATCCTGGCGGCGACCGCGGCGGGACAGATCGTGACCCTGGCGAGAAGGGGGATCGAGGAGTTGCGGTCGCGAGTCTGAGAGTGCGGCCACGCTGCTCCAAAGCTGAGCGGTGACCGGACCAGCCGGATCAGCTCAGCCTCGGGAGATCTCCCAGAGGACCTCGGGTGCGACCATCCAGCAGAGGGCGGCGTGGGCGACCCGCAGTGAGCCCCGGATGGACCCCTCGCGGAACATCTTCTGGTAGGCGTGCTTGGCGACCGAGTCGGCCAGGTGCACCACCCCGCCGAAGGCGGCGAAGGGCAGCAGTTGGAAGTCCACGAACAGAGCCATCGCGACCGCGATCGCGATCGGCACGTGGAACTGGACCAAGAGGAAGACCAAAACGCCCTCGCGGATCCCGATCCCGTTGGCGGAGATGGGGATGAAGGTGACCAGGAGTGCCACCGGCAGCGCCAGCGCGAAGACCCCCCAGGAGATGTCATAGCCCAGGGCCCGGCTGAAGGCCTCCATGGAGAGCAGGTTCAGCCCCCACCCGATCCCGCCCGCCAGGATCGAGACCGCCAGCGCCATGGGGGCGCCCCGGTAGCGCCCCAGAGAGCGCAGGAAGGTGGCGAAGTGCTCGGTGAGGCGGTGGGTGCGCCAGGTATGGCCGCCCGGGTCGACTCCGCGCAGATGGGCGAAGAGGTGCTCGGCGACCAGGGCCACCCCCCAGGCCAGCAGCATCGCCCCGGCGAAGAGGGCGAAGCCCACCACGTCGGTGGTGTGGAAGACGGTGCTGATCACGACCGCCCCGCCGAGCCCCCACGCGGCCATTCCCAGGGTGCCGGCCATCCGGCTGCCGACCAGAGAGGCGATCACCGGTCCGTGGCCGACCACCCTGCCGACCTGGACTCCGCGCACCGCGTCGCTGCCGACCCCGGCCGGGAAGATCTGGTTGATGAACAGCCCCTTCATGTACCAGGAGCCGAGGTAGTGCCAGCTCACTCGCCGGCCGGCCCCGCGCAGGAGGGCGCCCCATTCCACGATGCTGGCCAGCACCGAGAAGCCGGCCAGGGCCATCGCCAGCAGCGCCCATTCGCCGCTCAGGTGTCCGAACTCGGCGATCGCTGACCCCAGGTTCACCGAGTGGACGAAGATGGCGAAGGCGAACAGGGTTACCGCAATCCTGGTCGCCGGGTGGCCGACTACTCGGCGCAGGACTCGAAGCAGCTGGGGTAGAAACCGCTTACCCACAGCTCGGCAAGATACACCTCTTGGCTGAGAATTGGCGCAGTCGTGAGCGAATCGTCTCATCCCGGTCATCCATTCACTACGATCCCCAAAGTGACACCCACATCAGCCCTGGGATCAACCACCTGCGAGGAGGTTCCGCCGCGGGTCGGCGTCCTGCCCACGTACGTCCCGCCGGGGCGCCGTTCGCGGACCGTAGAGCCCACCTCGAGGCGCGAGCGGATCCTCGAGCGGGCCTTCGAGATGGCGCCGGGGGCCACCGTATGGCTCTGCCTTCTGGTGCCGCTGGGGGTTGGCTTCGTGATCACCTTCACCAACTTCCAGTACCTCTGGATCCTGGGGGTGTTCGCGGTCCTGATCGACCTGTACTGGTTGGTCAAGCTGGTGTACACGTTTCGCTTCGTGCTCCGGGGGATCCGCCGCCTGGAGGAGTCCCAGGCGACGAACTGGAGCGCCCGGCTCAGGTCTCTCGAGCTGCCCCCCGGCGCGCCCTCGCCGACAGAGCTGGTGCATGCGGTCCTGATCCCCACCTACACCGAGCGCTACGAGACCCTGCGAGCGACCGTGGCCGCCCTGGCGGCGGCCGACTACCCGGAGCAGCTCAAGGTGGTGGCGATCATCACCCGGGAGACCGACCTCGACGGCTGCCGCAACGTGGCCCGTCTGCAGGAGGAGTTCGGGGAGCGCTTTGCCGCCTTCTGGCACATCAAGGACCCCCTGCTGCCGGGGATCGTGGTCGGCAAG
>JAKABA010000083.1 GCA_021802115.1 bacterium | reverse complement strand
CCGCCCACGACCCGCCGATGAGTTACCCGCCACAACGGTTCGTGGAACGCCCCGCCACGCCGCTTGGGACCGCGGCCCGCAGGAGCCGACACAATCACGAAGGTTCCGAACAAGGCGAGTGAGTGGTGATCCGCGCGTGGCACCCCGCTCAGGCGGCCAGGCGTCCCCACTGCCGCGCGCGGGTTGGGGTCAACTTAGGGGTCGAACGTCGTCAGTGACCTACCACATACCCCGCCAAGTGGCCCGATTTGATCTCAAATCTGCTGGAGGCGACTCCGGGAATCGAACCCGGGATCGCGGTTTTGCAGACCGCTGCCTTGCCACTTGGCTAAGTCGCCGCGCCTCTGGAGCATTTTACGCGACGGTTGGCTCAGCGCCCACGGGCCGCCTGGCCAAGCTCAAAATGTACGGGTGCCAGATACTCGGAGACCTAACGGGTCCCAGCCGGTGTCACAGCCAGACGGAGAGGTGGTGGCGATAGTCAGGAGCGGTGCCGTGACCACCCTGATCCTCAACCGCCCGGCGCGCCTCAACGCCATCGACCGAGACATGGCGCTGACACTGGTACGGGAGATCGAAACGGTGGCGAACGACCGGGATTGCCGCTGCCTTGTGATCACCGGCGCGGGGCGCGCGTTCTGCGCGGGACAGGCGCTGGGAGGCGCGGGGGAGGCCGGCACCCTTCCCCATGACATCTCTGGGCTGATCCAGGAGCGCTACGTCCCGGTGGTCCTCGGACTGGCCGCCCTGGAGATCCCGGTCGTGGCGGCGGTCAACGGTCTGGCGGTGGGCGCCGGGTTGTCGCTGGCTCTCGCCGCCGACATCAGGGTCGCCTCTGAGCAGAGCTGGTTCAGCTGCGCGTTTGCCCAGCTCGGCCTGGTGCCAGACTCCGGCGCCAGCTACTTCCTACCGCGCTTGCTGGGCCCGGGCCGAGCTCTGCACTACGCTCTGACCGGCGACAGGATCACCGCTCAGACGGCACTGGAGCTAGGACTCGTGACGGCCGTGCTCCCCGCCGAGTCCTTCGCGGCCGAGTCAGCGGCAATCGCCCAAAGACTCGCCGCCGGCGCCACCCGTGCCCTGGGTATGACCAAGCGCGCACTCCGCCACGCGCTGGACGCCACCCTGGAAGAGCAGCTCCAGATGGAGGCAAGGTTGCAGCAGAAGGCCTCTGAGACCGCCGACTTCAGCGAGGGCCTGCGGGCCTTCCGGGAGAAGCGACCGCCACAGTTCCGGGGAAGGTGACCGCCGCGATGGCGCCCTCCTGACTACGCCTTGGGGACTGGTCCCAGCCAAACTTCACGCTCGAACTCAGTCTTGAGGACAACGGTGGTCCTGGTCTGACGCACGCCTGGGAGTTCCCGGATCCAGTCGACCAGTTCCAGCAGCGCCTCTGGATCACGGGCACGCACCTTGAGAAAGAACGACAGGTCGCCGGCGATGTCGTGGCACTCGTCAATCTCTGGGCGCTGACTCAACCTCCCGGCCAGACTGCTCCCGGTCACGTCAGCCTCGACGCCGACAAACGCGGTCACCGGCCTTCCCACGGCCCGCGGATTGAGCCGCAGGGTCCAGCCCTCGATGACCCCGTCTCGCTGGAGGCGGCGCAGGCGCTCGTGCACCGAAGATGCCGCCAGGCCGGCGGACTTGCCCACATCGGCCAGGGTGGTTCGGGCGTTCGCCTGGAGGCTCCGGAGGATCTTCGAATCCGCTTCGTCGAGATGCTCACTTGGTGGTGTGGTTCCGAACTTCATTCGGTCGACTTGCGGCATTTTGGCCTCCTTGTCATGCTCAGGCACATGGAACAGCACAGGATCTGGCTTAAGACCTTCGCAAGCCGAAGGATAGCCGATAGGAGCGTCAGCCGGGTACAGCTGGCGGGAGGTGCCCTTTTCATCGTGGTCGCGCTCTGGGGCGCGAGCTTCGTGGTGGTGCGCTCGGCGGTGTCCGCCTACCCCGTCATCGGCTTCCTCTTCCTGCGCTTCATGCTGGGTGGAGGAGCGCTGATGGCAGTGGCCTACGCCCGGCGATCAACTCGCCCGAACTGGGCCAAGGTGCCCAAGCTGCCCCTGGTCACGGTGGGGCTGGCCCTGGCAGTCGGCTATGTAACCCAGACTCTTGGCCTGGCTCTCGGCGCCTCGGTTGGAGTGGCGGCCACTCTGACCAGCTTGGTGGTCGTGCTGGCCCCAGCGTGGGAGTGGGCCATGACCGGACACGCGCCTAACCGCAAGCTCGCGCTCAGCTCAGTTCTCGCCATCGGGGGAACCCTGCTGGTCTGCCAGGCCGCAGCCCCCGCCACCAGTGGGGCCCATCCCGCCCCGCCCCTCGGGATTGCCTTGGAGGTGGTGTCTGCAGCCGCGTTCGCCCTGCAGGTGGTCTTGGTTGGGCGCCTCGGGAAGTCGCTCTCCGCCACCGCGCTGGGTGGCGCCCAGTTGCTGCTGGTGGCCGTCCTGATCGCCCCACTACTTCCACTTACCGGAGGGATCCCCGCCCTTGGAGGAGCCGAGCTCGCCGCCGTCGTGTTCTCTGCCCTGGGGGCATCGGCCTTCGGGTTCGCGGTCCAGGCGGCCGCCCAGAAGCATCTCGCCACAGGGACAGCTGCGGTAATCATGGCCACCGAGCCAGCGTTCGCGCTGGCGGCCGCCTTTCTCGCCGGTGAGCAGGCCATCGGGGCCCCGGCGGTGGTCGGGTTGGGACTACTGCTGCTCGGAGTCGTAGCCCAGAGTGACGGGCGCTGGGGTGAGCGCGTCCGGGGCCTGGCCGCGGTGATGGCGGGAGGCCGTCTCCGCCGCCAGGAGGCCTGATTCACCGCTCCCGGGACCGGGCCGCTCCCACCCCTCATCCCAACTGAACGAGGCAGCGGCCCTCGCCTGCGCCCTGGGGCGGGCACCCTGATCCAGGAGCCCGCCGACTCCAACGGTGATCAAGGGAGCGCTGACCTCCAGACGGTTTCGCATCGAGACCACCTTGGGAGCGACGACGTGCTGGGAGGCGCGCCATGGATCGGCCCGCTTTCGCCAAACTGCTCCACGCCGGAAGCCGGTTGGCTCCCACTGCCTGGCGTCACTATGCCCGTCGTCAACTGTCTGCCCACTCGGAGCGTGGAGGTGCGGTCACAAGTGACGGCCAGCCTGGAGCAGATCCCGACTGGCGCTGACGCGACCAGGTGGGTGAGACTGGCAGCATGCCCCAAGCTCAACTGACATTGATGCTGATCCATGCCCATCCCGACGATGAGGTGATGGGCACCGGCGGAGTCATTCACCGCTATGCCCAGGAGGGAGTTAGCACGGTTCTGGTGACCTGCACAGGCGGCGAGCTCGGGGATGGGCCAGGGGGGGTGAAGCCGGGCCAGCCCGGCCACGACGAGGTCGGGGTGCGGATGATGCGCCGGGACGAGCTGGCGGCGTCCTGCGCGGTGCTGGGAGTCGCCCACCTAGAGACCCTCGGATACCTGGATTCGGGAATGGAGGGCTGGCCCCAGAATCACCGCCCCGGATCTCTCGCCGGCACCCCACTCTCGGCCGAGCTGCCCAAGGTGCTGGAGCTGGTTGATCGATACCGGCCCCAGGTGGTCGTCAGCTATGACGAGCGAGGCGGCTACGGCCACCCCGACCACATCCGTGCCCACCAGCTGGCCCTAGCGGCGGCCGAACAGTCCGGGATTCCGGCCAAGGTCTACTACACGGCGATGCCCAAGTCCCTGGTGCGAACCGCCATGACCGCCGCCCGGGAGGCCGGCGTCGACCTCTCCGACCTCCCCCAGATCGACTTCGATCCGGACAACCCGCCGTTTGGGGTGGACGACCATCTGATCACCACTCGGGTGGATGTCAGCTCCGATGTGAGCGCCAAACTGGAGGCGTTGCGCTGCCACGCCAGTCAGATGGACAACGCCTTCATGCTCAACCTGCCCGAGGCGGCCGTGGCCAGCTTCTTCGGCACCGAGCACTTCATCCGAGCACTGGACCGCTCCGGGGCCGGGATCCCTGAATCCGACCTCTTCGCCGGGCTGCGCTGACTGCGACTCCCGCGGCGGACCCGGCAGCCGAGCTTGACCGGGCGGGAGCACTGCGGCCCTTTTGCGAGCTGTCTGGGCGACGCTTCGGGCCCCAGCTCCCCTGAAGGCGGGAACATGTACGGATGGACGACGCGAGCATGTCGCTACCGGTAGCGGACTCGGGGCAACAGTTCCGTCTTCGTCACGGGACCCAGGAGGTGGTGGTCACCGAGGTTGGCGCCACGCTGCGGAGCTATCGGGTGTCGGGGCGCCAGCTGCTGGCCGGCTTCCGCGGCTCCGAACGCAGCCGTGACGGCCGCGGCCAACTGCTGCTGCCCTGGCCCAACCGGATCGCCGGGGGCAGGTATCAGTTCCAGGGGCAGAGGTTCCAACTCCCTATCAACGATCACCAGGGGCAGAACGCCATCCACGGCCTGGCCCGATGGCTGCCATCGGTGCCGGAGGCGGTCACCCCGGACTCGCTCGCACTCTCGCTCCGGCTGTTTCCGCAGCCCGGATACGACTTCGCCCTGAGAGTGCTCGCGGAGTACCACCTCCGGGATGAGGGGCTGCAGGTGTCGGTCGCCGCCACCAACCTGGGGTCAGGAGCGCTCCCCTGGGGTCTGGGAGCCCACCCGTACCTGACGCTGGGCAGCGCCCTTGTCGACGACCTGGAGATCCGGGTGCCGGCCGAGCTGTACCTGACCTGCGACCCGGCGGTGATTCCACGCGGATCGCCGGTTCGAGTTGCCGGAACCGACCTCGACTTCCGCAGCTGGCGGCGCCTGGGGGGACTGCCTCTGGACACCACCTTCACCGGACTGACACCTGATGAGGGCGGGCGGGCCGTGGTGGAGCTGCGCCTGCCCTCTTCCAGGGACCGGCTGCGGCTCTGGATGGACGCCAGCCACCGCTACCTGCAGCTCTTCACGGGCGACGCTCTGCCCGACCCCGGGGACCGACGCCGTGGGCTCGCGGTGGAGCCCATGACATGCGCACCCAACGCCTTTCGCAGCGGCGAGGGGCTGGTTACCCTGGGACCGGGAGAGTCGGCCAGGTCCACCTGGGGCCTGCAACTTCAACGGCGCTAGCACGGCTCCCAACCGCAACTTGGAAATTCCACACCCCGAAGACTGGCCCGAGCCGGTACTCGGCTCGGGCCGGTTGTAGGCTGAACTGATGCGCGCGGTGCTGTTCGACGTCGACGGAGTCGTGCTCGACTCCATGACGATTTACCAGCGTGTCTGGGCCCAGTGGTGCATGCTGGTGGAGCTCGACCCCGCCACGGTTTGGCCGCTCACTCACGGGCGCCGGCCCCAGGACACGATTGCGCTGGTGGCCCCTCATCTGGCGATTGACTCCGAGATGCGGCGACTCGAGGCCTTCCTGGACAAGGAGTCCTCGCCGCTGCCGGCGATGCCCGGGGCCCATGAGCTGCTGGCCGCACTCCCTCCGCGGCAGTGGGCGCTGGTGACTTCCAACTCCGAGACTTTCCTGCGCTCCGAGTTCGCGCTCCTGGGGCTGCCTTGGCCCAGCGTGATCGTGGACGGGAGCTCAGTCCAGGAGGGCAAGCCCTCGCCGCAGGGATTCCTCGCCGCCAGCGCCCGCCTGGGCTGTGCTGCGGCGGAGTGCCTGGTCGTCGAGGACGCGGCGGCCGGGGTGGAGGCGGGCCTGGCGGCGGGGATGACCGTGCTCGCCATCGACCCTCCCCCGGGTGGCCCGGGGCTGGCGACGGCCCATGCGCGCTTTCCATCCCTTGAGGCCGCGTCAGGTGCGATCCGGGATTGGATCCTGGCCGACCACTCGGCTGCCAAGGTCCCCTGACCACCCAATCCAGCCACGAGTGGCCTCCATTTTTGCCCAGGAGCCCGGTGACCCTGCCCGCTCCGGCTCGAGGGCACCGCTTGGCTCTTCCAAGGGCCACAGCGGTGGCACCGTCGAAGTTGTGCAAGGGCCCGATCGCTACCCAGGCCGGCCCTGGGTCAGTCGCTATCCTGGATCGGTGGGGCACCCGATCCGGTCTCGGGGGGCTCGGGAGTGGGAGGAGTTGGCGACGTGGCAGCTGGCCGCAGCACAAAGGTCCCTGGCGCTTGGGGTTGGGCGGTTGCAGCTCGACGCCGACCGCTCCCTACGTGAGTTCGTTGTTTGTCGGCAGGACCAATGGCGGCGGCCGGGGCCGGTCGCCTGAGCAGCTGAGAGGTATCCATGGAAAAGATCAAGGTTGCCAACCCGGTAGTCGAGCTGGATGGAGACGAGATGACCAGGATCATCTGGCAGATGATCAAGGACCAGCTGATCCTCCCCCACCTGGACATCGATCTCGACTACTACGACCTCAGCATCACCAACCGGGATGCCACCGATGACCAGGTCACGGTCGACGCCGCCCACGCCATCGCCAAGCACGGCGTGGGCGTGAAGTGCGCCACCATCACCCCGGACGAGGCCCGGGTGGCTGAGTTCGGGTTGAAGAAGATGTGGCGGTCTCCCAACGGGACCATCCGCAACATCCTGGGCGGCGTCATCTTCCGGGAGCCGATCGTGATGTCCAACGTGCCTCGACTGGTTCCTGGCTGGACCAAGCCGATTGTGATCGGCCGCCACGCCCACGGCGACCAGTACACGGCGACCGACTTCGTGGTTCCCGGTCCGGGCAAGGTGACCATCACCTACACCCCGGACGATGGTGGCCAGCCGGTGGAGTTCCAGGTGGCCAAGTTCTCGGGACCAGGGGTCGCGATGGGGATGTACAACTTCGACGACTCGATCCGCGACTTCGCCCGGGCCGCGCTGCGCTACGGATTGCGGCGCGGCTATCCGGTCTACCTGTCCACCAAGAACACCATCCTCAAGGCCTATGACGGGCGCTTCAAGGACATCTTCGCGGAGGTCTACGCCACCGAGTTCAAGTCCGATTTCGAAGCCGCCGGGTTGACCTACGAGCACCGGCTCATCGACGACATGGTGGCCGGCGCGCTCAAGTGGGAGGGCGGCTACGTCTGGGCCTGCAAGAACTACGACGGCGATGTCCAGTCGGACACGGTCGCCCAGGGCTTCGGGTCGCTGGGCCTGATGACGAGCGTCCTGCTGACCCCCGACGGGCGCACCATGGAGGCGGAGGCAGCGCACGGAACGGTGACCCGCCACTACCGCCAGCACCAGCAGGGCCAGCCAACCTCGACCAACCCGATCGCATCGATCTTCGCCTGGACCAGGGGTCTGGCCCATCGGGGCGAACTGGACTCCACCCCCCGGGTGACCCAGTTCGCCGAGACCCTGGAGAGGGTGTGCATCGACATCGTGGAGTCGGGACGGATGACCAAGGACCTCGCCATTCTGATCGGGCCAGCGGCTCCCTGGCTCACGACCGAAGCCTTCATCGCCGCCCTGTCCGATGGCTTGAGCACTCGGCTCGCCTGAGCTGGGGACCGGGCCGCTCAGCCGGGCCAGCATGGCCGGCTGAGCCCCCGGATCCGTGGCCAGCGGGACCGGACCCGGCGAGAGGGGCCCGGGCGAGTGGTTCCCGGCGCGCCAGGAGATGGGTGCCCGCCGCCGAGGCCGTGACCCGGTAATTCAGACCGCCCGGGAGGCCCGCGTAGATCTCCCGCGCGCTGGTGCGGCGGTGGCCCTGCGCGTTGGCGTCGTTCCAGAACTTCATCGCCACTCGGGACCCGGGTCTTGGCGAGCATCTCATCAGCGTGGGCGACGCGGCCATCCACGCCCAGCTGCCTGGGAGTGAGCTCGATATGGATGCCCTGGTCGGGCATCGGCGTGCGCCCCTCGCCCGCGAAAGGAATCGGGCATCCCCAGCTTGATGGGGCGGCCCTGGTGAGGACGAACCCCGGAATCAGTGCCTGTCCCATCGGGACCTTGACCTTGCCGACCGGATTGACCAGGGCCCGCTGGCACCAGACCGAGGTCCCAGCATCGAACCGGTGGTTGACACCTGCCTTGGGATTTGCCGGGATGGAACCCAGCCAGCTATTGACCCTCACCTTGCGTCCGTGCGGCCGGGACGGTCTGCCCGAAGGATCAGATCACAAAGTCGGAGGGTTCAAACCCCTCCGCCACGCTGCGAACCCTCACCTGACTGGAATGGTAGACCAGGGAATACGGCGGCACGCTGTTGGTGAGCCAGACATTGCCGCCCACCACGCTGTCATGGCCGACCAGGGTCTCACCGCCGAGCACCGTGGCGTTGGCGTAGATCACCACCCGATCCCCGATCGTGGGGTGGCGTTTGGTGCCCGCCGCGGCCTTGGCCACGCTGAGAGCGCCCAGGGTCACCCCCTGATAAAGCTTGACTTCGTCGCCTATCACCGCTGTCTCCCCGATCACCACCCCGGTGCCGTGGTCGATGCAGAGCGCCCGCCCGATGGTGGCCCCCGGGTGGATGTCGATACCGGTGCGGGAGTGGGCGACCTCGGCCAGCAGCCGCGGCAGCACGCTCACCCCGAGCAGCTGGATCTGGTGGGCGATCCGGTGGATGGCGATGGCGAGGAAACCGGGGTAGGCCGACACCACCTCGTCGAAACTCTCGGCAGCCGGATCGCCGGCGACGATCGCCTCCCCATCGCGCACTATCTGCGCATACAGCTCGGGCAGCGCCACCACGAAGCGACGAGCTACCTCCGCCGCCCGATCCGGGGGCTCGAGCGGACCCAGCAGCTCTCGGAGATCGCGCCGCACCAGGGTGAGGCTCGCCTGGATCTCCTCCGACGTGGCCCCGCTCGACTCGGACAGCTGGGGGAAGAGAAGTCCCAGCACAGCATCGACGAAGGCGGCCACGTTGCGCTTCAGCGGCAGCGCCTCGCCGTCTGGGCGGCGCGCCAGGGCCAGGGTGTCGGCGAAGGCGTGCTCCAGCTCATGCTCCCTTGCCATATGCCTAAAAGTCTGCCACCAGCGGGCCCAGCGGTGCCCGGTGACAGGGCTCCCATGGGGGTCGCAACCGCCCGCGCCGCGAGCTCCGCCAAAAAATTGGCCATTGACAGCCCGCCGCCGCCAGGCTATACAGGTAGCAACTTGCCAACAGTCATGTGCGCTATGTCGCCGGCCGCCGGCTACCTCCGCCTACTCACTTCGAAGGTAGGAGGGCTGGTTACCTAGTACTCGCGCACAACTAGGACATAGAACCGGCCCCCCGAAATCCCGGGGGGCCGGTTTTGTTTTATGCGAGCCCCAGGACCACCATCACCATGCCGACCAGAGCACACCGCCACCAGGCTCGGGCGCTGTCGGCGGCAGCGCCCGGCCTCTACCGTCCGTCATTCGAACACGACTCCTGTGGGGTGGGCTTCGTGGCCACCCTCGACCGGATGCCGTCGCGGAAGGTGGTCAGCTTGGGGCTGAGCGCCCTGGCGCGACTGATCCACCGGGGAGCGGTCGGGGCCGACGCGCGCACCGGGGACGGAGCCGGCCTCCTGGTCGAGATCCCGGACGGCTTCCTGCGCCGGGTCACCGCCGACTCCGGGATCTCCCTGCCGGCTCCCGGGCAGTTCGCAGTGGGAGCGGTCTTCCTGCCCCGGCAAGAGGCTGACCGGAGCGCCTGCGAGCGCGTCATCGAGGCCGAGGTCCGGGCCGCCGAGATGGACTTTCTGGGGTGGCGCGATGTGCCCTGCCGGCCGGCCGCGATGGGGGTCATTGCCAGGTCCTCACAGCCGGCCATCCGCCAGTGCTTCATCGGGCTGAGGGACGCTGCGATAGAGCTGGTCGAGGACCGCCTCTATCCGCTCCGCAAGCGCATCGAAGCCGCGGTTCGGGAGCTGCCCCTGATCGCCACCGGCAGCCATGAACTCTTCTGTGTGGTCAGCCTATCCGCCCGCACCCTGATCTACAAGGGCCAGCTGACGGCGACCCAGCTGAGCCGGTTCTATCCCGACCTGCTGGCCCCCGACCTCAGCAGCCGGCTGGCGGTCTTCCACCAACGCTTCAGCACCAACACCGAGCCCAGCTGGCGGCTGGCCCAGCCGTTTCACTTCATCGCTCACAACGGGGAGATCAACACCGTGGGCGGCAACCGCAACTGGATGCGGGCGAGGGCGGGCAGCTGGCAGCACCCGATCTGCGGCGTGGCGGCCGAATCCATCAGGCCCGTGATCGAGCCCGGTGGCAGTGACTCCGCCGCCTTCGACAACAGCGTGGAACTGCTGGTCCGGAGCGGTCGGCCCCTGGAGCAGGCGATGATGATGATGATCCCGGAGGCCTGGGAGGACAGCCCCGAGATGGACGCTGAACTCCGCGGCTTCTACGCATATCACGCCAACCTGATGGAACCCTGGGACGGACCGGCGGCGATCGCGTTCAGCGACGGCCGGCTGGTCGGGGCCGCCCTGGACCGCAACGGCTTGCGGCCAGCCCGCTACCTGGTGACCAGAGGCGGCCTGGTGGTGCTGGCATCAGAGGCGGGCGTGGTCGACATCGCAGCCTCAGAGGTGCTCGAGCTGGGCCGGCTCCACCCCGGCCAGATGCTGGCGATCGACACCCACGAGGGCCTGCTGCGGCGCGATCAGACGATCAAGGGGAGCGTTGCCGGGCGGGGGCATTGGGCCGCGTGGGAGCGCGGGCGCGTCCTCAGCCTGCGAACCGAGGAGGACGACCAGGATGTGGTGGAGCTGCCGGCACCGTCGCTGGCAGGTCTCACCACCCAGCACCGCTGCTTCGGCTACACCGAGGAGGAGCTCCGCGCCGGGCTCGCTCCAGCCGCCGCCGGTGGGCATGAGGCGGTGGCCTCGATGGGCAATGACGCTGCCCTAGCCGCCCTCTCAGAACGACCGCGGTTGCTCTTCGACTACTTCTCCCAGGGCTTCGCCCAGGTGACCAACCCCCCCATCGACTCACTGCGCGAGCGCGGGGTGATGTCCCTGCGGGCCACCCTCGGGCCTGGCGGGGACCTGCTGGCGCCGGACCCGGCGGTGGCTCTGCGGATCGTGCTCGCAAGCCCGATCCTCTCGGATGCCGACCTGGCCCGAGTGCGGCGGGCGGGGGAGTCACGCCTGCCATCCCGATCACTGGCGGCGGTCTTCGCGGCGGCGGGCGGTGCCGGAGCCCTGCGCCGGGCGCTGGATCGCCTCGGCCACGAGGCCGAGAGGGCCGTGGCGGACGGGGTCGCGGTTCTGATCCTGAGCGATCGCGATGTGGGCCCGAGCCAGGCACCCATCCCCAGCCTGCTGGCCCTGGGCCAGGTCCATCACCACCTGATCGCGCTGGGACTGCGCACCCGGCTGAGCCTGGTGGTCGAGTCCGCCGAGCCCCGCACGGCCCACCACCTGGCGGCCCTCATCGGCCATGGCGCCGAGGCGGTCAACCCCTACCTGGCTCTTTCCACGGTCGCAGCCATGGCCACCGAGGACGAGCTTCCCCAGCCTCGATCACGGGCAGCCGCCCGGGCGGCGCTGAAGTCGATGCTGGAGGAAGGAATCCTCAAGGTCATGTCCAAGATGGGGATCTCGACTCTGGCCAGCTACTGCGGCTCGCAACTCTTCGAAGCCGTCGGGATCTCGCCCCAGGTGATCGATCGGTGCTTCCCGGGGACTCCCTCGAGACTGGGAGGAGCTGGCTTCGAGGATCTGGCGTCGGAGGTCCTCCTGCGCCACCGCCAGGCGTTCCCGGGGACGGGGGCGGTGGTGCATCTGGAGGCCGGCGGTGACCACCGTTGGCGCGCCGACGGTGAGGCCCACGCCTGGAATCCAGAGACCGTGGCCGCCCTCCAGCACGCGGTGCGGAATGACGCCGGCCGGCGCTTTGATGACTTCCGGCGCCTGGCCGACGCCGAGGATGGACCCCGGCTGGCGCTTCGCCATCTGCTGGCGCCGCTCCCGGGCGAGTCGATCCCCTTGGACCAAGTCGAGCCGGCGACCGAGATAGTGCGCCGGTTTGTCACCGGCGCGATGTCCCTGGGAGCCCTCGGCGCCGAGGCCCACGAGACCCTGGCGCTGGCGATGAACCGGATCGGAGGCAGGAGCAACACCGGCGAGGGTGGCGAGGACCCCGCGCGCTACGCCGACGACGGAGAGGAAGGCTCCCGGCGAAGTGCCATCAAGCAGGTGGCCTCGGGACGCTTCGGGGTGACCCTGGAATACCTGGTCAACGCGGACGAGATCCAGATCAAGATGGCCCAGGGAGCCAAGCCGGGGGAGGGCGGCCAGCTGCCCGGGCACAAGGTCGACGCCACCATCGCCAGGTTGCGGCACGCCACCGCGGGCGTGGGACTGATCTCCCCTCCACCTCATCACGACATCTACTCCATCGAGGACCTGGCCGAGTTGATCTGGGACCTGAAACAGGCCAATCCCAGGGCGCGGATAAGCGTGAAGCTGGTGGCGTCTACCGGGGTGGGAACGGTCGCGGCCGGGGTGGCCAAGGCAAGGGCCGACCACATCACCATCTCGGGCCATGACGGCGGCACCGGGGCCGCCCCGCTGACCTCCATCAAGCACACCGGCCTGCCCTGGGAGCTGGGCCTGGCGGAGACCCAGCAGACCCTGGTCCGACAGGGCCTGCGCTCGCGGGTGGTGCTGCAGGTTGACGGGGGCCTCCGCACCGGCCGCGACGTGGTCATCGCCTCCATGCTCGGAGCGGACGAGTTCGGCTTCGCGACGGCCGCGCTGGTCGCCAGCGGCTGCGTCCTGATGCGGGTCTGCCATCTCAACACCTGCCCGGTCGGGATCGCCACCCAGGATCCGGTCCTGCGCCAGAGGTTCGCCGGCACCCCGGAGCACGTCATCCGGTTCTTCATGATGGTGGCCGAGGACACCCGAGCCTGGCTGGCCAAGCTGGGCTGCCGGAGTCTCGAGGAGCTGACCGGGCGGGTCGACCGGCTCGGCCTGCGCGAGCCGACCGGCCGCGGCCCAGGGCTGGACCTGACACCTCTGCTGGCGGAGCCTGACCCGGCCACCGCCCGGCTCTTGCGGGGAGCCCGGCGCCAGGACGCGGCCGCCCGACGCCACCTGCGGGATCAGGAGCACCACCTGGAACGGGGCATCGACACCCGCATCCTGCGCCGGTTGGGGCCGGACATGAGGGGCGCCCGAGGAGCCACGGTGCGGCTCAGGGTCAGCAACCGAGATCGCGCCGTGGGCTCCCGGGTGAGCTCCGAGGTGACCCGGGTCCATGGCGGCCAGGGCCTTCCGGACGACTCGATAGTGATCGGGCTCCGTGGAGTGGCCGGACAGAGCCTGGGGGCCTGGTTGTGTCCGGGTGTGACCGTCCGCTGCATCGGGGCCGCCAACGACTACCCGGGCAAGGGACTCAGCGGGGGCCGTCTGGTGGTACTGCCGGCGTCTTCGCTGGGCGGCAGCGCATCCGGTCAGGTGATCGTGGGCAACGTAGCCCTCTACGGGGCCACCTCGGGGGAAGCCTACTTTGCCGGCCGCGCCGGGGAGCGCTTCGCGGTCCGCAACAGCGGAGCCGTGGCGGTCGTCGAGGGGATCGGAGACCACGGCTGCGAGTACATGACGGGGGGCACCGTGGTGGTGCTCGGAGAGGTGGGGAGAAACTTCGGCGCGGGCATGACCGGAGGCGTGGCCTACCTGGTGGGAGCACCCGCTCCGACCAGCCATCTCAACCTGGGCTCGGTTGAGGGCCAGGGGCCGACCGCGGAAGATTTCGAGGCGGTGCTGGACCTGGTCCGGCGCCACCTGTCCCAAACCGGCAGCCGGCTGGCCGCCGAGCTGCTCCGCCATCCGGACCGAATCGGACCCTCTCTCCAGGTGGTACGGCCCCGCGTCGTGGACGATCCCGCCCAGCCAGAGCCTGAGATTCCGGTTTCGCAGGGTGAGTCCAACCTGGCGGGCGCCTGAGCGATGCCCAACCCGCGCGGGTTCGTGCAGCACCGGCGGAAAGTCGCGCCCAGCCGCCCGGTGGCGGAGCGGGTACGCGACTATCACGAGGTCCATCTGGAACTGACCGGACAGGCGCTGCGGGTGCAGGCCCAACGTTGCATGGGCTGCGGCATTCCCTTCTGCCACAGCGGTTGCCCGCTGCACAACCGAATCCCGGATTGGAACCAGCTGGTGGAACGGGACCGCTGGCGCGAGGCGCTGGACGGCCTCCACCAGACCAACAACTTTCCGGAGTTCACCGGCCGGCTCTGCCCCGCCCCCTGCGAGTCCAGCTGCGTGCTGTCCGTGAACGATGAGCCGGTGGCGATCAAGGAGATCGAGCGGGCGATAGTCGACCACGGATTTGCCGAGGGCTGGATCAAGCCCCATCCGGCCCCGAGCCGCACCGGCAAGCGGGTAGCGGTGGTGGGGTCGGGCCCGGCCGGCATGGCGGCAGGGCAACAGCTCGCCCGCCGCGGCCACCAGGTGGTGGTCTTCGAGCAGGACGATCGGCCCGGCGGCCTCCTGCGCTACGGCATCCCCGACTACAAGCTTCCCAAAGGCATGATCGACCGTCGCCTCGAGCAGATGGCCGCAGAGGGGGTTGAGTTCCGCTGTGGCGTCGCCGTGGGCCGTACCGTGACCACCGCCGAGCTAAGCGCTGAGTTCGATGCCATCTGCGTCGCCATCGGCGCTCGCCAGCCCCGGGACCTGCCGGTGCCCGGGCGCGAGCTGGCCGGGGTCCACTTTGCGATGGACTACCTGGAGCAGCAGAACCGGCGGGTCGCAGGTCGCGCCGCCGGGGTCGGCCGACCGCAGATCTCCGCTCGGGGCAAACGGGTGGTGATCCTAGGCGGCGGCGACACCGGCGCCGACTGCCTCGGCAACGCGCTGCGCGAGGGCTGCGTCACGGTGGACCAGCTGGAGCTGATGCCCGCCCCCCCGAGCGCTCGCGCCCGCGCCAACCCGTGGCCGGAGTGGCCGGTCATCCTGCGCAGCTCACCGGCCCACGAGGAGGGAGGGCAGCGCCTCTTCGGAGTCGAGACCGTTGCCTTCGATGGCGGGGAGGGTAAGGTGGCGGCGCTTGACCTGCGCGGCGTGGCCGCCCGGCCCAATCCCACCGGTGGCATGACCCTCGAGCCGGTCCCTGGCACGGGTCGCCGCCTGCCCGCGGACCTGGTGCTGCTGGCCCTGGGGTTCACGGGTCCCAGTTGGGGGGAAGCCCTTGAGCAGTTGGGAATGCTCCGAGGCGACGGCGACCGGATCAAGGTCGGCCCCGGCGGCGCCACGGGCACGGCCGGGGTGTTCGCCTGCGGCGACGCCGTGCGCGGCGCGTCCCTGGTGGTCCACGCCATCGCCCAGGGCCGATCATGCGCCGCCGCCATCGACCGACACCTGGGCGAGCGCCGCCCCTGATCCGCTCCCGGCCAGGCCGAGATGAGCGCTCCCGGGGACCGCGCTCCCGCGCCGCCACCGGACCTCACATGGTTGCCCGGGCGGCCTGGCTGTCCGGATCCCGTCTAGGTAGCTGGTGTTTTTTGGCGGGTTAGGTGGCGAGAGGAGGAGTCGGGTCCGGAGAATGGCCAGCAGGTAGTTCCTGACTGGGGGTGAACATGACTCTGGGCCTGTCCGACCGGCAAGACGAG
>JAKABA010000397.1 GCA_021802115.1 bacterium | reverse complement strand
TCCCCGCCTACCGGCTGCCACCGGGCCGGCTCCCGCGGTCGGTGGTCACCATCCACGGGGTCGAGCACCGGATGGCCCCCCAGGCATACCCGGGCAGAGCGGGCAGCCGGGTGGACAGCTTCGTCCACGACACCCTGGCCCGCGCCGCGGCGGTGATCGCTCCATCGGAGACCACCAAGGCTGACCTGGTCCACCTCTACGGGGCTGACCCTGCTCGGATCACCGTCATCCCCCACGGGGTGGCGGAGTACTTCCGGCCGGACCCGGGGGCCTCGATTCCTGTCCCCCCGGCCGAAGTAGAGGGGCCGTATCTGCTGGCGGTCGGAGCCCACCACCCGCGCAAGAACATCCCCTTTTTGGTCCGCTGCTTCGCAAGAGCGTTTGTCGGCGCGCCCGACCCGCCCCGTTTGGTCGTCACGAACGCGTTGGGGGAGGTGGCGCAGGCGCTGGATCGGCAGGCTCGCGAGGCGGGCGTGAGGTTGAAACTGCTGGCCCACGTCAGAGGTCAGGAGCTGGCCTCCCTCTATCGCGGAGCGTTGGCGGCCTGCGTTCCCTCCCTGTATGAGGGTTTCGGCCTGCCCGCCCTGGAGGCCATGGCCTGCGGCACCCCGGTGGTGGCGGGGGCGGCCGGGGCGGTGCAGGAGATCGCCACCGGCGCGGCGCTACTGGTGGCCCCCACCTCCGAAGAGGAGTGGGCCGAAGCCCTGGTTCGGCTGGCCGAGGACAGCGAGCTGCGGGCCCACCTCCGATCTCTGGGGCTGGCCCGCGCCCGCGGCTTCACATGGGAGAGATCTGTGCGCCAGCACCGGGCCCTGCTCGCTCGCGAGCTCGAGTTGAGCCGGAGCGCTCAGCGCAAATAGAGAAGGGTGCGGCCGCCAGCCGCCTCGATCCGCTCCAGGGCGACCTCAGCTCCCTTCACCACGCAGTGGTCCGGATCCGCCACCACCCGGGCGGGAACCGTCGAGCGCCTCCCCAGCTCCATCGCGACCTGGGCCAGATCCACCCCTCTGCCCGCGACCGCGAAGCCGGCCGCCCGGACTCTGCCGAGACCGGAGGACGGGACCTCGTCCAGCAGCTCAGCGATCATGCCGGACAGCGCCGCCAGACCCGCGGCTGAGTTCCAGTAGTGGGCCTCCCCCGCTGGGGCCGCCGGCTCCAACGAGCGGATGGCCAGCAGCCCATGGTGGCAGACGATCGCTGACTGGGCACTGCCCGGCAGCAGGAACAGGACCGGCAGCGGCTCCCAAGAGGTCACTGGGAGCCCCGCTCCGAAGGCCATCGCCAGGGGCAGATCCAGGAGATGGGCCATCCTGGCCCCGGACGCCAGGGCCACCTCCAGCAGCACCCGTCGCGATGCGGTCGACAGCTGGGCCGGGACCGCCAGCACCAGCTCATGGCGAACGAAGGCCAGCCTGCCCACCACCCGGGCGATGAGCTGGCGCAGCATGTGCTCGGCGGCAGGCCGGTCCTGGATCTGGAAGGTCCCGAAAGGGAGCACCGCTTCCAGGCCAGACCCGATCTCACCGGTGAGCGTCACCGCCTGCTGGCCGAGGCCGGACAGCCTGCCGGTCGAGGGGTCGCGGGCGACCACCGCCGGCTCCTCGACCACCAGGCCGTCCCCCCTCGCCCAGACCTCGACCCGATCCGGAGAGACCTCCATCCCGAAGCGTCGGCCGGCCAAGGCTCAGGCTCCCGCCGGCTCCGGATCGGGCCGCCGCGACAACCTCGCCCCGACCAGGGCCAGCTTGCCGACCAGGTTCTGGTACCCGCGGTCGAGGTGGCGAACGTTGCGGCAGGTGGTCGTCCCATCAGCGCACAGCCCGGCTATCACCAGCGCCGCCCCGGAGCGGATGTCGGTCACCTCGAGGTCGGCGCCGTGGAGGGGATGGCCGCCGTGCACGACCGCGATCCTGCCCTCCACGTCAATTCGAGCCCCCAGGCGGCGCAGCTGCTCGACCGGTCGGAAGCGATTCTCGTAGAGCGCCTCCCAGACCGTGGCGTCGCCATTCGCCTGGGTCATCAGCGCGACGTACTGTGATTGCAGGTCGGTGGCAAACCCAGGGTGGGGCCAGGTGGTCATGTCGACCGCGGTCACCGATCCCTGCCGGGCCACCCGGATCCACCCCGCTCCCTCCTCAACCTGGCAGCCGGCCTGGCGCAGCTTGTGCAGCAGTTGGGCCAGATCCTCTGGGAAGGCGTCCCGGATCAGGAGGTCGCCGCCCGTGGCCGCCGCAGCCAGCGCATAGGTGCCGGCCTCGACGTAGTCGGACCGAACCCTGTGCTCCGCCTGGTGCAGTGCCGCCACCCCCTCCACCACCACCCGGTCGGTGCCGGCTCCGGTGATCCTCGCCCCCATCGAGTTCAGGCAGAGCGCGAGGTCGACCACGTGGGGTTCGCGGGCCGCGTTGGAGATGATGGTTATCCCCTCCGCCCGGACCGCCGCCATCATCAGGTTCTCGGTCCCGGTGACAGTCGGCATGTCCAAGAGGATGTGGGCCCCGTGGAGGTGCCCGGCGCGAGCTCGGATCCCGCTCCCGGAGTCATCCACCTCCGCTCCCATCTGGCGCAGCCCGACCACGTGCTGCTCGATCCGGCGCGCCCCGATGTCGTCACCCCCCGGCCTGGGAAGGTTGACCTCGCCCGTCGCGGCGAGCAGGGGTCCAAGGAGGAGCAGGGATGCCCGCATGCGCCCGGCGGCGGCCAGGTCGGGCGCGCCTCCGGCGAGCCCCGACGGGTCTATCTCCACCTGCTCGGACCGGCGCTTCGCCTTGACCCCCAGGCTCTCCAGGATCGAGCACATGGTGCCGACGTCCTCTATCTCAGGGACGTTGTGCAAAAGCAGCGGGCCCGAGCTCAGCAGCGCCGCCGCCATCTCCGGCAGGGCG
>JAKABA010000396.1 GCA_021802115.1 bacterium | reverse complement strand
GCTGACCCCCAACGTGACCGACATCGCCGAGATCGGGCGGGCGGTCCAGGATGGCGGGGCCGACGCGGTATCGGCGGTGAACACCTATCTCGGCATGAAATGGTCCGGCGCCCGCGGGAGACCGGTCCTCCCGGGGTCAGGCATGGCCGGTCTGAGCGGGCCCGCCATCAAGCCCCTTGCCTTGGCCGCGGTGGCCCGGCTGGTGGCGGCCCTCACGATCCCTGTGATCGGGATCGGGGGCATCGCCAGCGCCGAGGATGCCCGCGAGTTCCTCGGACTGGGGGCGCGGGCCGTCCAGATCGGCACCGCCAACTTCTACCGCCCAGGTATCGCCGCCACATGTGCTGCCGAGCTGCAGGCGGCGCCTGCACCACGTAACCACGGCACCGGCTCGCCGCTGCCCTGACTTCGGGCGGACCCTGGCGCCATCCGGGAGCCGGCCGGCAGTGCCGCCCAGCCCTGCCTAGCGCTGAGATCTCGGCGGTGGTTCCCTGGGACGGCTGTCGATCCACCGGCGGCGCCGGCCAAGGTCCGCCGCGGCCCGCGGGGCCGGGGCCGGATTCCGCCGCCGCCCGCGCGCCCTGGACAGGCAGGCGGGATGGGGCCACCCGTGGAAATGCCGGTCGCAGCCCGGAAACCAGCCAGATCGGGAGAACTGATGCCATCGGTCAGCCCGATGGGTGGCCCTCGGGGCCGATGGGATGGGCCACTCCGAAGCGTCCGTCGTAGACGGTCGCGGGCACGGCCAACCCGGCGTCGCTTTCGTAGAGGAGTCGGATCGAGGTCACATCGTCGGTGGCGATGATCGCAGCGATCTCGTCGACCAGTGTGGCTTGATCGGGGTCGGGATCCCGGCGGAAGGTCATCGGCCCCCAGGCGTCCCAGGGAAGCAGCTCCATCTTGTTGAGCGCAGCTAGGTCGCGAACTACGTTGGAGCGGATGAACCACATGCCCCACATGTCGAAGATCCCGAACCGGGACGGGTCGTCGCTGCCGGTGCGGCACAGCGCCCACGCCTCGCCCGCCGGCAGGAACCGCCCCACCGGGATCGCCGTGGGGTCGAATTCGGGCTCGAGCACCTTTCGCTGGAGTTCGTCGAGCTGGGAGTCGACCCTCACCCAGCGAGCGCCTGCGCGGTGCTCGGTGATCCAGTGGTCCACCATCCGCCCGGGTTCGAAGTACGAGGCGAAGCCGCAGCGGGCGCGTGCCGGGACCCCGGCGCGGCGCAGGAAGGCCGTGGTCAAGGTGGCGAAATGTCGGCAGTTGCCCACCATCCGCCGCTCCGGAGGCCGAGGTTCCACGATCGGGGCTGGGTCCATCGCGAGGATCTCTTCGACCATCGCCGCCGCCGGGCGGATTCGGACCTGCTGCCGCCGGTCCTCGCTAAGGTAGAGGCCGTACGCCGGGGCCCACTCTTCATGCACCAGCACGCCCTGGACCACGCGGCAGACCTCGGACGGGTCGTCGGGAAGACCCTCAAGGGACCACTGCGGGCATGCGGTCAGGTCGGTCATCAGCCCAGGGGCGGCGTAGAACGCCGCTTCGTCGCCCAGCTTCCCCCATGACTCCGCGTCCCTCTTGATCATCTAATTCTCCGCACGTGCAATCGGCGTTCCGAGGATTGGGAACTGGACCTCGGTCACCCAGGTTGCAGGATCCCCGGTGCAGTGGAGATACACCTCGCGGCTGTGACCTTCGAACCGCTCTCCGGTCGCGTCCGCCCAGTCGGCCAGCGCCTGATAGCCGTCTCCCACCCTGCTCATGGGCCCTCGGTGCACGGTCGTAGCTGCGCGCTCTACCTCTCCGACCTCCAGGATCCCTAGGTCGGACCCCGGCAGAGAGCCGGCGCCCACGGGCAGCGCTGCGATGAGTCTGATGGGCGCCTGCTCGTCGGTGCTGTCGTCGTACAGGGCCACCGCGGGACCCACCGAGCGGAGAGAGGCGCGCTTCAGCTCGGCGTGCAACCGGGGATAGAGTCGGGAGAAGATCGGGCCGAGGGTCTCCTCGCCGAAGGACGGAGCGACCTCGGCTAGGAAGACGACGCGCAAGGGCTCCAACCGCTTGACCCGGACGTCATAGTCACCGAGGCGGTTCTCGGCCTCGACCCGGTGCAGCCGTGCTTCGACTCGGGCCAGCCTGGCTGAGTCGGCCTCCAAGCGCTGACGTGCTTCCACCTGGCGCAGCCTCAGCATCCCCTTCAGCTCAGCCGGGCTCAGCTGTTCGTCGAGCACCCGGCTGATCTCACCCAGAGTCAGACCCAGATCGCGCAAGGCAAGGATCCGATTGAGCCGGTGCAGCTGCGCTCCGCTGTACCAGCGGTAACCGGTGCGGTCGTCGACCACAGCGGGACGGAGGAGGCCCTCCGCGTCGTAGTAGCGCAGCGTCCGCAGCGACACCTGACCGAGACGAGCGAAGGCACCGATCCGAAACATGGTGCCCTCTATACAGCCTCACGTGGCGTCAGGGTCAAGTCCCATCCCGGCGGGCCTGGATCTGCATGAATCCTCGGCCGGGCCAGATTGCCACCGTGCCCCGGGCCGGCCGGGGCCGAGGACATGCATGTTGGGTCAGCCACCGGAGGCGGCTCCCTTCGCGCAGGCGCCGGATGCACCTCCACCGGTCCGCCGCCAACTGGGATCCTTCGGGTCGGGAGGCACCCCAGCAAACGCCTGCGGACGGGCACCCGCTGCGACTCGAGCAAGACGGGTATGCCGGCGATCCCTTGACTCCCTACGATTCTGCCCGTGACCGCCAGCCGCTCAGGCCGCAAATACGAGTGCCGCCCCATCACGACGGCCAACCTTGTCGACCTGGATCGATTCTCCTCCCAGCACGGCAAGTTCCGCTGGTGCTCCTGTATGCGCTGGCGGATGACCAGCAGCAAGTACA
>JAKABA010000395.1 GCA_021802115.1 bacterium | reverse complement strand
ACATCCCCGAAGCAGTGACCAGAATCTCGCGGATCAAGGGCAGGCCAACCTCCCAGCCCCTGATCCTGATGGTCGCCGACCCCGCTGAGCTGGCCGGGTACGCGGAGCTCCCGGACGCGGCCCGGCCGCTGGTGGCCCGGCACTGGCCGGGGGCGCTCACCCTGATCCTCCCGGCCCTGCCGGCCGGCGCCGCCCTCGGTGGCGGCTCCACCGTGGGGGTGAGGATTCCGCAGCACGAGGTCGCCCTGCGGCTGCTGCGCCTGTCCGGGCCGCTGGCCACCACCAGCGCCAACCCGCACGGGGAGGCGCCGGTGCCCGGGGCGCGGGAGGCGCTGGATCGGCTCGCGGGCCTGGCGGGGGCGATTCAAGAGGGGGCGTCGGACCGGGTTGCCGGCGAGCCCTCCTCTATACTCGACCTCAGTTCTGAGCCCCCCCGCCTGATCCGGGAGGGGCGGCTCGACCGCGCGGCGCTGGGACTTTCCGAAGACGGACGGGCGTATCGGAGGGACTGAGTTGGGGATGGCCAGGGACCGGCTCGACGTGATCGCCGGCACCGACCCCGAGCTGGCGGCCATCATGGGCCGCGAGCTGGAGCGCCAGGAGCACACTCTGGAGCTGATCCCCTCTGAGAACATCGCCAGCCCCGCGGTCCTGGCCGCGGTGGGGTCCTGGCTCACCAACAAGTACGCCGAGGGAACCCCCGGCAAGCGCTACTACGGGGGCTGCCAGTTCGTGGACCAGGTGGAGCGCCTCTGCCAGGAGCGCGCCCAGCAGCTGTTCGGCGCCGATCACGCCAACGTCCAGCCCCACTGCGGCAGCTCCGCCAACCTGGCCGCGTACATGGCCCTCTGCCAGCCCGGGGACACCATCCTGGGGATGGACCTGAGCCACGGCGGTCATCTGACCCACGGCTCCCCGGTCAGCTTCAGCGGCATCTTCTACCACGCGGAGTTCTACGGCGTGAGCCCGCAGACCGAACAGCTGGATTACGACCTGGTGCGCCAGCGGGCGCGGGAGGTCCGCCCCACCATGCTGGTGGCGGGGGCCAGCGCCTATCCCAGGGTGTTCGACTTCGCGGCCCTGGCCGACATCGCTCACGAGGTCGGCGCCCGGCTCCTGGTCGACATGGCCCACTTCGCGGGGTTGGTGGCGGGCGGCGCTCACCCCAGCCCGGTCCCCTTCGCCGACGTGGTCACCCTCACCACCCACAAGACCCTGCGCGGCCCCTGGGGGGGCATGGTGCTCTGCCGCGAGGAACACGCCAAGGCGGTCGACAAGTCGGTCTTCCCGGGCGCCCAGGGGGGCCCGCTGCTGCACGCCATCGCCGGCAAGGCGGTGGCGCTCAAGGCCTGGGGGCAGCCGGAGATGGCCGACTACGCGCAGCGCGTGGTCGCCAACGCCGGACGCCTGGCGGCGGGTCTGCTGGCGGAGGACCTGCGGCTGGTGAGCGGCGGCACCGACAACCACCTCATGCTCATCGACCTGCGCCCACTGGGGCTGACCGGCCGCCAGGTCCAGGAGGCGTTCGACCGGGCCGGGATTACCGTCAACCGCAACTCCATCCCCTTCGACGAGGCCAGCAAGTTCAACCCCAGCGGGATCCGGCTGGGGACCCCGGCGGTGACGACCAGGGGGATGGGACTGGCCGAGATGGACGAGATAGCCAGGCTGGTCTCCCTGCTGATCCACAACCTGGGCGATGAGCAGGTGTCCGCCGAGGTGAGCCGACGGGCACGTGCGCTCTGCGAGGCCCACCCACTTCCCTACGGCTGAGCTCGAGGAGACCTGGTGCCCACCGCCACCCACCACTTCCTGGTAGCGGCCCCGATCTTCCTGGTGGCGGTGGCGGTGACGCTGGCCTCCATACCGCTGGTCCGATGGCTCAGCTTCAGGGTGGGGGCGGTGGCCCAGCCGGGCGGGCGCAACATCCACTCCCAGCCGACCGCCCGCCTGGGAGGGCTGGCGCTCACCGCCGGGTTCGTGGTGGCGGTGGCGCTCTTCGGGCGCGCCATCCCCTACTGGGGCCAGATCGAGGCGGTCGCCATCCTGGTCGCCCTTTTGCTGGCTCTGGACGACATCCTGGGGCTTCCGTTCTGGACCAAGCTGGTGGTGCAGGTGCTGTGCTCGCTGCTGGTCGCCTGGGGTTTCGGGATCACCATCTCCTACGTCACCCTGCCCCACCTGGACCTCCACCTGGAGTGGGCCGCGATCCCGGTCACCGTGATCTGGCTGGTGGGGATGCAGAACTCCATCAACCTGCTGGACGGGGTTGACGGCCTGGCGGCGGGGGTGGTCGCGATCGTGGGAGGGGTCCTCTTCCTGGCGGCCGTGAACCGGCTCGGGGTGGATCCCGCGCAGGGCCCGGTGATCCTGCTGGCCTCGGCCCTGATCGGCTGCTGCCTCGGGTTTCTGGTCTTCAACTTCGCCCCCGCGCGGATCTTCATGGGCGACTCCGGCAGCCACGTGCTGGGGATGCTGGTGGGGGTGATAACCATCCTGGGGGTGGCCAAGGTGACGGTCGCCCTGGCCCTGTTCGTCCCGGTGGTCGCCCTGGCGCTCCCGATTGGGGACACCGCCTTCGCGATCTGGCGTCGGCGCCGGGAGGGGGTGGGCGTCGCCACCGCGGACGCGCGACACCTCCATCACCGGCTGCTGAACCTGGGGCTCACCCCCCGCGAGACTGCGGTCACCTTCTACCTGGCGACCGCGATCCTCGGCTGCGTCGGGCTGGCGATCTTCGGCCACCACAAGATCCTGGCCGTGGCGCTGGGGTTGCTGGTCCTGGCCCTGGCCCTTCTGGGGTGGAAGATCTGGCGGCGTCACGGCTTCAGCTTCCAGCAGGGTCCGGAGACCAATCCCGCGGAGCGTCCCCACTCGTGACCCCGGAGCTCGACTCGAG
>JAKABA010000394.1 GCA_021802115.1 bacterium | reverse complement strand
GCGGCTTGCCTGCGTAGCGGCGCCACCGGCGGTCTCTTCACTCCGACCCTGAGTTTCGGAGCCGCCTTAGGCGCTCTGGCCGGCCATGTCTTCCTTGTCCTCTGGCCCGGGACGATGTCGGCCACCTACGCGCTGCTCGGGGCGGTGGCACTGCTGGCGGCGGCGATCGAGGCACCCCTCACCGGGATCGCCATGGTGATCGAGCTAACCCACACCGTCAACCTGGTCGCCCCCATGGTCCTGGCCGCCGTCAGCGCCACCTTGGTGTCGCGGCGCCTCAATCTCAGATCCATCTACTCCGCGCGGCTGCCACCGCCGTGAAGGCACTCCCGCTGGCCGGCGGTGATCAGGGGCCCGGGCCCTAGACGATTCAGGGCTGGCCCCGAGGCTTCCCCCGGTTGGCTTGAGATCGCCGAAGACGTCTGGGTGGACCTCCACCGCACCGCAGGCCGGCCCAATGGCCCGGCCAAGATCCGAGGGCTCAGCTCCTGGCGCCAGCCTGCCGGGCCAGCGACTGCGGCATCGCCAAGCCCACGATCGGGAGGAGGTGGGCCGGCTGCTCTATGTGGGTGACCACCACGGATCCGGGGCCTGCGCCACCACCTATGCTTGGCTCCAACCGGACAGTCGTCCCGGCGACCGGCCTCGCGGCTGCGCTGATCCCACGCCGCTGCCAGCACGCACCAGCCCCAGTGAGGTCGTCTCACACGACCAGTCCGGCCAGCTCCCTCAACGGACGTTCGTACACTTCGGCGTAGGTCGGGAAGGCATGGACGACGTCGGCTAAGACCGAGATGGGGACCTGGGCCCGGATCGCCAGCGTCGCTTCCCCGATCAGCTCGTCCACGCCGGGCCCAATGGCCGCCGCGCCGACCAGAATCCCCTTGACGGAGTCGGCGACCAAGAGCAGATGGCCGAGATCGATGCCATCCGAGGCGGCCCGGCCGGTCTCTGCAAGCGACGCCGACGCGACCGCCACCTCGACCCCGGCAGCGCGGGCCGCGTCAGCGGTGAGGCCGACGGCGGCGACCGGAGGGTCGGTGTACACCGCCCGGGGCAGAGCCCGGTAATCGCCGGTCATGGCCTGGCCTCGCAGGTTGGCGACCACGATGCGGCCCTGGTAGTTGGCGGTGTGAGTGAACGGCGCGACACCCGTAACATCTCCAGCTGCCCACACGTGCTCGGCGCCTTCAACCCGCCCGTGAGCATCGGTCGGCAACCCGGCGGGATTGGGAACCAGCCCCAGAGACTCCAGGCCGATGTCGTCCACGTTGGGTCGCCGACCGGTGGCGACCAGCACGCGCTCGACCTCGACGGACGCCCCTCCTTCCAGCGCGAGCCGCGCCCCGCTGCCGGCCGCCTCTGCTCCGATGAGCCTGGTGCCGGTGCGTAGGTCGATCCCGTTCCGAACGAGTACCTCCGCAAGGACGGCACCGATCGCCGGATCCTCCTGCGGAAGCAGCCGGTCAGCCATTTCGACCATGGTGACCCTCACCCCAAAGGCGGCGTAGACCTGGGCCAGCTCGCAGCCGACCGGCCCTCCGCCCAGGACGGCCAACGAGGCCGGCAACTCCCCCGAACTCAGTGCCTGATCACTGGACCACGTCGGCACAAGGTCCAAGCCGGGGACCGGCGGGCGCACCGACGACGACCCGGTGTCGATGACCAGGTCGGTGTATCCCAACTCTTCGAGCTCCCCGCTAGCGGTCGTGACCACCACCCGGCCGGGCCCGGAGATCCGCCCGCGGCCCCGGAACAGCACCGCACCGCCGCGGGCAAGCTCCTCAGCCTTGCCAGAGTCGTCGCGCCCTTCAGAGATCAAGTCCCGGCGCACGACTGCCGCGGCGAATGCCTCGGCCCGGTCATCGAGGGTCACCGGAACGGCTGTTGCGCCCAGCCGGTGCGCGTCGGCGACCAGCCGACGGACCTGCGCCGAGCGCAGGAGAGCCTTGGATGGGATACAGGCTACGAACGGGCATTCACCCCCGACCCGGCCGGCCTCGACCACAGCGACACTGCGACCGGGGAGCTGCGACCAGATCCACTCTCCGGCCGAGCCGGCTCCGAGCAGGACCACGTCGAACCTCTTCACGGGGCCACCACCGCGCAAGCCCACACCCGTGACACCCCGAGGACGTACCCGTCCGGGCCAGTGGGGTCATGGGGCCGACTTCCGCATGTGGCAGGGACCCTACGTGGGCGCCGATAATCCCGTGATTCCTCCGCGTCCGTGTCCCAAGTCGTCTGACCACTGTTCATGCCGGTCTCCTCATTGTCACCGGTTTTCCTCCCAATCCACCCGACCCTCGTGTCGGTGCCTGGTGGCACCTGGATGCCAGCGAGGCCGAGACCCACGCCACGCCCCAGCACGAATGCACCGCGTACGACAGTTGCCGGACCGCCAAGACCGGTCGGCGCAATCTCTCGGTGCAGGGGTTTGGCACCCCCACCGCCAAGGCGACGCGGCAACCCCTGGCAGCGATGCCCGCCAGGTGCGGTCTTCGTGGAAGGCCTGCGCATGATCCGGTCGGGCCAGCGTCGTCGATCATGAGCACAACGAAAGCCGCTTCAGCTCGGGGGGCCGCTGGTGGTTCCGCAGGGACCTCACTGCCGGGCTACAGTCGCGGCGCCAGAGCGCTCAAGGTTCGGAACGGGTTCCTCCACATGGAGGTGATCGACCGCTTCACCCACGCGCCGCTGGCCAGCCACCTGAGCCCGCTGACCGCCAGGAGCATGCCGCCTACGAGGAGGTCTGCGCACGGGCCCGAGCCAACCTCGGCGGCCTCCCGTGCCTCGTCGCCGGCGACGCCGGCTACTCGGTGGAGCACGTGTTCAAGTCCAACAGCAACCCCGAGGTGGGCTCGGTATTCCCGTTTCGCCGCCGCGGCGGCGGCGAGTTCACCCGG
>JAKABA010000393.1 GCA_021802115.1 bacterium | reverse complement strand
CCCGGCGAGTCGGTGCCGAGGACCTGCCGCGAGTCGGGAGACGAGGTCCTGGAGCTCGGCCCCTGGGAGGCTGGGGCGGTGAGGATGGTGGTGGTCCGGCCTGGCTGAGGGGGATTCCCGTCACTGGGTGGCAGGAGACCACGCGGTCGCCCGAGCCCGTCGCAGCCAGACCGTGAATTGAGCGCCCTGGCCCAGCTGCGAGTCCACCGTCACCCGCCCTCCCATCCGCTCCACCAGCGCCTGCACGATGGCCAGGCCCAGGCCGCTGCCTCCCTCCTGGCGCGAGCGCGAGCCGCCGGATCGGTAGAAGCGCTCGAAGACGTGCGGGAGGTCCTCGGGGGGAATCCCGGGGCCATGGTCGGAACAGCGAACCCCGGCCTCGTCCGGCGTCGCCACCGTGCTCCACGCGATCGCCGCGCCGCCGCCGTGGCTCTCCGCGTTGGCCTGGAGGTTCTGGCAGATGGTATGGAGCGCATCGGGGTCGGCCAGCACCATCAGGCCCCTGGGGAGCGGACGAGCCAGCTCCACGTCCCGGCCATCCAGAAAGTCCTCCAGAAAGTCCGCCAGGTCCACCGGGCGGACCTCCAACTCCCGGGCGGCGTCGGCCCGCGCCAGGGTGAGCAGGTCGGCGACCAGGCGGCGCATCCGCTCCGCCTCCTGCGACATCGTGGCCAGCGCCCGGGTCAACAGCTCGGGGTCGGTGGCGGCGCCTCGTTGAAGCACCTCCAGATAGCCCTTGATGGACGTGAGCGGCGTGCGCAGCTCGTGGGAGGCGTCGGCTATGAACTGGCGCATCTGACGCTCCGCCTCCTCGCGCATCCTCACCGTGCGCTCGACGCTCTCCGCCATATCGTCGAAGACCTGCGCCAGCACCCCAACCTCGTCAGCCCTGGGAGCCAGCCCTGACCGTCTGCCCAGGTCCCCGTGCCCGAGGGCGGCCGCCGTCTCGGTCAGCCGCCGCAGCGGACCCAGGGACCGGCTGGTGATCCAGAGCCCGGTGCCCAGGGCGACCAGCAGCACCGCCAGGCTGCCCAGCTCGATCACCAGGGATGCGGTGGAGAGCTCCCCAAGCAGGGGGGCGGCGGACTCCGCCACCTGCACCGCTCCCAGGTCTCGGCCACCCCTGGTCATGACCGGGAACACCATCACCAGGTAGGTCCTGCCCGCCGAGGAGACCAGGGCCGGTGAGATCCTGGTGTCGAAGTCGGCAGCAGCCCGGAGGTCCGACCGGCTGACCAGGGGGGATTGCCGGCCGGGCACCACCGGCGGCCCCGGGGCAGTTCCCGGGGCGGCCGCGGCGAGCGGGTGGAGGTCGGGCCCCACGACCAGGGCCGAGAGCCGGGCGAGCGCGATCTGGTCCACCAGCGCGCGGGCCAGCGCCGGCAGGGTGAGCCGGGTGCGGTCGGCGGCCGCCCGCAGGCGCTCCGAGCGCAGCAGCACCGCCCTCGCCTCCTGGTAGGTGGCGGTCATGTACTGGGAGCGGCTCGAGATCACAGCCCCCCGCAGCAGGGAGTATTCAACCGTCCCCGCCGCCGCCAGCAGGACGGCCAGGAGGAGCAAGAAGCTCAGGGTCAGCCGCCAGCGCAGACTGCGGTGCCAGGCGATCCTGGGCTCAGTCGACGACAAGCCGGTAGCCGACCCCGCGCACCGTCTGGATCAGGCGGCGGTCGGAGTCCTCCAATTTGCGGCGGAGGTACCGCACATACACCTCGAGGTTGTTGTCGTCGCCGTAGAACGACACCCCCCACACGGCGTTGAGGATGCGGTCGCGCTCCAGGACCTGGCCGCGATGCTCGGCCAGGTAGCAGAGCAGGTCGAACTCCCGGGGCGACAGCTCCACCGCCTCGCCGCGGTAGCGGGCTCTGCGCTCCGCCCGATCGAGCTCCAGGGGGCCGGCCTTGAGCAGCGCCGCCTGCTCGGGCTGTCGCCGGCGCAGCACCGATCGGACCCGGGCGAGCAGTTCCCCGAAGTCGAAGGGCTTGACCAGGTAGTCATCCGCCCCCAGGTCCAGCCCCGCGATCCTGTCCTTGGTCTCGTCCCGGGCGGAGAGGATGATCAGGCTGCGGGCGGGCTCTCCGGCCAGCTTCCTGGTGAGCTGGAAGCCGTCCAGGCGCGGCATCATGATGTCCAGGATCACCACGTCCGGACGGAACCTGTCCACCAGGGTGAGGGCCGCCCGTCCGTCCGGGGCGGTGCGCACCTCGAAGCCCTCGCGGCTCAGGCCGACCTCGATGAACTCGGTGATCGCGGGCTCGTCATCGACCACCAGCACGCGGGTGGGGCGGCCCGCCACCTTATCCTCGGGCAAAGCAGACGGGATTATAGGGGCGGACCATCAACCGATCTCACCACATCCGAAGCCGAGCGCGGCTGAGACGGCGCTTAGACTCGATCACCGATGCTGACTGAGGGCCCCGCCGGCTCCACGGTCCGATCCAGCGGTCGGGTCGCCGGCCAGCCGCTCTCCTGGCTCGAGCGCGCCGGCCAGGACCCCGCCGTGCTCCTCCTCCATGGCTGGGGGTCCAGCGCCGCGTCGTTCACCGGGTTGCTCCGGCTGAGCCGCACCGGGAGGCGGCTGGTGGCGCTCGACCTGCCGGGCTTCGGCGAGTCCCCGATCGGCAGGGGGAGCTGGGACACGGCGGCCTACTCGGAGCTGGTGGCGCTCTGGGCGGCCGAGCACCTGGGCGCGTCCCCCAGCCTGATGGGGCACTCCTACGGAGGAGCGGTCGCGATCCGGCTGGCGGCCGGCCCCAACCCTCCAGACCGGCTGCTGCTGTGCTCGGCGTCCGGCATCCGGCCCGGTGCCGGGGGCGCTCCCAGCGCCCGCACCCGGGCCTACCGGATGCTGCGCTCCTCGACCCGGTGGTTGCCGGGGCCGCTGGGCGGCCAGGCTCGGGAGTGGCTGGCCCAGCAGTTCGGG
>JAKABA010000082.1 GCA_021802115.1 bacterium | reverse complement strand
AGCAGCTCGATCTGGACGCCGGTCTCGGGCTAGCCCAGCAGGTCAACTTGACTCCGGAAGGGAGATGCCCCCACGCGAGCGGTGGACCGGACCCGCGGATCAGCCGCTGCGTATGACAGTTCCCAGAGGGCGGCATCCTTCTGGTCTTGCCCTCCTTCGGTCGCTGACGCCGTATTTCCGCCAGGTGACCGGGCTGCTGGTGCTCGGTTCGGTCTGCGGCTTGGTCATGAACACCGCGATCGTGCTTCCGGCGCTTCTGCTCGGCCGGGCCGTGAACGTGGTGCTGGCCATGGAGCACCACCACGCCTCCGCGGACCAGGTTGGCTTGGCAGCGCTGCTCTTCGTGGGTGGCACAGCCGCAACCGAGCTGCCGCGGATCGGCAAGCGCTACTGGCTGGGCGTCGCCCGCACCAGATTTCGGGCCGCGCTCCGCCAGGACGCCCTGCGCGGGGTGCTCGCCTGGCCCCCCAGTCGGTTCGCCGCCATGCCGGTGGGCGAAGTCATGGCCAGGATCATCGGCGACGTCGATGTGGTGGGGGTCGGCGTCGGCGAGATCATGGTGGAGACCTGGGACACCCTGCTGTTCTCGGTGTCGCTGCTGGCCGCGATGTTCTGGATCGCGCCCAACCTGGCCATGCTCTCGGTGGCCCCGGTGCCCGTGTCCCTGTGGCTGGCCAAGCGCTCCCAGCCGGTGGTGGCTCGGCGCACCACCGTCGCCCGGCAGCGGGACGCAGACCTGACCAGCAGCCTGCGGGAGCAGCTCCGAGCCACGCGCCTGCTGCGAGTTCTGGGCCGCACCGAGGCCGCCGTGGCCCAGGCGTCGGTTTTGGCACACCGCCAGAGCGCCGCGGAGCTGGCGGCGATCCTGCTGGACGAGGGCTTGGGTGCCGCGTACATGGTCCTTCTCTCCAGCGGAGTCGTGTTCATCATCTGGCTGGGCGGCGCCGAGGTCGCCGCTGGGAGCCTCTCGCTGGGGGCGCTGGTGGCGCTCATCGCCCTCTTCTCACGGTTTGTGGCCAGGGCTCCTCGGATTCCCCAGATGGTCAATCGCGTCCAGGCCGCAGCCGCCGCGCACCAGCGCCTGGCACCGCTGCTGGCCGATCCGCTCGCACCCCTGGGCGAACCCCGGTGGGCGACCCTGCGGCCGAGCCACGTGCCCCGCCTCGTGGCTTCGGCGCCCATGCCCTGGCGGCCACCTGAAGGGCCGGCCAGCCTTCGGCTCACCAATGTCAGCCTTACCTACCCGGGAGCGCTCACCCCTGCCCTTGAGGACCTGACCTTGGAGATCCCGGCCGGAGCGCTGGTGGCAGTAACCGGGCCGATCGGGTCGGGCAAGACCACCCTGGCCAAGGTTGCGGCCGGCCTCCTGGTCCCGGACTCGGGCAGGGTCGAACTCGACCAGCGGCCGATGATCGAACTTGAGGCGGCGAGCCGGTCGGCCGGGGTCGGGTACATGGGACAGAGTGCCTACCTGTTCTCCGGCACCGTCGCGGATAATGTGGTGCTCTGGGCGGAGCGCGCTCCCGACGGCAGTTGGGACGCAGCCCTCGAGCGCTCGCTGGCGGTGGCCGGCTTGGAGCGCGACCTGGCCCGGATGCCCCTTGGGGCCGATACGCAGATCGGGGAGTCGGGGACCCGGGTCTCGGGCGGGCAGCGTCAGCGCATCACCTTGGCGCGAGCGCTGGCGGCCGGCGGGGGACCGCTGCGGCTGCTGGTGCTCGACGAGCCCTTCTCGGCCGTCGACATGGAAACCGAAGTGGAGATCCTGGCCGGACTGCGCCGCTCGTTCGGGGCTCCGGCTCGGCCCCAGGACCGCCTGACCATCCTGCTCTGCTCCCACCGCCTGGCGGGGTTCCCCCTGGCGGACAAGGTGGCGGTCCTGGAGGCCGGCCGCATCCGCGAGGTGGGCACCCATCAATCGCTGCTCCAGGCGGGGCAACTCTACGCGCGGATCTTCCATGCCCAACACCGAGTCCGGGGCCGGCGTTGAGCGGACAAGACCGGTGAAGGCTGCGCCCCCGGAGATGTCCCGGCCTGCCGCCCTGACCGTCCGCCGGGAGTGCTTCTGGGTCCAGGTCGCCGGGTTGGTCCGACCCTGGTGGTCGCTGCTGGCCGTCGCCTCCGTCCTAGTCGCGGGCTCGGCGGTGGCCCGGGTGGTCCCGCCGCTGGTGATACGCCAGGTCGTGCAGCAGAACCTGCTGCCGCACCGCCCTTCGGGCCTGGCCCTGGCGGGCCTGCTCTATCTCGCCGCTCTGGCGGCCGGGGCCGCCCTCACCTTCGGCTACAGCTACCTCACGGCCATCGTCGCGCAGCGGATCGTGGTGTCGATCCGGGTGCGCCTGATGTCGCATCTGGCCCAGGTCCCCATCGCGTATTTCGATGCCACCCCCACCGGGGAGATTGTCAGTCACGCCACCAGCGATGTCGAAACCATCGACGCCCTGTTCACCGACGGAGTCGCGACCCTGGTCGGCCAGCTGGTCTCCCTGGTCGCGGTCGGCGCCGCCATGGTGGTGGTCAGCCCACTGCTGAGTGCCGTCGCCCTCATCGTAACCCCTCCGCTCTGGGCGATCAGCCACTTCCTCCAGCTCAGAGTCCGCCGCGCCGAGCGCCAGACCCGCGCGGAGGTCGGGGGGCTCAACACGGAGCTGTCGGAGATGGTCGGAGGGGCGGAGACGATTCGCGCCTACGGGCGGGAGGCCAACTTCGTGGAGCGATTCCGGCAGGCGCTGGTCCGCACCCTGGACGCCCAGGCGGGGTCGGTCCGCTACAACGCCTTCTTCACCCCGGTCACTGGTCTTCTGGCCGCTCTGGTGATCGCCGCCCTTCTTTGGGTCGGGGCGGGCGGACCGGTCAGGCAGACCGAGGTGAGCCTGGGCACCCTGATTGCCTTCGTGCTCCTGTTTCAGAACTTCTTCGCGCCCATCACGGCGCTGGGCGACCAGTGGAACCGCGTCCAGGCCGCTCTGAGCGGTTTGGAGCGGATCTTCGACGTGTTCAAGCTTCCCGTCGAGGACCGGACGGACAGCCGCCCGGTCCCGCATGGTGGGCCGGGGATCGTGGTGCGCGACCTGAGGTTCGGATATGTCGGCGGGGCCGAGGTCTTGAAGGGGATCGGCCTGACAGTCAACCCCGGCGAGCGGGTGGCGATCGTGGGCCGGACCGGATCGGGCAAGTCCACGTTGGTCGCGCTTCTGGGAGGGCTGTATCGTCCGCAGCAGGGGACGGTGCTGGTGGACGGCCTTTGCCCCTTCGAGCTGGAGGAGCGCGAGCGTCGCCAGCTCGTGGGTTACGTCCCCCAAAGCGCTGAACTCTTCTCCGCATCTCTGCGAACCAACGTCACCTTCGACGACCGCCAGTTCACCGACGGCGCGATTCGGCAAGCGCTCAGCCTGGTCGGGTTGGGCTCATGGCTGGAGGATCTGCCTGAGGGTCTCGACACCCGGCTCGCGGGGGAAGGCGGGGGACGCGGCCTTACCCTGTCGGCCGGCCAGCGCCAGCTGATCGCCCTGGCTCGCGCCGTGCTCGTCGAGCCCCGCGTGCTGCTGCTCGACGAGGCGACGTCGGCCCTCGACCGGGCGAGCGACGCCGCCTTCCAGCTGGCGCTGCAGCATGCGGCCTGGGCGAGTAACTGCGCGATCGTCACCGTCACGCATCGGCTGGCGACCGCCAGTGGCGCCGACCGGGTGGTGGTCCTCGACCAAGGTGCAGTGGTAGAAGAGGGCAGTCCTTCGACTCTGCTCGAGAACGGCGGGTGGTTGGCCGCCCTGGCTGCGATCGAAGAGGCCGGATGGGACCCGGCGGGTCCGGACGGGGAGCCATGAGTAGAGTCAGGGATCGGAATGCCGACTGACCAGAGGATGTCACATTGACCTACGCCGACACCTACTCCCAGCCGAACGCGCCCGACCCGGTGCTCCCCGCCGAGCTGGTGCTCCAGTTGGCGCGGAGGCACGCGCCCCATGTGAGCGCGGTGACTGAGGTCGACGAGAGCGGTGGCGAGGCCCGAGCCTACCTGTGTGGGGACGACACGGTGGTCAAGACCCAGCGTCCCCCCCGGGTGCGACCGCGGACCAGCCTGCGCAAAGAGGCTTTCATCCTTGACCACCTGGCCCCGCTGGGGCTGCCGCTGCCGAAGTTGCTTGGCTACGGTCGAGAGGAGGACGTCGAGTATCTGGTCATGACCAGGATGCGCGGGGTGCCCTTGGAACAGGCGCCGCTGTCCGAGGCGGGCCGGGCCGCCGTGCTGGAGGCGGTCGGGGTGACTCTGAGACGCATTCACGCGGCGGACCAAAGGGAGCTGGAGGCATCCGGGCTGGTCCCGGGGGACGCCGCACCGGGCGACCTCCGCCAGCGAATCGCCTACCGGTTGGACGCCTCGATCCGGGTTCTCGAGGAGGACTCTCGCTGGCCGGGGAAGCCGGACCTCAGGGAGGTGGCCGCCTCGCTGCTGAAGGACGTGCCGGAAGATGGAGAGCGGGTCACGCTCCACTCCAATCCGGGCCCCGAGCATTGCTTTGTCGACCCCGTCTCGGGGGAGCTCACCGGCCTGATCGACTTCGGCGATGCCTACCGCTCCCACCCGGCCCTGGACGTCAGATCTTGGTTCTCGCTTCAGGACAGCCGACTCATGCTGGATGGCTATCGCTCCCTGGGGCCAGTGTCACCAGGGTTTGAGGCCGTGTGGCGGGCGGGCATCGTGGCTACGGAGCTGCGGCTGGTCGCGCGCGGCCATCGCGGGCCCGACGCGCTCAGGCAGACCATCTCCGCCCTCCTGCGCGGCTGATCCCGGGGCCCGCGACCCTCCCGAGGCGCCTCACGGGACCGGATTCTGGCGGCGCGGCGGATGTCCTGGCGTCCCGGTGCCCCGGGCTCGGCCGCAATTGGCCGCTGGCGCGACCGCGGGCAGCTCAGGGAGGACCCAGCTTGCCGTGCGGGCCCTGCAGCCGTCGGTGGCACCGCCGGCGGCACCCGGCTTGCTCCCTGCGGACCCGGAGCAGCGCTGCACCATGCCCGCCGGGCACCAGCAGCCTCATCCGGGAGCGGCTCAGTCGCTCAGCAGCCACTCTCGCAGGAGTCCGCTGGCCACCCGCCAGCGCCGATCCTGCATCTCTATCAACTCGGTCTTCAGCAAGGAGTCTGCCGCCTTGGCGACCGAGGTGTGGCTCACCCCCAGCTCCGCCTGCACCACCTGCCCCTTGAGGTGTTCCAGCGGCCGCTTGGCGATCAGTTTGAGCAGGCGCTGCTGCGACAGCCCCAGCGCGTCGAACCGAGCCTCGAACTCCGCCTTGCTATCTCCGACGGCGATCTGCAGGGCCTGCTTGAGAGCGGCCTCGTCAATCTCCCGACCCGCCGACTCGTAGGCCCAGAAGGCCAGCAGCTGCACGTCGTTGGGGACGCCCATGGCGGCGGCGTAGATCGCCTCGGCGACGCCGATCCCCAGCCCCTTCCCGCCCGCCGCCGCGCGCTCCAAGAGGTAGCTGGTGAACTCCGATTTCGGGATCCGCCCCAGGTAGAGCTTGTGGCCGATGTGGTAGAGCGCGCCCCGGTCCGGGTCATTGACCATGGCGTCCATCAGGTGGCGCTTGCTGCCCGCGAAGACGAAGCTGATCGCGGGCAGCTCATCCACCAGATCCTTCATGAGATCGGGGATGTTGGGGCTGATCTCGTAAGCCTTCTGGAACTCGTCAAAGATCATCGCCACCGGATGGGCGCGGTCGCCGGCCTCCCCCAAGAGGTGGACGACATCGCTGAGGGCCTCCTGCCACGGCGAGTCGGCGACGTGCGGGCCGAAGGAGACACTGAGCCCCGAGGGCGAGTGGGGGTCAAGGGTCGCCTGAGGGCTGAGGCGGATGCGCCGCAGGAGCTGCATGAGCTCGGCGGTCTGTCCGTGCAACCAGCCCAGGGGGCCGTTCAGCACCGCCCGCAAGGTCGCCTCGGCGACGTCCTTCTGGCTGGCGCAGCGCATCAGGCTCACCCTGCCGGTTCGGCCGCCCCGCTGGCGCACCCCCTGAGCGGCCCGGGCCAGCAAGGAGCTCTTGCCAAAGCGCCTGGGAGCGATAAGCACCAGGTTCTGCCCGTTCAGCATCAGCGCCTCAAGCTTCGCCAACTCCTCGACTCGATCGGTGAAATGGTCACCCTCCACCGGAGAGCCGAAGTGGTACGGGTTGCCGCGAGACGACACCCCGGCAGCTTACACCCTTGAGGCTGTCACCCACATGGGTGCATGCGCGAACCACGGCCTCTGCGCCATCGAGTGATCCGCTCCCCGCCTCGGCCAGGGCGGCCGAAGTACGAGGCGGGACCAGCCTCGATTGTTCGCCGACGTCGCGGCGACGGTTCGTGACCGTATCGCGCCCGGACTGGCCCGATGGAGCGGGCCTGACCACGGCCACCACCCTCACTAGCCTGCCGGCCATGTAGACCCACACTGCACCTGGTGGGTCCCCGACCTCCTGGGGGCCTTCGCCCGAAATCGTGCACTAAGTGAAAAGTTGCACTGTGTGCAGCCATATGGAAGAGTTGGGTGGTGAGTGAGGACGGGTCGGTGCTGGGGAGACGTGATCGCAAGCGCCTGGCGACCCACCAGGCATTGCGGTCCGCGGCCCTTCGGCTGGTCGCCGAGCGGGGCCTCCACGACGTGACCGTCGAGGAGATCGCCGACGCCGCCGACGTCGCGGTCAGGACTTTCTTCAACCACTTCTCCTCCAAGGAGGATGCGCTGGTGGGGATCGATTCAGAGCGTGCCGAGGAGCTGAGCTGCGCCGTCTCCCAGCGACCTGCCGGAGAAGCGGCTCTCGACTCGCTCCGCGCGGTGCTCACCGCCTATGCCATGGAGGCGGTGGCGAGCAGCGATGACTGGGCGCTGCGGATGGACATCATCAAGGCCTCTCCGGAGCTGTTGCCCCGCCTGCTGTCATCGGTCAGCGCGTTGGAGCGGACGCTCGTGGAGGCGATCCAGGCGCGGGAGACATCTGGCGATGGCCGTGGGCTCTACGCCGAGCTGGTGGTGAGCGTGGCGATGGCCGCGGTTCGGACCGCGATCGCCCGCTGGCGTCAGGAGCAGGGCACCAGGTCGCTGGCCGAGACTTTGGGGCAAGCCTTCGACCTGATCGCATCCGGGCTGCCGGAGCCGCGACCAACCCGCGCCACGGCGAGGCCCGGCGTGCGGCGAACGGCGCCTCCGGCAGGTGCGGCCCTTACCGCCCGTGTGCCCGCGGTCACCGCGATTTCGCTCTCGGAGCACGGGCGCTGATGGCCGACATGGATCCGGTGGCCGTCGAGCCCACGGCGATACCGGGGCTGGGGCAGCGCAGCGTCTTCCTGGTCATCGGGGCGCTGATGCTGGGGATGCTCCTGGCCGCCCTCGACCAGACGATCGTCGCCACCGCGCTGCCCACCATCGCCGGCGATCTCCACGGCCTGTCCCACCTCTCCTGGGTGGTCACCGGCTACCTGCTGCTTTCCACCGTCTCGACGCCGCTGTGGGGGAAGCTCGGGGACATGTACGGGCGCAAGAGTTTCTTCCAGGCGGCGATAGTCATCTTCCTGGTCGGCTCCGCTCTGTCGGGGCTCAGCTCGTCGATGACCGAGCTCATCCTCTTCCGGTCCCTGCAGGGGCTGGGCGCCGGAGGTCTGATGGTCGGAGCCCAGGCGATCATCGGCGACGTGGTGCCCCCCAGGGACCGGGGCAAGTACCAGGGGATCTTCGGCGCCGTCTTTGGCCTGGCCAGCGTGGCCGGCCCCCTGCTGGGTGGGTTCTTCGTTCAGAACCTCTCGTGGCACTGGATCTTCTACGTCAACATCCCCATCGGCCTGGTGGCCCTGGCGGTCACCGCCCGCTTCCTGCCCAGCGCGCTGCGGCGCGTGCAGCATGTGATCGATTACCTCGGCGCGGTGGTGCTGGCGGGGGGCGTGACCTGTCTGGTTTTGCTCACCACCCTGGGCGGGACCACCTATCCGTGGATCTCACTTCCCATCGCGATCATGGCCGGGCTGGGGGTGGTGCTCCTCGGTTGGTTCGTGCTGGTGGAGCGCCGCGCCGCTGAGCCGATCCTGCCGCTGCACCTTTTTGCCAACCGGGTCTTCTCCGCCACCAGCGCGATCGGGTTCATCGTCGGCTTCGCGATGTTCGGGGCGATCACCTACCTGCCCACCTACTTGCAGATCGTCAAGGGAGCCAGCCCCACCGACTCCGGGCTGGAGCTGCTCCCCCTGATGGGCGGGCTGCTGGTGACCTCGATCGGGTCGGGGATCCTCATCAGCCGTTTCGGCCGTTACAAGATCTTTCCCATTGTCGGAACCGCGGTGATGACCGTCGGCCTGTTCCTCTTCTCCCGCTTGGAGGTTGGGACGTCCATGCTGACGATCTCGCTCTACATGGTGGTGCTGGGCCTGGGCCTGGGAGCGGTCATGCAGGTCCTGGTGATCGCGGTGCAGAACGCCGTCGCCCACAGCGAGCTGGGAGTCGCCACCTCCGGGGCCACCTTCTTCCGCTCCATCGGAGGCTCCTTCGGCACCGCGGTCTTCGGAGCCATCTTCGCCAACGTCCTGACCGGCAACCTGGCGCACTACCTGGTGGGGATCAGGCTCCCGGCCGACTTCGTGGGCGCGGCGGGCGCGAGCCCGGCGGTGCTGGCGAGACTGCCCAAGCCGGTGCACCACGGATACATTGAGGCGGTCACCGCCTCGCTGCATCCGGTCTTCCTCTGGGCAGTGCCGTTCGCACTGCTGGCGTTCGCGGTCACCTGGCTCCTGAAGGAGGTTCCGCTGCGCCGCAGCGTCGGCCCGGCCCCCCAGGGGACGGCGATGGCGCCACTGGCGCGCACCCCCGAGGCCTGACCCGCCTCGGCGGACCCGCCCAACCGGTGACCCTTTCCCACCGACTTTGACCGGCGGCCAGCTCCGGGTCGCGGCAGCAGCCAGCCTCTACGATGAGGCGATGGCGGGCGATTTGGAGCGACTTCTGAGCGTCAACTCCTGGCGCGCCTTGGACGTCGATGACCAGGGCCGGATCCTCGCGGCCACCGACGAGTCCGGGTCCTTCCAACTCGTCGAGATCACCTCCGAAGGGGAGCGGCGTCCACTCACAGCTTTGCCGGGAGCCTGCTCGGGACGCTACCTGGTCGGGCGCCGAGCCGTGATCGTCGAGCACGACCAAGGTGGGGATGAGAGACACCAGCTGTCCATCCTGGAGCTCGATCCGCCGCCAGCGGGGCCGGTCGGGCTCGCCGACCTCAAGCCACTGGTCCACGATCCCCGGTTCTTTCACAACCTTCTCCAGGTTGGGCGTGAGTGGGTGGCCTATTCCAGCAACCGCCGAAACTCCGTCGACTTCGACCTTTTGGTGCTGGATCCGGCAACCGGTTCCCAGCGGGTGCTGTACGACCAGGGCGGTGCGCTGGAGGAGGTGGCGGTGGCCCCCGCGGCGGACCTGGCTGTCATGGCCAGGTCGGGGCCGCGCCCGATGTCACAGCAGCTGGTCATGATCGGGGTCACCGAGCCGACCCTCGTCGAGCTCACCAGCGGCACGGAGGCAGCCCAGCACCTGCGGGTCGCCCTCTACCCTGACCGAGAGGCCGCGCTCGTCACCACTGACCGAGAGCGAGACCGCACCGTGCTCGCCAGGCTCGACCTGCGATCTGGGACCTGGACCGAGCTGGTGGCGGACCCCGAGTGGGATGTCACCGGCTGGCTCTCCCCCGACGGCGCCTCGATCCTGGTCCTGACCAACCGTGACGGGGAGGCCCACCTGACGATCCACGACGGGGCCAGCGGCGCCCGGCTCCGAGAGATCGCACTGCCGGGCACGGGGTGGGTCGGAGCACCCGCCACCGCCGAGCCGGTCTGGTCTCCCAACTCCAGGTTCGTAGCGGTCTCCTTCACGAGCCCGCGGATCCCCGGCGACATCCTGCTGGTCCAAGCGGACTCGGGCGAGGCGGTCCGGCTGGCAGAGAGCTCCTCGCAGTTGGGGGACATGGCCCTGGTCGAGCCGACCACCCATCGGGTGCCAGCCCCAGATGGCGAGCGGATCCCTTGCTTCCTGTACCGACCCAGTGGGCAGGCCACCGGGGCCGCGGTGGTGCACATTCACGGCGGCCCGGAGTCCCAGGCGGTCAGGGGGTTCAACCCGGTCGTCCAGGGGCTGGTCGCCGCCGGCCACACGGTCTTGGTCCCCAACGTGAGAGGCTCCACGGGGTACGGCAGGAGGTGGTACTCGGCGGATGACGTCGGGCTGCGTCTGAATTCGGTCTCAGACCTGGCGGCCCTGCATCGCTGGCTGCCGGAACTGGGAGTCGACCCCGGCCGGGCTGCGCTGTGGGGAGGCTCATACGGAGGGTACATGGTGCTGGCTGGCCTCGCCTTCCAGCCCGAGCTCTGGGCGGCTGGAGTCGACATCGTGGGGATCTCGTCCCTGGTGACCTTCCTAGAGAACACCTCGCCGTATCGCCGCGCCCAGCGGGAGCGCGAGTATGGATCTCTGGAGCGAGACCGGGAGTTGCTGGCGTCCCTGTCGCCGCTCAGCCGGATCGACGAGATCCGAGCCCCGCTCTTCGTGATCCATGGGGCAAACGACCCCCGGGTGCCGCTGGCGGAGGCGGAGCAGTTGGTCGCCGGCCTGCAGGCCCGTGGCGTCCCCTGCGAACTCTTGGTCTTTCCCGACGAGGGACACGGGCTGGCGAAGAGGAGCAACCGGCTAAACGCCTATCCGCTCGCCCTGGAGTTCCTGGCAACCCACCTGAGCTAGGGGTGGCTGCGTGTCAGCGGCGATGACCCTGACCGGCAGCGGCCCCTGGAAGTGACCACCGGCCGCTACGGCGGCTGACCGAATGCTTGGGTCCCTCGGCCGCGACCGGGCCGACGCGTGCGTTGGGGTTCTGGTCCCTGGCACCGCGGCCCGCGCTCGCGCAAGCTGAATCAATGTATAGTGATTTACGAATGTCAGAATTGGTTGGAGGATCCACCCTGATGAGGTATGACCTGGCGATAGTGGGGTCCGGAGGCGCCGGCTTCGCTGCTGCGATTGCGGCCCGCAGCCGGGGACTCCAGGTGATCATGATTGAGGCTGGCACCGTCGGGGGGACCTGCGTCAACGTCGGCTGCATCCCCTCCAAGGCCCTGCTCGCGGCGGCCGACGCGCGCCACGTTGCGATGGACCAACGCTTCCCGGGGATTATGACCCAGGCGGGGCCGGTCGACATGGCGGCCCTGGTCGCCGGCAAGCGGGAGATCGTGGACTCGATGCGCCAGGAGAAGTACCTGGATCTGGCCCAGAGTTACGGATGGGAGATCAGGCGGGGACAAGCGCGGTTCGTCCCCGGACCAGCGCTGGAGGTCGGGGCGGGTCGGATCGAGGCCGAGCACTACCTGGTCGCCACGGGCAGCTCCCCCTGGAACCCACCGGTCGCGGGGCTGGACGGGGGTCCGTACCTCACCTCCACCACCGCCTTCGAGCTGGACCGGGTTCCCGAGTCCATGGTGGTGGTCGGCGGTAACTACGTGGGCTTGGAGCTGGGCCAACTGTTCGCCCGCTTGGGCAGCCGGGTGACGCTGGTCGAGGCGCTGCCCCGGTTAGCGCCGGCCGAGGAGCCGGAGATCTCCACCGCGCTGGCGGCAGTGCTGGCGGACGAGGGGGTCGAGGTGATCACGGCAGCGCCGCTCTTGGGAGTCAGCTGGGACGGCGACCGTCCCCGGGTGCGGCTGGGAGGGGACGCTCCTCGGGAGGTCCAGGCCGATCACCTTCTGATGGCGACGGGGCGCCGACCCAACACCGCCGGTCTGCAATTGGACCGGGTCGGAGTGGAGGTGGGGGCTCGCGGCGAGGTCGTGGTCGACACCAGGCTTCACACCACCTCCCCCCGGGTCTGGGCCGCCGGTGACGTCACCGGCGCGCCCCAGTTCGTGTACGTCGCGGGCGCCCACGGCACCACCGTCGTGGAGAACGCCTTCTTCGGCGGTGACCGGGAGATCGACTACCGCCATCTTCCCCGAGTGACGTTCACCACCCCCGCGATCGCAGCCGTGGGCATGACCGACCAGGAAGCCGCGGCCTCCGGAATCCGCTGCACCTGCTCGGTGCTGCCGCTGGCCTACGTCCCCCGCGCGATCGTCAGTCGGGACACCAGAGGGCTGGTCAAGATCGTCGCCGACGCGGATTCCCGCCGCGTGCTGGGGGTCCACATCCTGGCCGACGGTGCGGGCGACATGGTGCTCGCCGCCACCTACGCGTTGGAGGCGGGGTTGACCATCGACCAGCTGGCGGGGACCTGGTGCCCCTACCTCACAATGGCGGAGGGGATCAAACTGGCGGCCCAGGGCTTCGACCGCGATGTCAGTAAGCTGTCATGCTGCGCCGCATGACAGCTTCGTACGCTCACTCCCAACCCCTCAGCGCCGAGACCGGCGATAGAGCCGCGGATGAGTTGCTGGCCCGTTTCTACCGAGCCATGGGCGATCCCACCCGCCTGCACCTGCTCGAGTTCTGCGCCACGGAGGAGCGGACCGGAACTGAGTGCGTGGCTCAGACCACGATCTCCCAGGGCCGGGTCTCCGCCCACCTGGCCTGCCTGGTATCCTGCGGGCTGTTGGCGATGCGGCGCAGCGGCCGGTTCGCCCACTACCGCGTCGTCGACCCCCGGGTCATGGAGCTCATCGCGCTCGGTCGAGGGATGGTCGGTGACCACGCGGCGTCCATAGCCGCATGTGCCACGGTCGACCGAGGAGCGGAACGGTGAACCTCCAGTCCTAACCATGGATCCCGCACCGGAAGCCCTTCGCGCGCTCGCTCAGCTGACGGGAAGACGCTTACTTCTGTTGGCCACCAGTGCTTACTTTGACCTGGCCACTGGCAACCGCTCCAGCTCCTCGGTGCGGAATCTCCGTTCCCGGCCCGGGCGCACCACCGGCACCCGGCCCTCGTCTGCCCAACGGCGCAACGTCACCGGGTGCACTCCCAGCACCTCCGCCGCCGCCTTGAGTCGCAGTAATGCCATGCCACCACGTCTTACACATCACTCATGTTCGCTTAGCAAGACACACCACTGCTACAGACCCTGTGGCCGCTCCTTACGCCACAGACAACAGCGAAGGGTCAAGTTTGGTTGCGGCCACACGCTGCGTTAGGGCGACGGCGGCGGTGGCTCCGGTAGCAGCTCGATTCTGATCGCGCCAATCTTGCGCCCGCCGTGCGTCGCTGTGATCGTGGCCAAGCCCGGACGGACTTGCTTCACGACCACCACCGCGAAGTGTCCATCTCTAGCCCGAACCGACTTTACAACGCGCAGAAGTCCGGCCGGCCGCATTTGCACCTCACTACCAAGTAAGCAACCTCTGGCGACTTGCACATACACAACATTGCCCACGGTGGGGTATCGGACAGTCCCGCGAGCGTCTCGGCCCCAGATGGTGTAGACCTCAATGCCAGCCTCCGACCGACTAAGGACGTGGCCGCAGACGACGGTTGGCGGAGCACCAGAAGTCGCCCCACACCCAGCAAGGCCCATCACAAATACACCACACGTCAGCAATCCCACGAGGGTGCTCCGGAGCCCCGAGATGACGGCTCGCCCCAGCCACGGGTGGTCCCGATTGCGGAGGATACGGCAGTCCGGGAACTTCATTACCTCTGCAGTTAAGCGCCGGCAGGCGCATCCGTCAAATGAATGTCCGCCGCGTGGGCAAGGTTGGGCAGGAGACCGGAAAAGGTGGTCGTGTTTGCCGAGTCTCTCGATCGCACTCACCTGAGACCCCAGTACCCGCGTCGGCCTGGGACCTCTTCGAAGCGGCGGTCCCGAGCCAGCGTCGTGAACAGAGTCGAGGAAGCCGCATCCGCCCGCTCGGCGCAACCTTGCAACCCTCTTTGCAACAACCCTGGTGGGGTTGTTGTAAGGTTCTGATCCCTGGCCTCGCTGACTTCGGAGGAAGCGCCGTTCTGGGCCAGTCCGGGGCGGCTCGTACACGCCGCTACCGGTTTTCTGTACCCAGCTCGGAGCTGATCTCAACGCGAGATCACGTGGACGGTGAGCTGGAAAATTTAGACTGGAGTCCGGGCAGGCGGTACGCACAGGAGCACCGCGGCGGCGGCGACGGCCTCTTCGTCATCCCGCTCGACCTCATCACCGACGTCGCCTTGTACGTAGCCTTTGTCCTCTCCATGGGTACCCTCTCCCTCCTCCTCGTCCTCGCCCACCCTTCACTGCGCCCGTAGCGGCCTACTCGGCGACTCCGGAAGTCAACGGCAAGTCGGACGAGTCACCCTACGGCTGCGACTGCTAGGGCCCCTTGTGGCCGGGAGCGCCTTGGAGAGTCCGCCAGGACAATTTCCATCTGGCGATCGGGACAGTCTCCGCTTAACTAGGCGGATAGTCTCCGCCTAATGACTGGGACAATCGCCGCATTGCCGTAGTATCTTAGATCTCATGCGACCTCCCATCTCGGCTTCCCAGCCCCTGACGCCCGCTTTCCGCACATCTGAGAGGGCTTTCAGGCCCCCCACCCCTGGTCATGTTCGGCGCGAAGGATCTCGGCGGCATCGAGTTCAGCGAGGAGCTCCTTGAGATGCCGACCACGGTCGACTTGAGACCGGTAGAGCTGGACCTGTTCGGGTGAGAGCCAACGGTTGACCCGTTTGCCCCGGAAGCTGTAACTCCACTGGACGTAGGGCCCGTGGAGCTGGGGCGGGTCAGCGTGGCAGGCACAGCCGGGCCGGCCGCAGCGTAGGGAGCGCACCACCAGGCTGCCGGGCAAGGTGCCTTCAGCGTCGGTCAGCAGGCGCACCAGCTGGCGCCGGATCTGTTCAGCGCGTCGCTGCTCGCGGCTGGCCATGGGAGAGAACTTGGTGGTTGTGCATCCTAGCCTACATGTTATACCATGCAGGAGTGACAACTGGGGAGAGCATCGCCCAGGGTGGAGGCTTCAACCTTCACACCCAGGTGCTCGATGCCCTGCCTTTGGTCGACCACTTCTGCTCCCGCCTCGCCCTCAATGAGTGGCTGCACACCGCGGTCGGAGGTGGTGATGCCCGTACCCGGCTCTCCCCAGCACGGGCTTTGGGAGTGGTCATTCGCAACATCTGCCTGCACCACGAGCCGGTGTATGCACTGGGAGAATGGGCCGCCCGCCACGACCCCTCCACCCTCGGGCTGAGGCCAGGTGATGTCGAGCTGGTCAATGACGACCGGGTCGGTCGAGCCCTGGGCCGTCTCTTCGACGCGGACCGGGCCACCTTGCTCAACGAGCTGGTGCTGAGAGCGGTCAAGGAGTTCGAGGTGGACTGCTCTCAGCTCCACAACGACTCCACCAGCGTGCGCCTGAACGGCGTCTTCGCAAAGGCCAGCGGGAGACCTCGGGGTGGCAAGCCAACCGTAATCGCTGCGCACGGCTTTTCCAAGGACCATAGGCCAGATCTCAAGCAGCTGGTCTGGATTCTCACCGTGGCCGCCGATGGTGCGGTCCCCTTGGCCCATCGGGTGACTGACGGCAACACCGAGGACTCGACCACTCACATCTCCACCTGGGAGGGGCTCTGTCAGCTGCTGGGGCAGAACGACTTCCTGTACGTGGCAGACAGCAAGCTGGCGGTACGAACCACCATGGACCACATCCACCGCCACGGGGGGCGGTTTGTCACGGTCCTGCCTCGCAGCCGCAAGGAGGACCAGGCCTTGCGGGAGTGGCTGGTCAGCCACGAGCCGGAGTGGGCCGAAGTCCTGCGCCGTCCCGGCAG
>JAKABA010000392.1 GCA_021802115.1 bacterium | reverse complement strand
TCGAGTGGTCGCCGCCGGGGTTGTTGCGGTCGCCCTGGTCGCGATCATCGGCCAGCAACCCTGGTTGAGTGCCGTCCTCGCCTATGGGTTCCTGGCTCGAGTCGCCACCGGGCCGACCCTGAGCCCTATGGGCCAGATCGCGACCCGGCTGGTGGCACCGCGGATCGCGGCTGCTCCGAGACTCGTTCCCGGGCCCCCCAAGCGCTTCGCCCAGGGCTTGGGGCTGGCGCTCACCGGGCTCGCCACCCTCTTCTTCTTCATCTGGCACCTGGACGCGGCGACCTACATCCTCCTGGGGCTGCTGGTGGTGGCAGCGTCCCTGGAGTCCGCGCTCGGCTACTGCCTGGGCTGCCGCGTTTTCAGCTTCCTGATGCGGGCGGGAGTCATCCCTCCCGAGGTCTGTCTTGCCTGCTCCAACCTGGAGAGCCGGGGACGGGCAGTCTGAGCCGGGGCGACCGCCACCTGACTCAGCGCTGGCATCGATCACACTGCCGACGGCTGACCCCGGGCGAGTCCGCAGGCCCGTCTGCGGCTCCCAGATCCGCCGACCGGCGCCTCGGGGCCCATGCCGCGGCAGCTGAACTCGGATCCGCCTCGGCAGGGTGGCCCCGGCCGGCCGGCACGGCTGTTGGGGCTGCAGCAGGCTGACGGCGTGGCTCTCCTGACGTCGAAAGCGGTCACGGCCATGCCGACACCGGCAATGACGCGGAGCTGACCCCACCCCATGGACCGCGCGGAGGTCGCAGCGAGGCTGGCTGCGGCGGGCTGCGTCTTTCCCGATGTCGAGGCCGAAGCACTGCTCCTTGCCGCCGGCGACGACCACCGGCGGCTGGAGGCCTTGCTGCGGCGTCGGGAGTCAGGCGAACCAATGGCGTGGATTACCGGCGTCACCTCCTTCTGCGGATGCGCTGTGAAGGTCGCCCGAGGGGTCTACGTCCCCCGGCCCCACAGTGAGGCCCTGGCCATGCGGGCTGCAGCGGTCCTCCCCCGGCATGGGACTGCGATCGACCTCGGGACCGGCAGTGGGGCGGTGGCGCTGGTCATGCAGAGACTGCGCCCGGCGGCCAGGGTGATGGGCGTGGAGTCCGATCACGTCGCAGCTGAGTGCGCCCGCAGCAATCGGGTGACCGTGGGGGAGGGTGATCTCTTCACCCCTGTCCCGGACAGCTGGCTGGGTCGCGTGGACGTCATCGCCGCGGTCCTCCCCTACGTCCCCAGCGGAGAGTTGGCCTATCTGCCCCACGACGTGCTGGCCTTCGAGCCCAGGGGCGCGCTGGACGGTGGGGCTGATGGGTTGGGACTGCTGGAGCGAGCCTGCCAGGGCGCGCCGCGCTGGCTCCGTCCAGGCGGCCACCTGCTCCTGGAGGTCGGTGGCGATCAGGCCAATCACCTGGGCCCGCTCCTGCGGCACCTCGGCCTTGATCTCGTCGAGCTGCTGGTGGATGAGGATCAGGATCTGCGCGGACTGCATGCGGTCCTGGGCGGCCGCGGGTGAGCCCGCCCCACCTCGGCCAAGGTTCGATTCACTCCACCGCCTCTGCCAGACCGCGCAGTTGCACGCGCGGCGCCGTGAGGAGCGGAGATGGGCGTGAAGGAGCTGCGACCCAGTTCGTCCCGGGACCGGCCTCGGCGGGAGACCGTCTCCGGGGTGCTGGACCACCGGGCACCGGGGGAGCGGCTCAAGAGCGGCGCGCCGGGGCTGAGGGTCGGCGGAACGGCCACAACCGAAGTCTGCCAGTGGGGAGGAACCGCTGGGGGCGGCCGAGCCACGGGCCTGACTCCCGTTCCCGGCGGGGCGGCGGAAGGCGGCGCAGAGCCGCGGCTAGCCAGTCGTGCCCGCGGTGGCCGCGACCGGCTTCGCCCCAGGGACCTCCGGCCCGCCAGCCGCCGGTCGGGGGCGGGGTCTGCCGAGCATCACCCCCACCAGCATGACCGCCCCACCCAGCAGTTGCAGGGGAAGGATGGGCTCACCCATGATCACCAGGGCGGCGAGCAAAGTCAGGAAGGGCTGGAGGTAGCTGTAGACGGCGGTCCTGGCCGGGCCCAGCCGCCGGACTCCTGGCAGATACATCCAGGTGGTGAGTCCGACGGCCCCCAGGGAGCTGAAGGCCAGCAGCCCCAGCCACCCCACCACCGGCTCGGGCCGCTGCACGACGGCTTCTGCGACACCGAACGGGAGGAGCATGGCCGCACCGAGCAGATTGATCATGGCCGCCAGCGCGAGCGGGCGATACCGGCCCAGCAGGCGGGGCAGGAGGATGAGGTAGACCGCCCAGCTGACAGGATTCCCGAGGGCGACAACCACACCCAGCCAGCCCGACCAAGCCGCCGCGCCGGCGCCCACCACCAGGAAGAGTCCGAGCAGCCCCACCGCCAGTCCAACCCACACGCGGGCCCGGAACCGGCTGCGCTGCCGCAGGGCGACCCAGAGTGCGACCAAAAGTGGGGTCGTCCCCGAGATCATGGCCACGTTGTCGGCGTTGGTCAGCGCCAGCGACCCGGTGAAGCTGGATTGGTTGATCAGGACCCCGCTCAGGGCCAGAGCGGCGAGCAGCCACCAGTCACTGCGCGGCAGCCGAGGCAGCGGGCCGTCCAGCCACAAAGCCAAACCCAAGAGCACCGCGCCTCCGACCAGGTAGCGAAGAGTCGAATAGGTCAGGGGCCCGCTGTCGTGGAGCGCCAGCTTGACCACGACCACATTCACGCTCCAGATGGCGGTGGCGCCCAGCACGAGGAGGTCGCCCAGACCCACCTCGTGGCGGAGCCCAGCCATCCCCGACGGTGTACTCCTGCTCACACACTCAGGTTAAGGAGCGGAGATCTCTCTCGAAAACCGCGTCCACCGCAGGAAGAGCTGCGGGCTGGTCCTGGACCGCGACCTCAAGGCCGCGATCAACCTCGCCGGGGGGAGCAGATCGCCAGGCCGTCCCCTCCAGCGCGGGG
>JAKABA010000081.1 GCA_021802115.1 bacterium | reverse complement strand
GCAGATCACAGGCAAGTCCAGGTATGACCACATCCGAACGGAGGATCGAAGCGGCGGGGCAACCCGCTGATGTGGAGAGCTACCACGTGGGAAGCGTCGGCATGGCGGGTACCGGGTGCGAGGGCCACTCCAAGCTCCGAAGGCGTCAGGGCAGCCACCCAAGTGGCGCAAGACCCGAAACGGCGACGGCAACCTTGGGCAGCGTCCAGGTCGGGAAGGACCGTTGGTCCCGACCGGGTGTCTTATGGGCACTCAGCAGGAACGGTGGGGAGCTGCCTCCCGGCCGCTCTTTGGACCAGCCCGGGGTGGCCGCTTGCGGGCAGCCTCCGATGGGAGGCGGGCGCGATTCGGCATAATCCCCTCGTTGGCTGACTTTGTGCCGGTTTGCAAGGTGGACGAAGTCCCTCCCGGGACGGGCAAGGTGGTGGACGCAGATGGCGTCGAGATCGCCGTGTTCAACGTGGGAGGCGTTTTCCACGCCCTGGAGAACTCGTGCCCCAGCGGGGGCTCGATTGGCGAGGGTCGTCTGCGCGGGGAGGTCGTCACCTGTCCCCTCGACGGCGAGACCTACGACGTCCGAACCGGGATATCGCCCATCTCCGATGCCATCTTCGTCAGGCACTTTGACGTCAAGGTGAACTCGAGCGGGACCTTACTGGTGCGGCTGGAGCCAACCGAGGACGAGGACGACACCATCTGAACCAGCGCCTCGCCGCGGTGGACGTGGGCTCCAACACCATCCACCTGCTGGTGGCAACCCTGGAGCCGGAGGGGCTAACCCAGCGCCTGCACGCGGTCGAGATGGTGAACCTGGGGGCCGCGGTCGCTCACCAGGGTGAGCTCGGCGCTGAGCTAATCTCCCACACTGCGGACCTGGTCGCCGCCATGGTCGCGCTGGCCCGTCAGCAGCAGGCCGAGTCCATCGGCCTGGTCGGGACTGAGGCGATTCGGAACGCCCCCGACTCCCAGGCCTTGGTGGAGCAGGTGAAGCGTCTGTCCGGCGAGACCTTGAGGGTGCTCACCGGAGAGGCCGAGGCTCGCCTCAGCTACCTGGGTGCAACCGCCTTCAAGATCTCGTCCGGGCAACCCGCTACGGTTGCTGATGTCGGCGGTGGCAGCACCGAGGTGGTTCAGGGGCTGGGCACCCGGCCTCGCAATGGCACCAGCCTAAAGTTGGGCTCGGATCAGCTCCTGGGAGCTGTGCAGGCCAGCGACCCGCTCACCAGCCGCCAGCAGGTCCACGCCGCGGCCCGGGTCTCAATGATCCTGGAGGCCGTCCCCCGCAGCGGCGATCCCGGGTTACTGCTCGCAACGGGTGGGACCGCTTCCAACCTCCCGGTGGTGCTCGGGCGGCGAGCCGCGGCCATCGAGGCGGCCGAGCTCGGGCTCCGCCCGGAGGTGGGCGATGCGTGGACGGTGCTGGGTCGGGACGAGGTGGAGCTCTGTAAGGATCTGGCCATGAATCGACCCAGTTCCGAGCTCGCCAGCGAGACGGGCCTCAGCCCCAAACGAGCCCGCCTGATGGCGGGTGGGATCCTGATCCTGCTCGGGCTGCTCGACAGGTACCGGGCCGAGGAGTTGACGGTCACCGAGCGCGGGCTCCGGGATGGCGTGATCCTGGCCCTGGCCGCGGCTCGCAACCGCTCAGCACCGGCCGCTGGCTGACCGGCCCTGTCGACGATCGGAAGAGCCTCCGCCCCCTAAGCTGGAGAAATGCCAGTTTTCGACTTTCACACGCACACGACCATTTCCGATGGGCACGCGGCCCCTCTTGAGATGGCGCGTCGCTGTCAGCAGAACGGCTATGCCGCCTATGTCTGCAGCGACCACGTTGACGAGGCTACCGTCGAACGCCGGGTGCCAGAGATCGTGGCGGCCTGCCTGCTGGCGAGCCGAGAGCTGGGGATGGCGAGCATTCCCGCTGTCGAGGTGACTCGGGTGCCACCGGAGCGCGTCGCCCGGGTGGCGGCCCGAGCCCGCTCGCTGGGAGCCCAGCTGGTGGTGGTGCACGGCGAAACCCTGGGTGACTATCCCCAACCGGGGCTGAACTTGGCGGCCGCCCGCTGTTCTGACGTCGATATCTTGGGGCATCCCGGCCTGATCAGCGACGAGGCTGCCGAGGCGGCGCGAGAGAACCATATCCACCTGGAGATCAGCGCCGCCGGCCTGCACGGCCTGACCAACGGCCATGTGGCCCGGGTCGCCATTCGTTTGGGCGTGGCGCTGGTGCTGGACTCCGATGCCCACCGGCCCGAGGCCCTGCTGACCGCCGAGCGGGCCAACCAGGTGCTGCGGGGTAGCGGAATCGACCTTGCCACCGTCCTCAAGATCGCCGCCGACGCCCCCCTGGGGGTGCTGGCGCGCCGTGGCATCGAGCTGCCCTCTTGAGAGGATCAGCCGGATCCGGCGGCGAGCAGATGTTCAGCCAGGAGTAGGCGGCCCTCCGTTGCCAGGAGGTGAGGGGGGCCCTCCACCTGGCGTTGGCCCGGTGGAGGGGGACGGGTTCGGGGAAGTCGAACCGGGGGTCGGCTCCACCGACGGCGACGGATAGTAGAACGGGGTCGGGGTTGGACTGGGGGTGTTGGTCGGGACCGACTCGATGTCGCGAAGCTGCGCCACGACCAGGGTTCCGCCGGCTCCCGAGGTGAACGTCACGATCACGGCCTCCCCCGGGATCAGGCTGGCCAGACCCACCTTGGCGCCACCTCTGGTGATGCTGGAACTGGAGTCGACCAGGGCCTGGACCGGGCTCCCCACCGAGGGCTGGATGGCGATCAGGTTCTCAGCGGCTGAGACAGCCAGAATGGTGCCGTCAATGGGAGTGCCGACCAGGCTCGAGTTGGCCCCGCCGGTCCCCGGATTGGAGGCCTGGGAACGGGGTGAGGAAGGCTGCGGAGGGGTGCTCGCGAAGATGGTGAGGGATGCGGCCAGCAGGCCCGCGGCCAGAACCGCCAGGGCAGCCAACGCGAAGATGATCAGCACGGCCAGGCCGGAGTGGCGGCGGAGGCGATCGGATCTCTTGCGCCTGCCCATGCCAGCCCGAACCCTGGGGCTCTTGCCCTCTCGCCGTCCGGACGGGGCCTGCACCTCGGCCACGGGACATCCTCCCAACAACGCGTCGCAGGCACCAGGAAGCGATGCCTCCAGAGAACCGGAGTATAGGGACAGCCCGAGACCACCCTGATGCGGCCGGTATCATCAAGGGCCACCTATGCCCCAAGAGTATGATCACGGCGCGATCGAGGCCAAGTGGCAGGAGCGGTGGCGCCGGAGCGGGCTCTACGAGACTCCCCTCGAGCAGGCTGAGCGCCCCTACTACAACCTGATGATGTTCCCCTACCCCTCGGCGGAGGGGCTCCATGTGGGGAACATGTACGCGTTCTCGGGGGCCGATGTCCATGGCCGCTTCCAGCGGATGCAGGGCTACGACGTGTTCGAACCGATCGGCTTCGACGCCTTCGGGATTCACAGTGAGAACTTCGCCCTCAAAGTGGACCGCCACCCCACCGACCTGATCGCATCCAACATCCGCAACTTCCGCCGCCAGCTTGAGCGGCTGGGCGGGCAGTTCGCTTGGAGCAAGACGGTCGAGACCACCGACCCCGCCTACTACCACTGGACCCAATGGCTGTTCCTCACGCTTTGGAAGGGCGGGCTGGCGTATCGGGCCCGCCGCAACGTGAAGTGGTGCCCCCAGGACCTCACGGTGCTGGCCGACGAGCAGGTCATGGCGGACGGCACCTGCGAGCGCTGCGGGACCCCGGTCGTGGAACGGGAGCTGGAGCAGTGGTTTTTGCGCATATCCGCCTACACCGAGCGGCTGCTGGCAGGGCTGGACCAGCTGGACTGGTCGGAGAGCACCAAGCTCCTGCAGCGACACTGGATCGGCCGCAGCGTGGGCTCACTGCTCGACTTCCCGATTGACGGCGGCGAGCCGCTGCGGGTATTCACAACCAGGGCGGACACCATTTTCGGGGCGACCTTCATGGTGCTGGCCCCCGATCACCCTCGCACCCTTGAGTTGACCACGCCCGAGCTCCGGCCAGCGGTCGCCGCCTACGTCGCCGAGGCCACCCGGCGCCGGATTGCCGGGGTCCGAGAGGAAGAGGTCGCGACCCGCGGCATCTACCTGGGCCGGAGCGCCCGCCACCCCTTGACCGGAAGGAATCTGCCCATCTACGCAGCCGAGTACGTGCTCTCCGGCTACGGAGCCGGCGCGATCATGGCAGTCCCCGCCCACGACAGCCGCGACCACGCCTTCGCCAAGGCGTTCGACCTTCCGATTGTGGAGGTCGTCTCGGGCGGTGACGGGACGGGCGGTCACGGCGGTGGGGTGCTGGTCAACAGTGGGGAGTTCGACGGCCTGGCCGCCCCGGACCCAGCCCGCGAGGTGGTCACCGCCGCCATCGCCGAGCGCGGTCTGGGCCGCACTCACGTCACCTACAAGCTGCGGGATTGGGGCATTTCGCGGCAGCGCTACTGGGGTCCCCCGATCCCCGCCATCCACTGCCCGGTGCACGGCGCCGTGCCGGTGCCGGAGGATCAGCTACCCGTGCTTCTACCCCAGATTGCCGACTTCCGCCCCCTGGGCACCGGCGAGTCCCCCTTGGCCCGGGATCCGGAGTTCTTCAACACGACCTGCCCTATCTGCGGGGGCGCAGCGCAGCGCGAGACGGATGTCTCCGACACCTTCCTGGACAGCGCGTGGTACTACCTGCGCTACCCGTCGGCGGACCGATCGGATGGCGCCTTCGACCCTGGGCTCACCCGCAAGTGGCTGCCGGTGGACACCTACATCGGCGGGAACGAACACGCGGTGCTCCATCTGCTCTACTCGCGCTTTGTGGCGATGGCGCTGCATGACCTCGGCTGGCTCGACTTCGAGGAGCCGTTCACGCGCTTCCGGGCCCACGGGACCATCGTGCAGAACGGCGCCAAAATGTCCAAGTCGCGGGGCAATGTGGTGGTTCCCGACGAGTACATCGACCGGTTCGGGGCCGATGCCTTTCGCCTCTACCTGATGTACATGGGCCCCTTCAGTGAAGGTGGTGAGTTCCGGGCGACCGGCATCAACGGCCCCCAGCGCTTTCTGCTCCAGATCTTCCGCCTGCTGGCCAGGATGGAGGGCGAGGGACAGGCCGAGGCCGAGCCGCGGGTGCTGGCCCAGGCCCGCCACCGTTGCATCCAACAGGTGACCACCGACACCCCAGAGCTCAAGTTCAACACTGCGATCGCCGCCATGATGAGCTTCGTCAAGCGCCTGAAGGAGCACCAGGGGCCGGTCCCGCGGCCCGCCCTGGAGACGCTTGCCCTGCTCCTGGCTCCCTACTGCCCGCATGCTGCCGAGGAGATCTGGGAACGCCTCGGCAATCCCTACTCCGTCCACCGGCAGCCGTGGCCCAAGGCGGATCCGGCCATGCTGGTGCGGGATCAGGTGGCGGTGGTGATCTCCATCAACGGCAAGAAGCGCGACCAGCTGATGGCCTTGCCCGGGACATCCCCGAACGAGCTGCAGGAGCTGGCTCTCGGCTCGCCACGAATTCAGCAGTGGTTGGCTGGTCGCCGGCCATCGCGGGTCGTGGTGGTTCCGGACCGCCAGGTCAACCTGGTGGTGGCGGGCGATTAGGCGAAGCCGGGTAGCCGCCCAACTCGCTCTCGCCGCCGGCCGCGGATCACCCCGGCCTCGGACTCTACCCGCCAGCGTCCATCGCGGTTGATGGCCGCGTCGACATACCGGCGAACCAGGTCCGCCTCGGGTCCCGCCAGCCGCCGCCCCGGCATGGAGCGCAGGTAGTCGAGCACCGGCCCGGCCTCGGTCACCGCCAGCCAACCGTGCTGCCGAACCACGCTCATATGGGCGAACCAGGGGCGCAGCTGAACCGGCCCGTTGACCAGGTCGAACTCGGAACTGATGGCGGCCGTGGCCGTCGGGCGGACCAGCTGTTCCAGCTCGCGGAGCTGGCTGAGGTGGCCTGGACCGTTGGTGGCCGCCAGCAAGAGCCCACCCGGTACCAGCACCCGGCGGAACTCAGCCAGCGCCGCGGAGCGGTCGGGGACGTGATACAGCATGTGATTGGCAACCACCGCGTCGAAGCTGCCGGGGTTGAACGGCAGTGCCACCGCATCGGCGGCCTGGAATGTCACCTGGGGTCCAAGGGCCAGCAACTCACGAGCCGCCTCCTCGAGCATGCCCGGGGACAGATCGGTGAGCGTCATCCTCCAGCCCCTGGGAATCAGCTCCCGGTTTTCGCGCCACAGCCAGCCGGGGCCGCAGCCGACCTCCAGAATGCGGCTGCGCTCCGGTAGTCGCAGCTGCCGGAATACAAAGCGCTGCCAAGGAACCCCGGTTTGGGCGTATTCGCGATGGAGCCGCTGTCGGGCGGCGAGATTGGATCCGTCCCGGTACTGGCCCTGGCACAAGTAGGCTCGGTCCTGCAGCTGCACCGACCCAGATTACCCGGCGGCCCCCAGGGGACCTTATCCTTCGAGCATCGGCCCGTAGCTCAGCTGGTTAGAGCGGGGCTCTTATAAAGCTCAGGTCGTGGGTTCAAGTCCCACCGGGCCGACCAGTTCTTGAGCTCGCCCAGTACCGCCAAGGACCGCCAAGGACCGCCCTGCTCCGCGCGTTAGTCCGTCAGGTTTGTCCGTCAAACCGGGCCAGCTCAGCAAAGTGGTGCCGCCGGGAGCACTGAACACTCCCTCCTAAGTCCATAGCACGCCTACCATGTCCAGGCGGTGGCCGAGGCTACCAGCCGAAGCTGTTGCTCCGCGGCCACTGGCACCAGTTCCAGCAGGTCCGGCTCCCAGGGCAGGACACCAAGGTGATCGGGCTGTCTACGGATGGGACACGAAAGAGTTGGATGGTCCTCGACCTGCCAGGGCTGGCGATCACGCATGAGCCCGCCTGACTTGGGCGTCTGCTCCCCCCATGACCGTTGATCTGGATGCTCTGCTCTCTGCGCTGAAGTCGGACCCGGTGGCGCGGGACGCCATCCGGCGGGAGGTGCTCACGGAGGACCTGCTGGCGCTGCCAGGCCAGGTAGAGAGGCTCGCGGCTCACACCGATGCCCGCTTCGCGGAGGTGGGAGTCGCCCTGGCACAGCTGGCGAATCGAATGGACCAGCTCACCGGCCGCATGGATCAGCTCACCGTCAGGATAGATCAGCTCACTGAGCGGGTAGACAAGCTTGCGGTTCAGATGGCCGAGTTGGTGGCCCAAGTGGGGACTCTGGCGAAAGCGCAGCAGCGGATGGGCGGCGAGGTGAGCCGTCTTGTGGGAGCCGAATACGAGGCATGGGCGCTGCGCACAGCCCGGCCGGTCGCTCGCGCTCTGGGAGCACCTCCGGCGCAGGTCCATCCCATCTCGGCGGTCGCTCTGGACGCGCTGCTAACCGCCGCAGAGGATGCCGACGTGCTCGAACCCGATGCCGCCGACGATCTGGCCCTAGCGAACGGCATCTTCGTCTGGGAACCAGGCGAGGGCAGCCCACCCGTCTACGCGGTGGTGGAGGTGTCGGTCACGGCCAAGAGCGGCGATGTGGACAGGGCTGTGGCTCGGGCCAACCTGCTTGCCAAGACGGGGGGCACCTCTCGCGCCGTGGTCCTCCGCGATGCCGTGGCCGACGACGTGGCCCTTGGCATGAAGGCTCATCACGTGGGATGGCAGCGTGTCGCGCCCAGGCATGCCATGCCGATGTTCTGATCTGGCGCTACTGACGCCGCGCCTCTCTCACCGCCAGCATCGCTTCCCTCCGCAGCTCGGGCCAATCAGCACTTCCCGCTCACAGTCGGTCGAAGGCAGGGCCAAGGACGGTTGCCGATGTGCGCAGGGCTCCGTCGGGGACGGTAGAGGCACAGATCCCTTCGCCCACGACCGCAACGCTCCCACACCCAGAAATGAGAAATGATCCTGCTCTTGACATGCCAGGGCCTCCGGGCGCATACGGGTTGCGTACCCGAAATCACGCGCCCAGATGACGAGCGGTGAGCGGGACCGCGGGTGCGGCGGTATCATGCCACCATGACTAAGAACTTCACTGTGCGGCTGCCGGACGACGAGGCGGTCAACGCCGCGGCGCTCGCCCGAGCCGAGGGCCTGAGCTTGAACGAGACCGTCCGTCGTGCGCTGGTCGAAGCTGTGGAGGCGCGCCGGGCCGACCCCGAGTTCCGCTCTCGGGTGAGGCGGATCATCGACGAGGATCGTGAGCTGCTTGAACGCCTGGCCAGGTGACGGTCCGCTACCTCGACCTGACCGACTTCTTGGCAATCGCCGCTGAGGTCACCAATCTCGACGCAGAGACCCTGACCCGGGTCACAAACCTGAATCTCGCTGAGTCTGCGCTGCACGCCCCGGCGGCAAGCTGGGCCGGCGAGGACTTCTACCCGGAGTTCGTCGACAAGGCCGCGGTGCTCGTGGCCCATCTGGCCAAGAACCACCCCTTGCCGGACGGCAATAAGAGGGCGGCCTGGGTGGCGCTTCGTCTGTTCCTCGATATGAACGGTTGGGCGTGGGACGACTACCCTTCAGTCGACGACGCTGAGGGTGCCATGGTCGCTGTCGCCGCCGGCGAGTGGAACGCCGGGCGCCTTGCGTCCTGGCTGGCACCTCGCCTGCTCTCGGGCGCCAACCGGCCCCGGTAACGCGCCGGCGCCAAGACGACATGCTGCTGGGAGAGGTTCAGCGCAGGAGCGCGGCTCTGGCGATCCGCGCCACCACGGCGACGGGCGCAGCGGCATAGAACTCGTGCGCGCCTGGTACCTTGACCGGCTCGACGCCCGGACGATCCCGAACGACCCTGGCCATCCATTTCTGCCTCAGCCTCTCCACCAGTCCACGGCCCCGATTCGCAGTGGTCCCGCACAGCGGAAGGCGATACCACGGCCGCCCTCCCGCCTGAAGCGCTGCCGGCTCGCTGTCGGGACTGACAACCTGATCGCCGACGTCGGGACCTCAGCATCTGTGCCCGTCGGCAAGGCGAGAGGTCCTCGTGAAGATCGCCAGCCTTATCGCGTTCCGTGCTGCTGGGTCCGCATTCGGCGCGGTGAGCAGTGGACGGGCGTCACCGATCACGGCCAGAGCCTGCCGTTCCTGCGGGCACGCTGAATTTGGACTCACAGGGCTCAGACCTGCCAAGATCAGTGCCGTGCATACCCACCGGCCAATCGCGCTCGTGACTGGAGCTAGTCGCCGGATCGGCATCGGCGCAGCCATCGCCCGGCGCCTGGCCGGCGACGGGTGGGACGTGGCCACAACCCACTGGACAAGCTACGACAGACGGATGCCCTGGGGGACCGACCCCGACGAGGTCGCGGAGTTGCAGCGGGACCTCCAGCGCGCCGGAGCTCGTTCAGTCTCTCTCGAGGCCGATCTGTCGGAGCCCGCCACCTCGAAGAAGGTCTTCGACTTCGTCGAGGACCGACTCGGCCCTGTGAGTGCATTGATTATGGCTCACTGCGAGTCCGTCGACTCCAACATCATGAATACGACGATCGACTCGTTCGACCTTCACTTCGCCGTTAACGCACGGGCAACCTGGCTATTGATCCGGGAGTTCGCGCTGCGTGGACCTGTGGCAGCCGGTCGCGGTCGCATCGTCGGATTGACCAGTGACGACACGGTGGGAAACCTTCCCTATGGGGCGAGCAAAGCGGCCCTAGACCGCATAGTTCTGGCCGCGGCCAAAGAGCTGGCGCACCTCGGAATCACCTCGAACGTCGTCAACCCCGGCGCTACCGACACTGGCTGGATGACACCCGCGCTCAGGTCGCGCATCATGGATGCCACCCCGCTCGGCCGGTTAGGTCAGCCAGATGACTGTGCAAACCTCGTCGCCTTCCTTTGCTCACCGGCCGGAGCCTGGGTCAATGGCCAACTTATCCACAGCAATGGTGGCGAACAATAGGTCACTGGGATGGCTAAAAGCGGCGACCGCAGCTTGTGCCGATTGGTCGGATTGGACTGCTCGAGGAATCGCTGGGCCCCAGACGAACGCGCCAGCTCAGCCAACCGGTCGTGTGGCCCCGACTAGGCCTTGTTGCAATAGGCTGCGCCGCCGTCAGTCGGGAGCAGCTCGGTGCACACGACGATTGGGGGCGCCGAGCATCTCGGATGTCCCAGGAGAGGTCCCGACGCGGCAGTCCGCGAGTCGGGCTGGAATCGTACCCGCACCCGCGGGTGGGCGCCATCGCCGGTGAGGGCAAGTGGGTCTTCCTGGGTCAGGCGCTAACCTTCCTCATCCGTAGACCATCCCCGGACCGCCTCTGGCTGGCGCCCCTCGACCTCGAGGGAGGGGCCAACTTCACCGACTCCAGCTACTTGGCGCACGCCCTCTTCCACGTCGCTGATGTCGTGAGTGGCGGCGGAGACGATCAGCCGCGTCCTGAAGGAATTGGACCGGCGGCTTGCTGAGGTCCGAGGTCGGTAGCAGGGGAAGCGCGGCTGCCCCGGCCAACTGGCCCTGGATCGTGGACGAGGTGGCCGAACCAACGCTTTGCGACCTGGCGACGACCTGCCGCCCAGGAGGCGGCCATCGGACGGCTCTGTGCGATCGCCAAGCTCAGGATGTCGGCGGCTGTTCACGTCGTCTGCTGAACTGGAAGATCGGACGGACGGGCAGTCTCGGCGCGGCTGAAGGTCAGCCTCAACACTGTGGCCTTCCGGGTTACAACCGCCGCCGACCTCTTCAGCCTGTTCGACAGCGCCAGAGCCTTTGTATTGCAGCACGGACCCGGGCCGGGCCATCTGGGCCAAGGAAACCGTGGACGAGATCGATGCGGTCGACTGCTCCATGGAGGAGAGCCAGGAGCTGCTGCCGACAACTTGGGGTCCCAGGCGGGCGCCTGGAGACAGTAGTCCCTCTCGGCCGCCCTGCGGACGCACGGCTGGCGGAGGTATCAGTTCTCCGGCCCACGCCGCCGACATGGTTACGACACCTGGTATCCGGTGCGCTTGGTATTACGTGTCAGGAGGAACGATGCGACTCAACAGCAAAGGACAAGTGACGATTCCGGCTCCGTTGAGAGAGAAGCACGGTCTGCGTGAGGGCGACGAGGTGAACGTCATCGAGGACGGCCCCGCCCTGCGCATCGTCCCGGTCGATTCCAGCCACACCCGTGGACAGCGACTCGTGAACAGGATGCGTGGCCGGGCCACCACGACCATGAGTACGGACCAACTGCTCCAGCTTCTGCGGGGTGAGTGAACCGCACGCCGCGACGGCTGCGGTCGAGAGTCCCATCGCCTTGGTCGACTCGAGTGTTTTGCTCGACATTCTGACCAACGACCCCACATGGCGTGCTTGGTCGGAGCAGGCCGTGGCCAGGGCCAGGGAAGTAGGGAAGTTGGCGATCAACCCGATCATCTATGCGGAGATCTCGACCGGGTTCGACCGGATTGAAGATCTGGATGACGCTGTTCCCGCGAGTGACTTCGCGCGCGAACCGCTGCCCTACCAAGCGGGATTCATCGTCGGCAGGGCCCTCCTCGCTTATCGCCAACGCGGCGGGCAGCGACGTTCTCCACTCCCGGACTTCTATATCGGCGCTCATGCGGCGGTGTGCGGCTACCGATTGCTGACAAGGGACAGCGCCCAATACCGGACGTACTTTCCCTCTGTCGATCTGGTGACACCGCCACCGTGAGCTCCGGCTCGGTCAACAGTCCTGCGTTGCTTCGGAGAGACGATGTGGGCGGATCAGCCAGGTATCGAGCGCGGACTTCGTCGGGGCGCCGTCTTGGCGGACGGGGCCGACCGTAACCGGCCGCTCGCGTGGTGGGACGGCAACTTCGTGGTGCCCCAGGCTGGACTAAGACCTCCGAAGCGCAGCTTAGAAATTCGGGTCCGCAGCCCGATGGGACCCGACCTGAGAGCACGCCGTGGCCATCAGAGTCTGGCCACGGCGCCTTGAGCGGTGGGATCATCCGCCCAGGACCTGGCCCACTGCGTCGGCTATCTCGCGCCGGAGGGCATCCACCACGCCGGAGCAGAAATCCGAACTCACGGCGACGCGGGAGTGCCCGAGCCGTTCGGGGGCAACCTTCAGTCCAACCGCCGCCTGAACCAGCGGCCCACCGTGGATGGCCCGGAGATCGTGCCAGCCCAGATGGTCACTCCAGCCGCGGCCAGACCCTCGGGATCGAACCTGGTCACGTCGGAAGGTGCGCATTCGGAGGCACGGCCGGCGACTCTGTTCGCAGTCGCCAGCCCCCAGCGCTGGCGGCAGTCGGACGCTGGCCGGGTCTTCTAGTAGCATCCGGGGGGATGAAACCAGCCACCTACTTCGAGTCGATGGACGATTTCCTCTCGCTTCCGCGCTTGACGGGCCTGGTGCTATCCCCGGATGGATCCCGCCTGGTCGCTCCCGTGCAGACCCTGTCACCCGACCGCAAGCGCCGGATCAGCGCGCTCTGGGAGATCGATCCCGCCGGCGGCCCAGCCCGCCAACTCACTCGGTTCGCACCCGTGGAGACCGCCCCTGCTTTCATGCCCAATGGCGACCTGCTGTTCGTGTCGAAGCGCGCCGACCCTGGCGCGGAGCACTCCGAGAAGAGCGACGCCGACGACTCGGGGTTGTGGAGCCTCCCCATGCGCGGCGGTGAGGCCGAACTGGTGCTGAGCCGCCCCGGTGGCATCGGGTTGGCCCTGGTCGCCCAGGCCACCGGGACTTTGGTGGTGATCTGCCCAAACCTGACCGGACCAGCTGACGGAGACAGCCAACGGAGGACCGCCCGCCGGGACGCTGGGGTCAGCGCCATCCTGCACGAGACGCTGCCGGTCCGGCACTGGGACCACGATCTCGGCCCAGGAAAGGCCCGCCTGTTCGCCGTCGAGCAGGTTGGCGACGCCACCGGGTGGCAGTTGCGGGACCTGACTCCAGATGCCGGAGGTGCGCTGGAGGACGCCGAGGCCGTGATCTCGGCCAATGGGGCTACCGTCTTCGCAGCCTGGCATGTCAGCCACCCTGGGGGCCGGGAGTCGTCCCGAGTGGTCGCCATCGAGGTAGGCTCCGGGAACCGCGTGGTGGTCGCGGCCGGAGACGAGCGGGCCGAGGACCAGCACGACTACACCAGTCCCGCCGTCGCCCCGGATGGTCGATGGGTGGCCTTCATCGACAGCCGCGCGGAGTCCCGCAGCCAGGCGCCCGCGGTGACCCTGGCCCTAGTTGAGCTGGCCAGTGGGGAGCGACGCGACCTGCTGCCCGGCTTCCCCCTGTGGCCGATGTCGCCGGTCGCCGCACCCGACTCGTCGGCGGTGTACTTCGTGGCCGACGAGGCGGGCCACTGCCCAGCGTGGCGGGTCGAGGTCGCGACCGGGAAGGTGACGCGCCTGACTCGCAGTGGCGCCTACAGCCACCTGTGCCCGTCCCCCGACGGGCGTTACATCTACGCCCTGCGGGACCACATCGACTCGCCGCCAAGACCGGTGCGGATTGAGGCGGCCGGCACCGACCAGGACCCCGTCACCCTGGAGGCCCCTGGCGTCGTGGGCCCCCTGCCGGGGCGGATCGAGGAGGTGGAGGCCCGGGCTGCGGACGGGGCCAGGATCCGCGGTTGGCTGGCCCTGCCGGCCGACACCGCGCCGGCGCCTCTGCTGCTTTGGGTGCATGGCGGTCCACTGATGAGCTGGAACTCGTGGAGCTGGCGCTGGAACCCGTGGCTGATGGTGGCGCGGGGCTGGGCTGTGCTGCTCCCGGACCCGGGTCTGTCACGCGGCTATGGCGAGGAGTTCATGCAACGTGCCTGGGGCCAGTGGGGGCCGGTGCCTTTCGGCGACCTGATGGCGATCACCGACGCGGCCGAGCAGCGGGATGACATCGATGCCACCCGCACCGCCGCCATGGGTGGCTCATACGGCGGCTACATGGCCAACTGGATAGCCGGCCACACCGATCGGTTCAAGGCCATCGTCAGCCACGCCAGTCTATGGACCCTGGATCGCTTTGTGGCTACCACCGACCACCCGGGAACATGGGAGATGGAGTGGGGCCATCCAGATGACAACCCAGAGCGCTATGAACTGAACAGCCCGCACCTTCACGCCGGGGAGATCCGTACCCCGATGCTGGTGATCCACGGCGACAAGGACTATCGGGTACCGATCGGCGAGGGCCTGGCCCTCTGGTACGACCTGGTTCGCCACCAGGTGGACGCCAAGCTGCTCTACTTCCCAGACGAGGGTCATTGGGTGCTCACGCCGGGCAACCAGAAGATCTGGTACGAGACCGTCAATGCGTTTCTGGATCACCACGTTCGCGGCTCCGACTGGAGGCGGCCGGACCTGCTCTAACGGGGCATCCGCCCCTCGCCGGGCGCAGCCTCGAGTGGCCCTGGGGATGCCGCCGCGGCGAGCCCAGGCTGACCCCTTCAGCCTCCGCAGGAGTCGGGACCGGCGGCTGGGCTGCTCGTGCCCAAGACGCTTCAGTCACGGGTTCGGCCGCCACCGTAACAGAGTCTGGCCAGTTCCAGAAGCGGTCCGGCCGGCGGCGCCGGATTCCCGACCCGGTGGGGACCGACAGCGCAGCAGGTACCCGGAGGCCGACGGAATTGCCCCCGCTCACCTACGCTGTCGCAGCTTCAGACCCGCCCCAGCCATCGGGGCCGCGGCACTCACGATGCCGCCGTTCGAGTGATGACTGAGGCGGGGCGCGTCGCCGCGGTCAGAAGTTCAGCCCGAGAGCCTCCGCCACCTCCTGGAGCGATTCCAGATGAGCCTCGACGGACCCAAGGCCCGCGCCCATGGTGTTGACCGAGACATGGGTGGCTCCGACCTCTCGCCACTGATTAACCTGGCTCACCAGCTGCTGGGTCTGGCCGGGCTTCCAGCTGACCCGCCCCTCCATCCCGAGCGTGGCTGGATCCCGACCGTTCTCAAGGGCGGAGCGCTCGACGATGGAGCGCGCCCAGTCCAGCTTGGGTCCGGGTGGTGCCTGGGGAAACCATCCGTCAGCCAGCTGGCCGGCCCGGCGCAGGGCTCGCTCAGAGCTGGCCCCGAACCACACCGGTATGGGCCGCTGGACTGGCGCTGGGGCCAGCCCGGCCCCCGTGACTTGCTCGTACTCGCCCGCATGGGTCACTGTGGTCTCCGTCCAGAGCCGGCGGAGCAGCATCACCTGCTCGGTCATGCGGACCCCCCGGTTGGAGAACTGCTTGCCCAGAGCTTCGTACTCAACCGAGTTCCACCCCAGCCCAACTCCGAGCCGGAAGTTGCCGTGGGTCAGTATGTCCACCTCCGCCGCCTGTTTCGCCACCAGGGCCGTCTGGCGCTGGGGAAGTATGACGATGCCCGTGACCAGCTCCATCGAGGTGACCGCCGCCAGATAGCCGAAAAGCACCATCGGCTCGTGGAAGGTGGTGTGGACGTCGTAGGGACCGTTCCAGCCCCGGTGGACCCCTGGGTCGGCACCGAGCACATGGTCGTATGCCAGCAGGTGGGCGAAGCCAAAGTTCTGCGCTCCGATGGCATAGGCGCGAACCGCCGCGGAGTCGGCTCCGATCTCGGTCTGGGGAAAGACGACGCCAATCTTCATGGGAGATTCTCTACCACGACTGGGCTCGCCCGCGCCCTGGCGGCTGGCCCGTGCACTCAGGAGCTGCCCTGACTGGCCGCGAGCGGGCCCGCATGGGGCTCCGGACTCGCTCGGATCAAGACGCGTGTTGCGGCAAGGGTGAGCACGCGCCCGCAGCTCAGAGGCTGGTGTTGGTCACAAGTCGCCGAATTCATAGAGCAAGCTAGTGACTGGAATAGACGTGCCATCTATGATATCATGTGAAAATGAAGTTGTCGACGTACGCCCGGCAGCAGGGCATCGGGTATCGGGCGGCGTGGGAGCGCTTTCGCAAGGGCCGTATCCC
>JAKABA010000080.1 GCA_021802115.1 bacterium | reverse complement strand
GTCGAGATCACCTGCTCAGGGCTCCCGCGGAGGCGCTGCGCTGAGGGGCGGCTCAGCTCCTCGCCCAGCGCCAAGCGCCAACTCGGAACGACCCCGGAGGTGCGCGGAACCGGAGCCGCAGCCGCCTTGGTGAGGGGGAGGGCTCGGTGGAGATGGTCGAGCGGCGCGCTGCTGGCAGCCATGGCGCTGACTGGATGCGCGGCCTCAGCTCCTTCCCATCGCGCCCACCCACGGCCGACGCCCAGCCCGACGCAACGACCAACCCCGTTCACCAGCCCAGTGAGCAGCCCCGGCTCGGACGCTCTGAGTTGCAGCCTCCCGATCTACGGCACGTCCGTCGCCGCCGGATCGACCGGCAGCCAGGCTCTGGGCGGATTCCTGCAACTTCCGTCGGGGAACGTGGATCCTGCCCTGGACACCGGGGTGGTCGGCGTGGCAGGCGCCTTCTCGGAGTGGCAGACCCAAGCCACGCCAACCCTCTTCGGCGACGTTCCCGAAGAGTCGTACGACCCAGCGCTGGCCGCCTGGGTACCCGCCTCCCCCGCCGAGCTGTCCCCCAGTGGCACGCAGTACGCCTATGTGAGCGTCGGCGACATCGCCAACCCGACCAGCACCTCGGTAGCGGTCCACCTGGTCACCATCTCCACAGCCAGCGACCAGGTGATCTACTCGCGGGGGCAGACCGAGGTGCTCGGCTGGGACGGAGGCCGGATCCTGCTGGTTGACCACTCCCCCACCAGCAACGTGACCGGGGGACTCCTGAGCCTTGATCCCGCCACCGCGTCCGCGGTGACCCTGCAGCCCCAGACCAGCGGGGTGGAGTGGTACCTGGCATCCGCAACGGCGGTGTGGGGTGGGCAGTCCAACCCCGCGGATCCGTCTCCGCCGCCGGTGGAGGTCCCCTGGGACGAGGCCCTGCGCTTCAGCGTCGCCACCGGGCAGGTCGCGGTCTGGTCGTACCATCCCGGCGAGCAGGTCACGGTCGTCGGCACCACGGCGGCGGGCGACCCGCTGGAAACTGTGCAGGGGACCGCCCGGACCGCACTGGTGGTGGCCACCTCTCCGTCGTCGGCGATCACGCTGCTCACCGGTCCGGGGCTGAGCAGCGCCCGCGGGCTGAGCGTGTACTCAACCTACACCGACTCCCACGGCACCTGGGTGGCGACCGACCAGGGTCTGTACCTGCTGACCCCGGCGCTGAAATTGGTGCAGGAGCAGGTGGGCAACTTCGCCAACGCCACCATCGTGGGGCCGTGCGGCTGAGCTCCCGGGGCGGAGCCGGCGCTCAGTGGCCGGAGGGCTCGAAGCGGAAGGTGCGGCCGGCCACCACGAGCACCGCCAGGCCGACCGCCAGCAGGATCAAGATGTCCTTGGTCACGTCAGCCAGGGTCTGACCCTCGGCCATCAGGCCCCGCAGAGCGTCGCTGAAGTAGGTCAAGGGCATCACGATCGACAGCTTCTGGAGCCAGAGGGGCGCACCCGCCAGCGGATAGAACACGCCCGCCACGAACAGCTGCGGTAGGGAGATCAGGTTGGACATCACCACGGCGGCCTGCTCTCGGCGCGAGAGGGCCGCCACCAAGAACCCGGCCGCGAGAAAGCACAGCGAACCCACCAGCAGGACCAGCAACAGTGGCAATGGCCTGGGGCCCAGGCCGATGCCATACAGGGCGTGGCCGACTCCCAGCAGGACCGCGATCTGAATCGCGACCAGGAACAGCTGGGAGATGACGCTGGCGGCCAGGAACACCCAGGCGGGGGCTGGCGTCGCCCGGATCCGCCGGAGGGTCCCCTGCTCTCTGTCCCCGACCAACCGCAGCCCTGCCGACAGACCGCCTGCCAGTACCGCGTAGGCCAGCACTCCGGGCGCCAGGAAGGCGATGTAGTTGTTCTTGGCGAGCGAGTCGGAACTCAACCCCCCGGGGGCGTGCACCGACTGGACGACTCCTTGAACGGCGGGCTCCCGCCGCAGCAGGGTCTGGTTGAGAGCGCCGACCGCCGCCTCAGCCTCGGCCGTGAACGAGCCATTCTCGGTGACGTTGCTGGCGTTCTCCAAGATGCTCACCTCCAGCCGGGAAGGAGCCTCGGCCCGGACCACCAACGCGAACGCGGCCTGATCGCTCAGAACCTGTTCGCGCGCTCTGCTGGCGGTGGCGCGGACCAGGGTGAAGGAGCTCCTGGGCAGCGCCTGGCGCAGGACCGGGTAGTAGCGCATGGGAGTCGCCACGTCCACGGTAGCCGCGGTGCGCTGGAACAGCCCCCCGAAGATCACGATGAGGAGGAGCGGGACGAGCACGTTGAAGACCAGCACCTGGCGGTTGCGGTAGAGGACCTTGATGTTGGCCGCGGAGAGCGCCAGCAGGGGAATCCATGGACCGTCTCGCAAGGGCCGTGACAGCCGTCCGTCGGTTCCCGGGGGAGCGCTCACTCGCGCTCCTCGGACAGGTGGCGGCCGGCGCTCTGCAGGAATACGTCCTCCAGGTTGGGGGGCTGGACCGTCACGTCGCGCAGGGCGGATTCCCCCAACCGGGCGCCGAGGGCGGCCAGCACCGAGCCCACCTCCTTGGTGTGCAGCTCCCACCTGCCTGCTTCCCACCGGCCCCGGAGCACGCCGGGAAGTGTCGCCAGCGGGGAGGTCTCAGGGGCGGCCACGCTGATCCGGGCGGCGGCTCCCAGCCGTGACACCAGCTCCTGCGGGCTACCCTCGGCGACCACCAGGCCGTGGTCGATGATCACCACGTACTCGGCCAGCTGCTCGGCCTCCTCGATGTAGTGGGTGGTGAGCAGCACCGTCCGCCCCTGCCGGTGAAGCTGCCGGATCAGCTCCCACGTCTGGCGGCGGCTGAGCGGGTCCAGCCCGGTGGTGGGCTCGTCCAAAATCACCAACTCGGGGTCGTTGCAGAGGGTCAGGGCGATCTGCAGGCGTCGCTTCTGCCCTCCGGAGAGGGCGGAGGCGCGACGGTCCAGCATCCCCCCGAGATCCACCAGGTCGAGGAGCGCCCTCGGGTTCGCCTCGTATCCGTAGAGCCTGCCGAAGAGATGCAGCGTCTCACCGCAGGTGAGGTCGTCGTAGAGCGCTCCCTCCTGGAGCTGGACCCCGACCCGGCGGCGAGCTCGCAGCGGCGACTTGCCCAGGACCTCGACCTGCCCCGAGTCGAACGGCTTGAGCCCCTCGATCACCTCCATGGTCGTGGTCTTGCCGGCACCGTTCGGGCCCAGAAGCGCCACGATCTGGCCGCGGCGCACGTCCAGGTCAAGACCGCGCACCGCCTGGACCGGCCCGTAGCTCTTGCGCAGGTCCCGCACCCGAATGGCGAGCGCCGCAGCCCCAGTTGGAGACTGGGCAGCGCCGACCGCTATGGCCGTGCTCCTCCGATCACAGCTGATCTCCACCAAAAGCCGGCCCCCCCTCGCCGGCAGGATAGCAGCCGTCCTGGGAGCCCGGGCCCTCCCGCCCGATGGCCCGGCTGCTTCGCCGAGTTCGGATGTGGTGGAGCGGCCAGACCCGGGCTAACCTCGCCCCTGTGAAGAGATTCTTGGCCAGGTTGCGAAGAACCCTGCTGGTGCGGGTGGTGGCACGCTACCTGGGCCGCAACGGCCCCAATCAGGCGACCCTGATCGCCTGGAATCTCCTGTTCGCCATCTTCCCGATCGTGCTGCTGGCGGTGACCCTGGCGGGGGTCGTCTTCCGCGACCCCGCGATGGGCCGGGCCGTGGCCAGGGCCGTGGCCGCCATCCTGCCGCAGGGAAAGGGGGCCGTCGTGCTCTCAGCGCTGGAGGCGTTCCACCGGGACTCGGGAGCGCTGGCGGTGGTGGGAATCCTGGGCCTGGTCTGGTCTGGCACATCCCTGTTCGGAGCCATGGAGCAGGGCTTCGCCGCCCTGTCAGGAGGCAAGACCAGGGGGTTTTTGAAGCAGAAGCTGATGAGCGTCGGCATGATCGTGCTCTTCACCGTGCTGGCGGTGCCGGTGGTTCTGAGCTCAAGCCTGCTGGCCGGGCTCGCCTCACTGCCCGGAGTCCCCGACTTTTTGAGAACGGGACCGCTGGCACTGATCGGACAGATAGTGCTGGCGGTGGTGGTGGGCACCATCCTGTTCTCCGCCATCTATCGCCTGGTTCCGCATCCTGGGCCGACCCTGGGACGCAGCCTTCGGGGCGGCCTGGTCGCAGCTGTCGCCTTTGAGGGATTGAGCCTCCTGTTCCCACTCTATTTCCATCTGGAGCACGGCTTCAGCTCCTACGGGTCCACCTTCGGGCTGTTCTTCCTGATCCTCGCGTACGCGTTCCTGGTCGCCCAGATCACGGTCCTCGGCTACACCGCCGTGGTGGAACTCGGAGCCGGCCAGTCCGGGCCCGGTCAGCCAGCGAACCAGGAGGTCACGGCGGCCAGCGAGAACGCTGCCGCCCCGGTCGAGGCGGCTCCTTCGGACTCCCGAGCACCGGTGGCGACCCAACCGGCGGTGGTCAGCGAGGACTGATCTGCCGCTGGACCGGGCAGGGGCCAACTTGCTTGACTGGCAGCTGTGCGCGATCCCCACTCCAGAAGTGTCGTGCCGGATGTCCCGGCCCCGCCGGGGCTGGGACCGCGACCGGTTTGATGACGCTCCGTGATGCCGCCGAGCAGGGTACCGTCCAGGCCACGCCGTGGCCGATGGTGATGGCGGTCCCACCGGACCGATTCCCCACCGAGCGCCGGGACCAGCTGCCGGAGGTCCCGGTGGGGTCCAGGGCCAAGACGCAGTTCCGCAGCGCCGGCCCCAGGTTTCTGCCGCGGCGCCAGCTGGGCTGGCCATTGGGAGCGAGGGCGTCGCAACGGGTTCCAGGCCTGCTCGGCTTCTCCCCCGAGGAGGGAGCGGCCACCCTCACCACCGGCCGCGGCGGCGGTTCAGCCGCTGACTGTGGGGAAGCGCATGAGCAACTGTTCGTAACCGCCTGGGGCCGGCCCCGGCGCCCACGAACGTCTACGGCCTCCGGAAGCAGGCGATGACCTCCCCTTCCCCCGCGTCGCATCCCAGGACGGGCCTGGCCCTGCTGGTGATCGTGATCGGAGTCCTGATGGCGGCCGTGGACACCACCATCGTGGTGCTGGCGCTGCCGGAGATGGAGCGCGCGCTGCACGTCCCCTTGGCCGACGTGGTCTGGGTGATCATGGGGTACCTGCTGGTGATCACCCTGCTGGCTACTCAGGTGGGGCGGTTGGGCGACATGTTCGGGCGCGTGCGCATGTACGAGGCAGGGTTCTTGATCTTCATCGTCGGGTCTGCCCTCTGCGCTCTGGCCGGCAACGAGGCCACCATCATCGGCTTTCGGATTCTGCAGGGAGTCGGCGGGGCGCTCATCACCGCCAACAGTGGGGCGGTCATCGCCGACACCTTTCCCCCCGAGACCCGGGGACGGGCCTACGGCTTCAACAGCATCGGCTGGAATGTGGGTGCGATCCTCGGGATCCTGGTGGGCGGTCTGGTCATCACCTTTCTCTCCTGGCGCTGGATCTTCTGGATCAACGTGCCGGCCGGCCTGATCGCCTTCACGCTGGCCCTGCGGGTGCTGCGCGACTCCGGCAACCGGCAGCGCCAGCAGCTGGACTTCGCCGGCATGATCACCCTGGGGGGAGGCCTGTTCGGAGTGCTCTGGGCGATCACGTCCCTGGCCACCTCCGCCTTCTCATTGGAGATGCTGGGCTTCCTGCTGGGCGGTTTGGTGCTGTTGGTGGCGTTCGTGCTCATCGAGCACGCCACCAGTGCCCCGATGCTCGACCTGTCGCTGTTTCGGATTCCCACCATGAGCCCCACCCTGCTCGCCTCCCTGTTCCAGGGCCTGGCCAACTTCGCCGTGCTGTTTCTGGTGATCATGTATCTGCAGGGGGTGCGCCGGCTGAGCCCGCTGGACGCCTCGCTGCTGCTCGTGCCCGGCTATCTGGTGGGCGCGTTGGTGGGGCCCTATGCGGGCAGGCTCTCGGATCGGATCGGGGTGGTCTGGCCGGCCACGATCGGCCTCCTGATCGAGATCGCCGCGCTCCTGGTGTACGCCCAGCTGGGGGTCACCACCTCGCTGGTGGTGGTGGCGGTGGCCGCGGTCATCAACGGAGCCGGGGCTGGATTCTTCTTCCCGGCCAACAACGCCGCGGTCATGAAGGCGGCTCCAGGCCGGGCCTTCGGGACCGCCTCGGGGATGCTGCGCACCTTCGCCAACGTGGGGATGGTCTTCTCGTTCGCGGTCGCCATCCTGGTCGCGGCCCGGTCAATCCCCCGCGGGCTCGCCTTCGCCATCTTCGTGGGCACGACCAAGCTCGACCACCAGCTGGCGGGGGTGTTCACCGACGGCGTTCACGCCGCCTTCTATTCATCCGTGGCCTTCATGCTGGTCGCCATGCTGCTGTCGGGCACGCGGGTGTTCCAACGAGGAGCCGCGCCGACGGGCCGACGGCGCGGCCTGGTCCAGCCGGGGGGAGACGGGAGCCACCGGGCGACCGCGGTGCTGCGGGACCCCCGGTCGGACGCCGACGAGGGCTGACGCGCCGGCCGCCCGCGCACTCTCTCGTCAGCGGTCGAGGGATTGCCCGGTCCAGATCCCGGCTCGGTACAGCCGGCCCGGGAGAACCACCCCCAGGGTCGTCTCCAGGTAGGCGGCGGTGTCGCACAGAGCCTGAAGATCGGCCGGGGAGCTGGCGCCCACCCGCTTCAACATGTGCAGGAGGTCCTCGCTGCAGACGTTCCCGGTCGCCCGGGGCGCGAACGGGCAGCCCCCGATCCCCCCCACCGACCCCTCGAACCGCCTGACTCCGAGCTCGTAGGCGGCCAGGGCGTTGGCGAGGCCCATCGCCCTGGTGTCGTGGAAGTGCAGCGAGAGCTGCTCGGTGGGGATCCCCGAGCGGAGCAGGTGCTCGATCAGGGATCCGACCTGGCGCGGGTCGGCCACCCCGATGGTGTCTGCGATCCCGATTTCGTCCGCGCCCAGCTCCTGGCACCGGTCCGCCAGCTCGGCCACCCTGTCCTCGTCGACCCGGCCCTCGAACGGGCAGCCGAATGCGACGCTGAGACCGATGTCGAACCGGCAGCTCGCCGCCCGCGCCGCGGCGGCCATCTCTCCCAGTTCGATCAGCGTCTCCTCCACCGTCCGATTCAGATTGCGCCGGTTGAAGCTGTCGGTGACTCCGAGGTTGGCCACCACGTGGCTGACGCCGGCCTGGAGAGCCCTCTCCAGGCCCCTGGCGTTGGGCACCAGAACTCGGACCCGTCCCAGTACCGAATGCCCGCGCGCCGCCACCAGTCCGGCGATCAGGTCCTCCGCGTCCCCCATCCTCGGGACCCACTTCGCAGACACGAAGGAGGTCGCCTCGACCTGGTCCACCCCCGCGTCCAGCAACCGACCCACCAGCGCCAACTTGGACTCGGTCGGGACCTCGGCATCGAGATTCTGGAGCCCGTCTCGGGGGCCGACCTCGGTGAAGAACAGAGCGCGGGGATGCCCGGCCAAGAGGTCCATCGGGAGCCAGTCTAAGCCGCCGGGGGCCGAGGACTCGCGGTATCCTACGCCTATGCTGCGGGCGATCTGGTAGTCGGAGGGCGGGATGTCGATCAGGCAAAACCTGCCCCAATGGCCGGTGATCCGGCAGCTGACCGAGGACGACCCGCTCGGCCTGGGGCGCAGCGCCGCCTCCACGAAGACCAGGGAACTGGAGCCCCGGACCGCCCTCGCCGACCGGGTGGTGCCCTCCATCTGTCCCTACTGCGCGGTGGGGTGCGGCCAGCTGGTCTACGTCAAGGACGAGCAGGTCACCCAGATCGAGGGCGACCCGGCCAGCCCGCTGTCCCGAGGACGTCTCTGCCCCAAGGGCTCGGCCAGCAAGGAGCTGGTCAGCAGCCCCCTGCGCGAGCTGAAGGTGAAATACCGGCGCCCTCACGGCACCGCGTGGGAGGAGCTCGACCTGGATCAGGCGATGGACATGATCGCGGACCGGGTGATCGCCACCCGGCGGGCCAGCTTCGAGCGGTCCGACGAACAGGGCCGTCCGCTCCGGCGCACCATGGCGATCGCCAGCCTCGGCGGGGCGACCATCGACAACGAGGAGAACTACCTCTGGCGCAAGTTGATGGTGGGCCTGGGGGTGGTCCAGGTCGAGAACCAGGCCCGAATATGACACTCGGCCACTGTTCCCGGTCTGGGAACCAGCTTCGGTAGGGGCGGCGCCACCACCTTCCCGGGAGACCTGCAGAACTCCGACTGCATCGTGGTCATGGGATCGAACATGGCGGAGTGCCATCCGGTCGCCTTCCAGTGGGTTGTGGAGGCCAAGCTCAAGGGCGGCAAGCTGATTCACGTCGACCCCCGCTTCACCCGCACCAGCGCCATGGCCGACCGCCACATCCCGATCCGGGCTGGCAGCGACATCGCCTTCCTCGGCGGCCTGATCCGCTACGTGCTCGAGCAGGAGCGGTACTTCGCCGAGTACCTGCGCAGCTACACCAACGCCGCCACCATCATCGACGAGCGGTACCTGGACACCGAGGATCTCGACGGTTTCTTCTCAGGCTGGAACGAGAACGAGCGCCGTTACGACAACGCCAGCTGGCAGTACCAGGGGGGGACGATCCACGCCTCCGCCGGCCAGCGGACGGCCCCTGGTGGGCAGGCGGGAGGCCAGCCGGTGATGGGCCGGGTCCCGGCCGAGGATCCGTCGCTGCAGCATCCCCGCTGCGTCTTCCAGCTGCTGCGCCGACACTTCTCGCGCTACACCCCGGAGATGGTGGAAGCGGTGTCCGGGGTCCCTCGAGACCAGTTCCTGGAGCTGGCCGAGACGATCTGCGCCAATTCCGGGCGCGACCGCACGACCGCCTTCGTGTACGCGGTCGGTTGGACCCAGCACACCGCCGGGGCGCAGTTCATCCGCACCGCCGCCATCCTGCAGCTTTTGCTGGGCAACATGGGCAGGCCCGGTGGCGGGATCCTGGCCCTCAGGGGACACGCCAACATCCAGGGGGCAACCGACATCGCGACCCTGTTCGATGTCCTCCCGGGCTATCTGCCCGTCCCCAAGGTCGATGACACAACCGACCTGGACGAGTTCTGCCGGCTCAACGGCGGGGAGGCGGGAGGCTACTGGGGCAACCTGCGCAACTACCTGGTCTCCCTGCTGAAGGCCTACTGGGGCGAGGCGGCCACCGCCGGCAACCAGTATGGGTTCGACTACCTTCACCGCCTGACTGGCGATCACTCCACGTACCAGAGCACGCTGGGGATGGTCGACGGCTGGGTGAAGGGGTTCTTCGTGCTCGGCGAGAACCCGGCGGTGGGGTCAGCCCACGGTGGCCTGCACCGGAAGGGGCTGCGCAATCTCGACTGGCTGGTGGTGCGTGACCTCTACGAGATCGAGTCGGCCAGCTTCTGGTACGACTCGCCGGAGGTTGCCTCGGGCGAGGTTCGGGCTGAGGACATCGCCACCGAGGTCTTCTTCCTGCCGGCGGCGGCGCACACCGAGAAGAGCGGGTCGTTCACCAACACCCAGCGCCTCCTCCAGTGGCACGAGTTGGCGGTCGAACCCCGCGGCGACTGCCGGTCCGAGCTGTGGTTCGCCTACTGGCTCGGCCGCAAGATCAGGGCCAAGCTGCAGGAGAGTCCCGAGCTGGACGACCGTCCCATCCTCGACCTGAGCTGGGACTACCCGCTCCTGGCGTCTGGCGATCCTGACCCGGAGGCGGTGCTGAGGGAGATCACGGGCCGCTCCTTGAGCGGCGAGCCGCTGCCGGGGCTGGGGGCCATCAAGGGGGACGGGTCGACCACCTGTGGCTGTTGGATCTACGCCGGCGCATTTGCGGGCGGGGAGAATCTGACCGCCCGCCGGCGTCCCCACTGGGAGCAGAACTGGGTCGCCCTCGACTGGGGGTGGGCGTGGCCCATGAACCGGCGAATCCTCTACAACCGCGCCTCCGCTGACCCCTCGGGACGGCCTTGGTCCGAGCGCAAACGCTATGTCGAGTGGAGCGAGGAGCAGGCCCGCTGGGTGGGCCCGGACACCCCCGACTTCCCCGTTGATAGGCGCCCCGACTACCAGCCCCCGGAGGGAGCGGTGGCGGAGAACTGCCTCGCGGGTGACCGTCCCTTCATCATGCAGGCGGACGGCCGCGGCTGGCTGTTCGCCCCCAGCGGGCTGGTGGATGGTCCCCTGCCCACCCACTACGAGCCCCAAGAGTCGCCCCTGCGCAACGCCCTCTACGAGCAGGAGCGCAACCCGGCGCGCCAGGTCTTCCGGCGCGCGGACAACCCCTACCACCCCACGGCCGGCGAGGCAGGCAGCGAGGAGTACCCCTTTGTGATGACGACCTACCGGCTCACCGAGCACCACACCGCCGGGGGCATGAGCCGGTTCCTGTCACGCTTGAGCCAGCTGCAGCCGGAGATGTTCTGCGAGGTCAGCCCCGAGCTGGCGCAGGCCCGCGGGCTGCGGCCCGGCGGCTGGGCGACCATCGTCACCATGCGGGCATCGATCGAGGCGAGGGTGCTGGTCACCCCCAGGATGACGGCGCTGAAGTTCGGCGACCGGATGGTTCACCAGGTCGGGCTCCCGTACCACTGGGGGAGCCGCGGGCTGGTCAGGGGTGACTCCGCCAACGATGTCTTCCCGCTGGTGCTGGATCCCAACGTCCACATCCAGGAGGTGAAGGCCGCCACCTGTGACATCAGGCCGGGCCGGCGCTCCCGCGGAGGCTTCTCGTGACCGTCACCCAGCCGCGCCAGGCAGCCGTGCCCTTGCCGGTCTGGCAGGCGGGGGGGGTCCGCATGGGGTTCTTCACCGACACCTCGATCTGCATCGGCTGCAAGGCGTGCGAGGTCGCCTGCAAGGAGTGGAACGGGGTGCCGGACGTCGACCCGACCTGGTCAGGCCACTCCTACGACAACACCATGCGCCTGGGCGCCAACAGCTGGCGTCACGTCGCCTTCGTGGAACGCCGCCGCCCGGACTCGGGGCAGGGGATGCAGTGGCTGATGAGCTCGGACGTGTGCAAGCACTGCACCCGCGCCGCCTGCATGGAGGTCTGCCCCACCGGCGCCATCTTCCGGACCGAGTTCGGCACCGTGGTGGTCCAGGACGACGTTTGCAACGGATGCGGATACTGCGTGTCCGCCTGCCCGTTCGGGGTCATCGAAAGGCGCGCCGATGATGGCCGAGCCTTCAAATGCACCCTCTGCTACGACCGGCTCAAGGTCGGCGAAAAGCCGGCCTGCGCCAAGGCCTGCCCGACCGAGTCGATCCAGTTCGGTCCCCTCGAGGAGCTACGGGAGAGGGCCACAGTCCGCCTGGCCACGGTGCGAGCGGAGCCCGGCCACGAGAGCGCCCAGCTCTATGGAGCCGACGAGGGTGACGGGGTCGGCGGCTTCGGCGCCTTCTTCCTGCTGCTGGACCGGCCCGAGGTCTACGGGATGCCGCCCTCTCCCACCTACCGGCGCCGCGAACTGGCCACCATGTGGGGAGTGGCGTCGGTGGCGTCGGCGCTGATCCTGGCCGGGGTTTTCGGCTCACTGCGGAGGAAGGACAGGTGAGCCCGGGCCCGGACTCTGGCGAGCGGGCCATGGTGCCGCGGGCCGAACCGCGCTCCTACTACGGTCTGCCGATCGTGAAGCGGCCGGCCTGGACGGTGGAGGTGCCCTGGTACTTCTTCGTTGGCGGTGCCACCGGAGCGCTCTCCGCCACCGCCATGGCGGCCCGCAGGGTGGGACAGCTCCGGCTGGCACGGCGGGCCCGGCGGCTGGCGCTGCTGGGGGCAGTGATCAGTCCGGTGCTGCTGATCTCGGACCTCGGCAGGCCCACCCGGTTTCTCAACATGCTGCGCGTCTTCCGGCCCACATCGCCAATGAGCGTTGGGAGCTGGACCCTGGTCGGACTGGGATCCGCGCTGGGCGCGGCCGAGGCCGCCGAGACGCTCGGGATGCCCGAGGGCACCGTCCGTGGGGCCGATGCCGTTGCCGGGCTGCTGGGGCCGATCCTCTCCACCTACACCGCGGTCCTGATCGGGAACACCGCCAACCCGGTGTGGCGAGGCGCCCGTCGCATTTTGCCTATGGTGTTCGCGGGAAGTTCGCTGGCCTCGGCGGGGGGCGCCATCTGTGTCGCCGCTCCGCTCGCAGAGGCCCGAGTGGGGCTGAGGATGGTGGTGCTCGGCACGGTGGTCGAGCAGGGTGCGACCTGGGCCATGGGAAGCCAGCTGGGCGCCCTGGGCGAGCCGTACCGTGAGGGGACGGCAGGCAGGCTCAACCACTGGCAGCGCGTCGGCTCCCTGGCGGGGCTGGCAGTCCTCCTCGCCTTCGGTCGACGCAGCCGCGCGGCGGCAGCCGTGGGCGGGGTTCTGACCCTGGCGGGATCCGCCGCCCTCCGCCAGTCCATCTACCAGGCCGGGTTCCAGTCCGCCGACGACCCTCGCTACGTGGTCGACAGCCAGAGCTGAGGCGGAGCCGGCCTCAGGCGGAGCCTCCGTCGCTGCCGGATGGAGCGCCGGGGTCGCCACTGGAGCGCCGCTGGCCAGGATGGCGAGCCCTGAAGGCCGCCACCTTCTGGCGGCCCAGACAGCTCTGGCTGCAGAATCGCTTGGACCCGTTGCGGGAGGTGTCCACGAACACCCGGTCACACCGGTCGGCATGGCAGACCCCGAGGCGGCCCAGGCCGCCGGTGCCCACCACTATCGCCAGCGCGGTGGCACAGGTGGCGCCCCGCGCCCGTGCCCTGCCTGCCTCCTTCTCCTGGCTGTGGAAGTGCAGGTGCCACGGCTCGCCATCGTGGCGGGCCAGCTGGGGAGCGGCGTGGTAGTCATGCAGGAGACTGTTGACCTGGCTGGCGACTCCGTCCTGGTCGCCCCTGGCCGCGGTCTCGAACACGGTCCGCAGCCGTGCGGCCAGATCGAACAGCCCATCCGCCTCAGCCTCCGACAGGGTCCCGGAAGTGCCCCAGATCGCTGCCTCCGCCTCCTGCGCACGCCGCCGAGCCTCGGCCGGCTGTTGGCCGGCCTGCTCTCGGCCACGGCTGAAGCCCGGGGTCAGCTGGTTCACCAGCTCGGCCGCCGCCTCCACCCCTAGATCGGTGTAACTGTCGAAATTCATTTGACGAGTAAGTCTCTGGGTGTTATCCTGTTACTGGCTAGTTTGATATCACAAGTTACTGGGAGACCAACATGATGAACCCCACCGTCATCCGAATGCTGACCGAAGATCGAACGAGGGAACTTCTGGGTGAGCTCCCCCACTCCCGCCGAGCCGTCTCAGACCTCCTGATCAGGCGCCATGCACGCGCCGCCGCGAGGGTGCTGCGCGCCGGCGCCAAGCACAGCTGACTCACACCAACTCGACCGCAGGCGCATCCCTGGGAACCGCGATGACCTCGCCGATCCGCTGGGCCTCGGGGAGCGCGGCCGCGAAATCGGGGGCCCGCCCCGCGGGCACGGTGACCAGCAGCCCCCCGCTGGTCTGAGCGTCACAGGCCAGCAGCACCAGCTCCGCCGCCACGCCCTTGGCGATTCGTGCCTCGGCCTGGGCCAGTTCCAGGTTGCGCCGGCTCCCTCCCGGAACCAGGCCGGCCCCGACCAGCTCCAGAGCCCCCGGAAGGGCCGGCAGCCGGTCGGCTTCAAGTCGCAGCCCGACCGCCGACGCTACGGCCAGGTTGTGGGCGTGCCCCATGAGCCCGAATCCGGTCACGTCTGTGGCGGCGCTGGCTCCACTCTCAATCATCGCCTCGGCGGCAGCCCGGTTCAGCCGGCGCATGACCTCGATGGCTCCGGCCAGCACCCCGTCGTCGACCCGTCCCTGCTTGTGGGCGTTGAGGATCGCCCCGGTGCCCAGGGGCTTGGTGAGGAAGACCGCGTCTCCCGGCTTGGCGCCAGCGTTGGTGACCATCCGCTCAGGGTCGACCCGGCCCACCACCGAGCAGCCGAACAGGGGCTCCGAGCTGCGGATCGAGTGGCCTCCCGCGACGGCGCACCCCGCCTCGGCGGCCACCTCGGCCCCACCCTCCAGGATCTGGCGCAGCGTCGCGCCATCCAGGTTGGCGAGGTCGTACCCGACCAGGTTCAGCAGCAGCAGCGGCACCCCGCCCATCGCGTAGACATCGGAGAGCGCGTTGGCGGTCGCGATCGCACCGTAGGCGCGGGGATCGTCGACTGGGGGCGGGAAGAAATCGGTCGTCGCCACCAGCGCCAGCCTTTCACCCAGCCGGTACACGGCGGCATCGTCCATGGTGGAAGCCGAGACCAGGAGTGCTCCGCCGGCTGGGGTAGCGACTCCCCCCAGAACAGCCTGGAGGTCGGCCTGGGCGATCTTCGCCGAACACCCCCCCTGCCCGGTCAGCTCGGTCAGCCTCAGCCGCTCTGGCACGCTGCACTCCCTCGCAATCGATGGCGATCCCCGCTGCGCTCGGTGCGGCGCTCCCGCTCCCAGCGCTCCAGCAGGGGCACCACGATACGGCGGCTGCTGGCGAGCCCGTCGCGGATCTCTGCAACCGTGAGTCCGGCGGGGGGGGAGCCTGCCAGGAGTGAGTGGAGATCGGCCTCCATCTCCTCCAGCGCGGGCCTGGCGATGAGAGTTCCCGGAGCCAGAGCGACCACTGCCCCGGTGCGCAGGAGATGCGCCCGGATCTCCTGGGTCAGACCGGCCTCGCGAAGTTCGGCGAGGCCCGGTGGGTTGCGACCCGCCCGGGAGAGCAGCGCGGTTATGCGCTCGGTGACCGCTGTGCCGGCCGCCACGCGCGGTCGACCAGGAAGGCTGGCGACCGGCCCCACCAGCTGGAGGCAGCCGTCAGCCTCCAGCCGCCGCAGCGCCGCCTCACCGTCGGAATCGCTCCTCAACCCCAACCCGCGGAGCAGTTGCCCACGGGGCATGCCGGGGTCGAGAGGATGGTCACGCTCGTGCTGCCCGAGGAGTGCGCCAGCCCGATTCGCAACCTCCCGCCACCGCTCGGTGCCGAAATAGCGGCTGCCGACCTTGGCGAGCACGCCGTCGGCGCAGCCGCGCTCGAGAGCGTCCAGGGCAAGGTCCAGAGCCACGCCGGTTCGCGCGGCGGCCGCTCGAGCGGTCAGCCCGAGGGTGGCACTGGAGGCCTCGAAGATGGCCAGAGAGTGAAGCCCTTCGACGCTCGGCCGGAGCAGGACCTGCTCTCTCAACCCCCAAGCCTCCAATGGCGAAGTGGCCCAGCGCCGGTGGCGACGGGGATGACTGTCGAGCACGAGCGCCCCTCCCAGGATCGCCTGGGGACTGGGGGACCGGAGCACCAGCAGGTCACCGGGCAGAGCCCACAGCGGGGAGTCCAGGTGAAGCTGGGCGAACCCCGACTGGTTGGGGCCAAGCTGAGTCTCCCCCGCGAGCCAGATCCGGGCCCACGAGCAGGCCGCCCCGGCCAGGACCTCGAGGTGCATTCCCTGGCGCACTCCCCGGGCTCCGGCGGCGGGCACGGAGATGGCGCAATCCAGGCTCTGCGACGGCCAGGCCTGCCCCGGCAGTCCGATCACGCTGCCACGCGGCACTTCTGCCACCGCCACGCCGTGCAGCCCCACGGCCAGGCGCCCACCCGGCTCGGCGGCGTCGACCGCGCGTCCACGGCGCTGCAGGGTCTGGAGCCGACCGCGGGCCGCCGAGGGAAAGACCTCAACCTGCTCCCCTCGGGTGAGCCGGCCCCCATCCAGCACACCGGTGACCACCGTGCCGGTCCCGGTCCTGGTGAAGCTGCGATCAACCAGCAGTCGGGGCATGCCCCGGTCCAGAGCATCAGGAAGCCGGCCCAGCTCATGGTCCACCGCTTGGGCAAGCTCCCTCAGGCCCACTCCCGACCAGGCGCTGCAGGCCACCCAGGAGCCGCCGTGGAGGCCGACCTCGTGGAGCAACCGGTCGATC
>JAKABA010000391.1 GCA_021802115.1 bacterium | reverse complement strand
CCCCCGGTCAGGGCCACGGCGCCAAACTTGAACAAGCGCCACAAACTTACAGGTCCTTCCTCAGGGCGTTCGGATGCAGTAGCCCCAGGGGGAAAGGGCCGGCTCGACGTAAGTGAGCCGTTCCACGAGGGCCGCGGCCAGAAGCCTTGAGAGGAGCCATGCTCGGGCCAGGGGTTCGGTTCGAGCGGGTAGTTGATCGAAGGCGAGGAGAGACTTCAGACGTTTGAAGAGAAGCTCGATCTGCCATCGAAGGCGGTAGAGTTCGGTGACCGCCGCCGCACTAAGCCGTTCCTTTGTTGCTGTGGTGAGAATCCAAACAACGTGGCCCGCGCGGGGCCTGACTCCAATGAGGCGTACCGCGGTCCAAGACGCGGCGCGGTGGAGGGGCCAAGTTTTATGGCTATTCCAGGTGGCCGGGGGCTCAGGCATCTCACAAGAGAGATCAATGGCCCCCACAAGCGGTACTCGGGCCTCTAGCTCCTGCCATGCCAACCTCTGGTGATCCGAGTCGCACAACCGCAACGTCGCGAGGTTGATGCGCACCACGACGTCTGCACCGGCCCGCTTAGAGCCTATCCAGAAACCCAAACGACAGTGGGCCGTCCAAGGGTGTAGAGCAGGGCGGTAGAGGCGGCGGAAGACGGGGAGCGAGTGAGGGCTGGTGGGGGTGCGGGACAGTTACAGGGCGGGCAGAGAGCTGGTGCCGTGGACGTAGGGGGAGGGCCGACAGTCGAGGGCAGCGGCAGAGCGCGGGTGGAAGATTGAGTCGGTTGGCGGGGCGCGGTCAGTGCGGCGCGGGCTTGGCAGCGGTGCGACACAGATGCCAGGCGAACGCGAACTGCAGCAAGGCGATGAAGTTCTCGACTTTCTTTTCCCAGCGGATGAGGATTCGGCGGAAGCGGTTCATCCAGGAGTGAGTGCGCTCGACGACCCAGCGCCGTGGCCGATAGTCTGGGATCTCGCGCTTGGCCTGCTTCTCCTCACCGCGGGTTCGGATGTGCGGGGTGTAGTCGTGCTCCTTTGCTGCGTCGCGGGCTCGGTCATAGTCGTAGCCCTTGTCCAAGGCCAGGTTCTGTGGCTGCTGCGGCGTCGGTGCAGGGCGGGGAATCGGGATGGAATCCAGGGTCTGATCGAGGAGCAGATGATCGTTGACGTTGGCCCCGGCCACGTCGACAGCGAGGGGCTCCCCCCGGCCGTCGGTGAGTAGGGAACGCTTGGTGCCTGACTTGCCGCGGTCCGTCGGATTCCGCCCGGTAGCCTGTCCGCCCAGGGGGGCCTTGGTCATGGCCCCGTCCACCACCTGCCAGTCCCAGGCGATGTGCCAAGTGCCGTCGTAGGCGTGCAGCCCTGCCGCGTGTAGCTGGAGGAAGACGCCGGAAGCGCGCCATTGTTGAAAGCGGGCATGGACCGTACTGGCCGATACGCCGAAGTCGGCGGGCAAGGCCTTCCACTGGATGCCGGTGCGCAGGACATAGAAGATGGCCTGCGCGACAGCGCGATCATTGGCGCGGGGTCGGCCACCCTGGGCGTGCGACGGCGGCACGGGAATGAGGGGGGCCAGCATCACCCAGAGCGAGTCGGGGAGCACCCAGGAGCCGTCGTTGAGGCGCGGCTCAACGACGGAGGGCGACGGCACCAACTGCAGCGCCGCGTCCCAGAAGGCAGAGGGCGGCTCGACGCCGGTGGCCAGCTCTGGCAGCCGTTGGCCTGCAGCTTGCCAGAAGGCGGTGAGGCGGGCGGCGTAATCGGCAGAGGAGAAGGTGGGCACGGGATCCTCGCTGTCTGGGGTGGGGCAAGGGGTGCCGGTCATGGCTCCTTCTGCCCCACAGGCAGCCGCCCTGCGGTCAGGACCGTGCGGAAGTCGGGGACGAGGGGATAGACCCAGATCGCCTTGACGGACAGTGGGTTGTCGCCCCGCCTGCCGCGGCCTTGGGTTTGGCCGACGCACTGCCAGTTGGCGGCGGCGTAGCAGGTACCCGTGAAGCGTGCACGTTCGATGAAGGTTTCCACGAGAACAGGCTGGTAGGAATAGCGTTGCAGGAAGTCCGGGCGGAGTCGACGCAGGGCACGTGCGAGCAGGTGCGAGGCCAAGTTTGGGACCTGGACCCAGGGCAGGATGATGAACCTGTGTTGACAGACCACCCAGCAGAGGTGGGCCTCGCGCTCCTGGGGGGTCCAGCCGATGAAGCGGTCGCGGGGTGCGAGCCTCCAGGCGGCGGCGCCAAAGCCCATGGCCGCCAGCGGGCGATCGCCGTCAAAGGCCAAGTAGCGTAACTGGGCGCCGGCCATCGGCTGATACCCCAAATAATGATAGCGGACAACGAGTTCGTTCCACAGGCGGGAGTCCGCTCCCGGTCGGACCAAGTCGAGGTGCAGTTGCTGCAGATCCTGCAGGGTGCCCGTGATCGCGGGGTGCGGATCGGAGCGCGGCGTGAAAGCGGGCAGGCGCGGCGTTCGCTTCTCGTGCACAGGCAAGGGCAACCAGATGACCCCGTGGGCCTCCATCCGTTGCAGGGCAACACGGCAGGACAGGACCTTGAGCGTACCGTCGGGCTGGCGCCAGTTCAGAGCGGAGCAGACGGCGCGGGCGATCGCCGCGCGGGTGTCGTGGCGTGGGTCGTCCGTGATCGCGCGGATGATCTCGATCTCCGCGTTGCTGAACACACGCCCGCAATAACGGAATGTGGGCACGTCCCGGCGGGCCCCACTGACTCGCATGCCCACAGCATGCAGCGTCAAGCCATCACGTGTCCACCACCGTCAACGGTCCCTACAGGGGAAACTAGCCCACTACGTCTACGGCGTACCTCTCTAGCTCCGCGCGCCAGCCTCTAGCTGTCGCTAACGGGGCTATTTGCCCTCGTTTGGCGAGGGGGCATTGCCCTTGTCACCGGGCAACGACGGAGGGCGACGTCCGTCCCTGGCTGGCGAGCCTCTGCGGGCGCCAGGCGCCCGAACCGCCG
>JAKABA010000390.1 GCA_021802115.1 bacterium | reverse complement strand
GCGCACGAAGGGCTGGGAGAGCACATCCAGCCAGGCGCGGTCCACGGGGCCGTTGCCCTGGCGAACCCCCCACCCCTCCGGGTCATCCCACTGCCACCACGCCCAGCCCGCGAGGTGGCGGTTGGAGAGGGCGATCTCATCCCGGGCCCACAGTTGGGCCCCGGGCCTGGTGTGCTGAATGCCCAGCTCGCCGACCCAGTACGGTGCCGGCAGCTGCCTGGCTTCCGCCAGGGCCTGATCCCACTCCTGGCGCAGCGGCCCCGCCCGACCCGTGAAGGGAGACCCCAGGATGCTGCCCGCGTAGAGGTGGGTTGAGTACACGACATCGGCTGCGTGCAGGGGACGGATGGCGGTCGGGAACTCACCGAACAGGTCACCCTCCAGGATGAAGAGATGGTTGGGATCGACTTTGGCGATGGCCCCGATGCCATGAGCGTAGAACGGCCAGAGCACGCGGGTCGCGAAGATTCCAGGCGGGATGGGGAGGGGATGGGGCTCGTTGTAGAGGTCGTAGCCGGCGACCGCGGAGTCGTCCCGGAACCGCCGGGCGACCACGGCCCAGGCCTGCCAGTAGAGGCGCTGCCAGTTGGGATACAGCCAGAAGAAGGCCAAGGAGGCATTGACCGCCGGGGACAGGTGTCGCTGCCAGGCGGCGGGCAGCCCCGGCAGCTGCAGATTGGGGACTCCGGGGATGCCCAGCCATGCGGGGGCGCCACTGCCACCGTAGGCGACTCCGAAGTCCTCCGTGTGCATGTCCAGGACCACGTAGAGGTGGTGGCGGGCGCACAGCGCCACCGTGGCCTGAAGACGGGCGAGGTAGCTCTGGCTGAAGTGACCCGGGCGGGGCTCCAGCAGAGACCAGGAGATCGGCAGCCGCACCACATCGAAGCCCTGCTGCTGCATGAGAGCGGCATCGGCCGAGGTCAGCGGCGGGGGGAGCGGGGCAGACCCGGTCTGCAGCAGGGCGTCGTCGTTGAACCCACGCAGGATGACGGTGTCACCGGTGGTGGTGGTGATCCTGGATCCCGACACCTCCAGCCACGGCAAACCGGGCTGGGGAGGCGGTCGGTGGGGCAGCACCTTGACCGCCAGGGCCGGGGCCGGCAGCAGCAGCACCGCCAGCAGGCCGAGGGCCGTGCCCAGGAGGCACAGGCGGGCGGACAGGCCGCCCCGGCGTGGGCTCGGGGGGGCACGACGGAGCCGGTCCATGGCAGCGATTGTCGATTAAGCGGCGGCGGCCGAGGCTCAGGAAGCGGCCCGCAGTCCGGCGATCACTCCGATCCCACTCCCGTGCGGGGCTGCCCGGCAAAGGCGATGACGCCTTCCAGGAAGCGGCCGCTGCGAGCGTCCACCAGGACCATGTAGAGCTGGATGCGACCGGGCGCCGGCAGGTTTCCGGCGGCGTTGGGGTTCGCCTGCAACAGCACGACCCAGCACAGCCTTCCGCCCGATCCCAGCGGTCCACCGCCGATGCTGCTGGCTTCGGCAAGCACCACCCGACGCACCTGGTCCTGCTGCCCCTGGCGCCTGGCCACCGCCACCGCCTGGGCCTCGGAGATGGTGGGGCGGCCCCTCGGCTCGCTGAGGACGACCCCGCTGCGCTGCATGAGCTGCACCGTGCCGGGGAGCAACCCGAACCCGTTGGGCTGGGGTGGGGCCGCCGGGGCCAGCAGGGTCAGCACCGCGATCGTGCCGGCGACCAGGGCGAACAGGGCTCCGGCGCGGAGCCTGCGGGTGGGCCGGCGCGGAACTGACGCGGACATCGGACAGGACCCATGATCGGGGCTGGGCGTCGTGCGGGCGGGGGTCGAACTCCTCCTCTGTTTCGACCTTGGCGGGCTGCGGTAGGGTAGGGGTAGCGGACGGGCCGCGAAACCGCAGCCCCCGACTGATGACAAGGGAGGTTTCGAGAATTCATGGCCAAGACCGTTGGAATTGACCTGGGCACGACCAACTCGGTGGTTGCCGTCATGGAGGCCGGTGAGCCGGTCGTAATCCCCAACACCGAGGGAGGCCGGACGACCCCGTCGGTGGTGGCTTTCGGCAAGGACGGCAATCGACTGGTGGGGCAGCTGGCCCGGCGGCAGGCGGCTGTCAACCCTGAGAACACGATTTACTCGATCAAGCGGTTCATGGGGCGCCTCTTCAATGAGGTGGAGGGGGAGCGCAAGATCGTTCCCTACAAGGTGGTCGCGGGCAAGGACGGCCGCGCCGAGGTGGAGGTGGGTGGAACCAACTACACCCCCGAGCAGATCTCCGCCATGATCCTGCAGAAGCTCAAGGCTGACGCGGAGGCGTACCTGGGAGAGAAGGTCACCGACGCGGTGATCACGGTGCCCGCCTACTTCAACGACGCCCAGCGCCAGGCCACCAAGAACGCCGGCCAGATCGCCGGGCTGAACGTTCTGCGCATCATTAACGAGCCCACCGCCGCCGCGCTGGCCTACGGGTTGGACCGCAAGGAGTCGGAGAAGATCCTGGTCTTCGACCTGGGCGGTGGCACCTTCGACGTGTCCATCCTGGAGGTGGGGGAAGGCGTGTTCGAGGTCAAGTCCACCAATGGTGACACCCACCTCGGTGGCGACGACTACGACCGGCGGGTGGTCGACTGGATGGCCGAGGAGTTCAAGCGCGACCAGGGAATCGACCTCAAGTCTGACCGCCAGGCCCTGCAGCGCCTGACGGAGGCAGCCGAGAAGGCGAAGATCGAGCTGTCCCAGCTTCAGGAGACCCAGATCAACCTGCCGTTCGTAACCGCGGACCAGAACGGGCCCAAGCACCTGGACCTGAAGCTCTCCCGGTCCAAGTTCGAGCAGCTCACCGCCGACCTCACCGACCGCTGCAAGGGCCCCTTCGAGAATGCCCTCAAGGACGCCAACATGAAGGTCGGGGACCTGGACGAGGTGATCCTGGTCGGAGGCTCGACCCGGATGCCCGTGATCCAGGAGCTGGTGAAGAGCATGACCGGCAAGGAGCCCCACCGGGGCGT
>JAKABA010000079.1 GCA_021802115.1 bacterium | reverse complement strand
TCGCGCTGCACGAGCTCCGAGGGTCGGCCGCAGTCGAGGTGGTCGGGCTGCTCACCACGGTCAACCGGGCTTCGCAGCGGGTCTCGATCCACGGGGTACGCCGGGAGCTGCTCCAGCAACAGGCGGAGCGCCTGGGCCTGCCGCTTTTCGAGGTCCCTCTGCCGAGCCCGTGCCCGAACTCAGCCTATGAGCTGAGGATGGGACAGGCGCTGAGGACGGCGGCCGCCCAGGGGCTTCAGGGAGTCGCCTTCGGCGATCTGCTCCTGGAGGACGTCCGGGAGTACCGCGAGCAACAGCTGGGGACGGCCGGGCTGCAGGGAGTGTTCCCCATATTTGGCCGGTCCACCGCGGAGGTGGCCGAGCAGGAGATAGCGGTCGGGATCGCGTCGATCCTCAGCTGCGTCGATCCCCGCAAGCTGACGCCGGACTTCGCCGGGCGGCGGTTCGACCACGGGCTGTTGGCGGAGTTGCGCTCCCTGCCCCAGGCGGTGGATCCCTGCGGGGAGAACGGTGAGTTCCACACCTTCACGTTCGATTCCCCGGACTACCGCTCGCCGATCCCGGTCACGGTGGGCGCGGTGGTGGAGCGCGACGGGTTCATCTTCGCGGACCTTCTGGGTGTCCCCGAAACCGTCGCTGGACCCTGACCGAGCCGACCGTTAGCGCTCCCGGGGCTCCAACCGCCGCGGGCAACTGGTCGAGAAGACATCCGATCCGCCCGAGGTTCCCGGCTTAGACTCAGGATGTGAGCCCAAGCCAGCCCGACCGCACCGGAGCCTTGGTGATCTTCGGGATCAGTGGCGATCTGGCGCGCAAGATGACCTTCAGGGCCCTCTACCGCCTGGAGCGCCGCGGCCTGCTCGACTGCCCGGTGATCGGGGTGGCGATCGACAGGTGGAGCCAAGCCCAGCTGGTGGACCACGCGCGCGCTGCGATCGAGGATCCCGAGATCCGATTCTCCCAGCGGATCTTCGCGCGCCTGGCCCAGCGCCTGGAGTATCTCCAGGGCGATTTCGACGATGAGTCGACATACCGCGAGCTGGCGCAGCGGCTGCGGGGGCGGCACCGTCCGCTGTTCTACCTGGCCATCCCCCCATCCTTGTTCGGCAAGGTGGTGAGCCGGCTGGCGGAGGTTGAGCTCACGAAGGAAGCCCGCGTGATGGTGGAGAAGCCGTTCGGCAGTGACCTCAAGTCGGCCATGGCGCTGGACGCGCAGCTGCACCGCTTCTTGAACGAGCAGCAGATCCTGCGGATCGACCACTTCCTGGGCAAGGAGCCGGTGATGGATCTGCAGTTTCTGCGCTTTGCCAACGACATTCTGGAGCCGGTTTGGAACCGCGACCACATCGCCGCCGTGCAGATCACGATGGCAGAGGACTTTGGCGTCGAGGATCGCGGACGCTTCTACGACTCGGTGGGGGCGCTGCGCGACGTGGTGCAGAACCACCTCCTGCAGGTGCTGGCACTGGTCGCGATGGAGCCCCCGGCCGGCTCGTATGCCGACGACCTGCGCAACAAGAAGGCGGATGTGTTCCGGGCCATCCCCGACGCCGACCCGGCCCACTATGTGCGCGGTCAGTATCGGGGTTACCGTCAGGTTCCGGGCGTAAGCCGCCGCTCGACCACGGAGACCTACGCCGCGCTGCGGCTCGGCATCGACAACTGGCGTTGGGCCGGGGTGCCGTTCTTCATTCGCGCCGGCAAGGCGATGGCGGAGCGGGTGACGGAGGTGCGGGTGGTTTTCCGCCACCCACCGCACCTGGCCTTCCTGGGCAGTAACGCGCGCGCCGAGCCCAATCAGCTCATCCTGCGGATCGACCCGGACCCCGGTCTGAGGGTGGTCCTGAACTCCAAGGGGGGTGAGGGCAGGGTCTCCCAGCCGGTTCATCTCGACCTGTCGTTCGCGGCCGAGGTCGGCCGCCCCGCCGAGCCGTATGAGCGGCTGATCGACGATGCCCTGCACGGGGATCACCGGCTCTTCACCAGGGAGGACACGGTCGAGGAGACCTGGCGGATCGTGGACCCGCTGCTGCGCTCCCCGGGCAAGGTGGTGCCCTACGAGCAGGGGACATGGGGGCCGCCCGAGGCCGGGCAGCTGGTCAGGGGACACCCCGGGTGGCACGACCCCTGGGTGCCCACTCAAGTTACGGCGCCGCGCCGGCGCCCAGGAAGGAGCACGCGATGAGCACTTCGAAGCCGATGCAGCTGGGGATGGTCGGACTGGGCCGGATGGGCGCCAATCTGGTGCGTCGGCTGATGCGTGACGGCCACAGCTGCGTCGTCTACGACCTCAACCGGGGAGCGGTGGAGGCGCTGGTCGCCGATGGTGCCACCGGGGCCGAGTCGATGGAGGACTTCGTCGCCAAGCTCACGGTCCCCAGGGCGGCGTGGGTCATGGTGCCTGCGGGCTCGGTCACAGATTCCACGATCCAGCAGCTGGCCAAGCTCATGGAGCGAGGGGACATCATCATCGACGGCGGCAACTCCTACTATCGGGACGACATCAGGAGGGCGAAGGAGCTGTCCCGGTCCGGGGTGCACCTGGTCGACTGTGGCACCAGCGGGGGGATCTTCGGCCTGGAGCGGGGATACTGCCTGATGATCGGCGGGGAGCCGGGCCCGGTCGCTCACCTCGATCCCATCTTCGCCACGATCGCGCCCGGGGTGGAGGCCGCCCCCAGGACGCCGGGGAGGCGGGGGGTGCCGGCCAAGTCCGAGCACGGTTACCTGCACTGCGGGCCCAACGGCGCCGGCCACTTCGTGAAGATGGTGCACAACGGGATCGAGTACGGGATGATGGCGGCTCTGGCCGAGGGGCTGGACGTGCTGCACAACGCCAACGCCGGCACCCGCCAGCAGAGTGACGATGCCGAGACCGCCCCCATGGAGGAGCCGGAGTTCTACCAGTACGACATCGACACCCGCGAGGTGGCCGAGGTGTGGCGGCGCGGGAGCGTGGTCGGATCCTGGCTTTTGGATCTCACCGCCATCGCCCTGCAGGAGTCGCCGCGGCTGGATGAGTTCGCGGGCCGGGTCTCGGACTCGGGTGAGGGGCGCTGGACCTCGATCGCGGCGATCGATGAGGGAGTCCCGGCGCCGGTCCTGACCGCGGCGCTGTACTCGCGCTTCTCGTCGCGCAATCTTGGCGATTTCGCCAACAAGGTGCTGTCGGCGATGCGCAAGCAGTTCGGAGGTCACGACGAGAAGTCGGCGTGATCCCCGGAGCGGGTGCGGCCGGCGCGAGGCGGAAGATATCGGTGGGCAGGGGACGGGATCTGCAGTTGACCGGAAGTGAAGCCTTCTTGGGGAAGGCTCGGAGGTGAGGTCATGAATCCGACCGAACGGTTGCGCCAGGCGGGACAGAGCCTGTGGCTTGACAACATCACCCGCAAGCTGCTGGACGAGGGCGGCCTGGAGGCCCACATCCGGGAGCACTCGGTGACCGGGCTGACCTCCAACCCCACCATCTTCGACAAGGCGATCGAGTCCAGCCCCGCCTACGACGAGGAGATCGCCCGGGGCGTGGCGCGCGGCGCCTCCAGTGAGGAGATCTTTTTTGATCTCGCCATTGCCGACCTCCGCCGCGCCGCTGACCTCTTCCGGCCCATCCATGAGCGCACCGCCCGAGTCGACGGGTGGGTTTCCCTGGAGGTCTCACCGCTCTTGCTCAACGACACCCAGGGCACCGTCGAGATGGCGGTGGAGCTGCACGGCCGCGCCCAGCGGGACAACCTTTTCATCAAGATCCCTGGTACCAAGGCGGGGCTGCAGGCGATCGAGGACTCCATCTTTGCGGGCGTTCCGGTGAACGTAACGCTGCTCTTCTCGGCGAGTCAGTATCTCCGGGCGGCGGAGGCGTACATGCGGGGTCTGGAGCGAAGGATTGAGGCTGGACTCAGCCCGGAGGTCGCCTCGGTGGCGTCGGTCTTCGTGAGCCGCTGGGACACGGCGATCCGGGGCAAGGCTCCTCAGGAGTTCCAGGACAAGGTCGGGATCGCGGCCGCCACCCAGGCCTATCGCAGCTACCGGCAGCTGCTGGAGTCGCCGCGGTGGCAGCGCCTCAGCAACTGGGGCGCGCGAGCCCAGCGGCTGCTGTTCGCCAGCACCTCGACCAAGGACCCGAGCTCGCCGGACACGCTCTATGTGAGCGGCCTGGTGGCGCCGTTCACGATCAACACCATGCCGGATGAGACCCTGCTGGCGTTTGCCGACCATGGCACAGTCGGGGAGATGCTGGCGGTCGATGGGGGCGGCTCCGAGAAGTTGCTGGCTGACCTGAAGGCGGCGGGGTTCGACCCCGAGCAGCTCGCCGGGCAGCTTCAGGAACAGGGTGGAGAGTCGTTCGCAAAGTCCTGGCACGGCCTGCTCGCCTGCATTGACGGCAAGCGCCAGGAGGCCGGCGTTGCCTCCTGAGTCGGAGTACGTGCCGCCGAAGCTGGCACCGCTGCGGGAGCGGGCTGCGTTCAAGGAGCTGTCAGCCCACTTCGAAGCGGTGCGCGAGCTCCGGATCAAGGACCTCTTCCGCGACGACCCTCTGCGAGGGTCGGAGCTGACCGCGGAGGCTCTCGGCCTCTATCTCGACTACTCCAAGAACCGGGTAACCAGGAGGACCATCGAGCTGCTGGTCGCCCTGGCGGAGGAGTGCGGCCTCGCTGAACGGACGGAGGCCATGTTCAGCGGCCAGCGGATCAACGTCTCCGAGCGCCGGTCGGTCCTCCATGTCGCCCTGCGGGCCCGGCGTGATGCCCAGATCCTGGTCGACGGTCGCAATGTCGTGCCCGAGGTTCACCGGGTCCTGGATCAGATGAGCGCGTTCGCCGGTCGGGTGCGTGATGGCAGCTGGCTCGGCCACACCGGCAAGCGGATCCGCAACATCGTCAACATCGGCATCGGCGGGTCGGACCTGGGCCCGGTGATGGCCTACGAGGCGCTGCGCGATTACGCCAGCCCCCACCTCACACTCCGCTTCATCTCCAACATCGACGCCAGCGATTTCGTGGAGGCCACCCGGGGGTTGGAGCCGGCGGAGACCCTCTTTGTGGTGTGTTCCAAGAGCTGGCACACCCTGGAGACGCTGACCAACGCCACGACCGCCAGGGACTGGCTGCTGGCGGCGATGGACCAGGACCAACGGGCGATTGCCCGTCACTTCGTGGCCGTCTCCACCAACGAGAGCGGCGTCGCCGAGTTCGGCATCGACACCGCCAACATGTTCCCCTTCTGGGACTGGGTCGGAGGGCGTTACTCCTACGACTCCGCGATCGGGCTCTCGCTCATGATCGCGATCGGCCCGGAGCGGTTCCTGGAGATGCTGGGGGGCTTTCGGGCGATGGACGAGCACTTTCGGACGGCTCCGCCGGCCCGGAACCTGCCCGTGCTGCTGGCGCTGCTGGCGGTCTGGTACGACAACTTCTTCGGCGCCGAGACCCAGGCGATCCTGCCCTACGATCACTATCTGGCCCGGTTCCCTGCCTACCTGCAGCAGCTGGAGATGGAGAGCAACGGCAAGCACGTCGACCTCGAGGGCCGGCCGGTTGACCATCAGACCGGGCCGATCATCTGGGGTCAGCCCGGCACCAACGGCCAGCATGCCTTCTACCAGCTCATCCATCAGGGCACCAAGCTGATCCCCTGCGACTTCATCGGATTCTGCGAGCCGCTGCATCCGCTGGGGCGGCACCACGATCTCCTGATGGCCAACATGCTAGCCCAGACCGAGGCGCTGGCCTTTGGCCGGTCGGCTCAGGAGCTGCGCCAGGCCGGGGTCCCCGAGTGGCAGATCCCGCATCGCGTATGTGAGGGCAACCGGCCCACCACCACCATCCTGATCGACCGCCTAACCCCGGAGAGCCTGGGCAAGCTGGTCGCGCTGTACGAGCACAAGACCTTCGTGGAAGGGGTGATCTGGGGGATCGACTCCTTCGATCAGTGGGGGGTCGAGCTGGGCAAGCTGCTGGCGGACCGGATCACCCCCGAGCTGGAGTCCCGGCTCGACCCCAGCCTAGAGCACGACAGCTCCACCAATGAGCTCATCCGCCGCTACCGGCGCTTGCGCTGATCGGGACTTCGGCGGTGGCACCACGACCGGGTCGCGCCGCCGCCGATCTTCGTAAGAGGTGAGTGGTGGGTTTCCTCTCCGGCCTACACGGGGTGGTGGCGATCGTGCTGCTGTGCAGCCTTCTGTTCATCGAAGAGGCCGGGGTGCCGCTGCCCTTCGCTCCGGGAGAGCTGACACTGCTGGCCGGGGGCCTGCTGATCGCGGCTGGCGGCCTCGACCCCTTCGTCTTCGTGCCCCTGGCCTTTGCCGTCTGCGTGGCGGGGGCGGTCGTGGGCTTCAGCTGGGCGAGGATCGTGGGGGAGCACGGATTGACTGGGCTGGCGGTCCGATTCCATCAGGCCAAGGCGCTGGACCGGGTGTCGCGTCGGGTCCAGGCCGCCGGCCCGGTGGGCATCGGCACCTCGCGGCTAATCCCCGGGCTGCGGATCTACACCACCCTGGTGGCGGGAGCGTTCGGCGTCCGGAGGCGCACCTTCCTGGAGGGGTTGATCCCCAGCACCGCGATCTGGGTGGTGGCGTTTGTCGCCCTGGGCGTGGTCGCGGGGATCCCGGTCGAGCACTTTCTGACCCGACTGGCCAAGCTCGCCGTCCAGGGGGCGATCCTGCTGGTGATCGGAGTCGGCGGCTACCTGGCGCTCCGGAGAGCTCCCGCCCGCGAGCGCGAGCCCCTGGTGAACGTGCCCGGCTGGCTCAAGACCGCACTGGCGGCCCTGGTCGACCTGGGGGTGGTCGCCAGCGTGCTGACGGGTCTGCTGACGCTGGCCCGCCGGGTGACCGGCGTCGGGCTGGTCGCGACCTGGGCCGACGGGGTGGTGGTCCTGGCGGCGCTGGCCGCGCTCTACCTGTTCCTCACCCGCCACAGCACCGGAGCCACGGTCGGCGAGGCGCTGCTGCACACGGTGTATCTGCCCCGCCGGACCGGGGGCGCCACCTTGGCGGGAGAGTCCCCACCTCCGGACCAGCAGCTGGAGTCGGCTGCCGATCTGCTGCACGCCCTGGCCACGGTGCCGCGGCTGGCGGTGGTGCGCTGCCTGGTGACCGGCGCCGCCAGCGCCGGGGAGGTGGCCGAGGCGACCAGGATGACCACCGATGAGAGCATCTATCACCTCTCAGCGCTGGTTCAGGCGGGGCTCTTGGAGGAGTCCGGGGCCAAAGAGGACCCCAAGTTCCAGATCCGCCCACCTCTGCGCGCTCTGGTCCATGCGGCGCTGGTCTCCCCGGTTCCGCGGCTGAGCCCGCCCGTGGCAGGCCCCAGCAGGGCTGTCCCCGACCCCTCGGCGGGCACCTGACGGCATGAGCCGACTCGACAGTCCTACCCAGTATCTTGTGGCGTCGACATTGACATACCACCACATATAGAGGACAATGTCCTACACGGCGTGGCGCGGGGCCGCCGACACGTTACCAGACCCCAATGGGAGGAGAGGCTTGGCAACCAGTCAACCTATGGCGCGCATGGGCTTGGCGCCGGACGACGACTACGCCGCGCTCAAGGTGGAGCAGCGCGGGATCGAGCTCATCCCCGTCTCGGAGCGCCACATGACCCCGGCCGGTCTCTTCTGGCTCTGGGCGGGGGGCATCTGGAACGTCGAATACCTGGTCTACGGCGCTCTGGTCACATCGTTCGGCCTCTCCTTCGGGCAGGCGCTGCTCGCCATCCTGGTCGGCAACGTCGCCTACGTCTTCCTCGGCCTGGCCAGCCTGCCCGGGCCCGAGACCGGCACCACCGCCTTCATGGTGTCCAGAGCGCCATTCGGGATCAACGGCAACCGGGTGGTGTCCGCGTTCAACTGGTTGACCCAGGTGGGGTTCGAGATCGAGGGCATCGTCCTCATCGTTCTGGTGACGCTGGCGCTGTTCGCCAGGGGTGGGGTGGGAGCCAGCACGGGGCTGAAGCTGCTGGTGATCCTGGCGGCGGTGGCGATCCAGTTCGTGGTCCCCTTCTTCGGCCACGCCATGATCACCAAGACCCTGCGCTACCTCTCCTTCGTGTTCATCCTGCTGTTCGCGTTGATGGCGGTCCTGGTGGTGCCCCACGTCAACCTGGCCCACTTCCACCAGCAGGCGTCCTGGGCGGTCTGGACCACCGCGGTGGTGCTGATCATCGCCGCCGGCGGCCTGGGGTGGACCGAGAACGCCAGCGACTACTCGCGGTATCTCCCGCGGGCGACCGCCAAGGCGAGGACCTTCTGGGCGGCGACGCTGGGAGCCGCGATCCCCTCGATCCTGCTCGAGCTGCTGGGTGCGCTGGCCTTCATCGTGAGCCCCAAGGCGACCGCGGTCACCGGGGTGCCTTCCTCCTTCGCGAGCTGGTTCTTCTGGCCGTTTCTGATCCTCGTCCTGCCCCAGCTGTTCGCCATCAACTCCATGGACCTGTACTCCTCAGGGGTGACCCTGCAGGCGCTGGGGCTGCCGGTGAAGCGCTGGGGGGCGGTGGTGATCGACACCGTGGTCGCGGGGGCGGTGACGATCCTGGTCATCTTCAAGGGCAATTTCTACACCGACCTCTCGGGCTTTCTGGACTACATCGTGGTCTGGCTGGGCCCGTGGTTCGGGATTCTCGCGGTCGACTATCTGCTCCGTCGGGGGCGCTACGACGCCGACTCGCTGGCCTCAACCAGAGGCGGTCTGTACTGGCGCAACGGTGGCGTCAACTGGAAGGCCCTCATCGCTCAGGGGCTGGGGATGGTGGCGGCGATGATGTGGATCGACGCGGCCTTTTACGTACCCTCCTTCGTCGGCCCGATCTCGAAGATCACCGGTGGGGCGGACTTCAGCTGGGCGGTGGGGATCCTCGTAGCCGGCATTGCCTACTGGGTGATGTCGGTGGGGAGCATCGGCCGCGAGCTGAGCGCAGGAACTCAACCCGCGAGTTGAGGTGGGCGGGGCCAGGCCCCGGGTGGCCTGGCCCCGCCGCAGCCCTCAGGTTGGAGCCGAGGGGGGCATCCACTGAGCGAGGTACGGCAGTTCCCGGTACTTGTCGTCATAGTCCAGCCCATAGCCGACCACGAAGCCTGGGCCGTCCAGGCGGAAGCCGACGTAGCGGGGGTGAACGGGAGCCTCCCGCCCTTCGGGCCGGTCCAACAGGGAGCAGTATTCGACCCGCCGGTGGGGCGAGCTGAGCCGCTGGATCATCGCGTGCGCGGTGTGACCGGCGTCGACTATGTCGTCGATGATCAGAATCGTCTGGTGGCCGTCGCGGCTCATCTCCCCGAGCTCTTGGATCACGGGCGCCCGCCACGCCTTGGTGCCCCGGTAGCTGCTGGCGTGGAAGAAGGTGATGAGCAGGTTCTCCATCTTGTTGGCGATGAGTTCGCGAGCCAGATCGGCCGCGAAGACGAAGGCCCCACGGAGCACGACGGCCAGCGTGAGGGGCTCGCCGCCGAGGTCGGCGGCGATCTCCCGGGCCAGTTCACAGACTCGCTGTCGCACCAGTTCGGCGCTGGCGATCTCGCGCACCGGCAGCTGATCGAGGCCGACGTCGTTCCAGAAGGAGAGCTGTCCGACCGCCTGCGGTGCCGGCACCTCCAGCACCGGCACCACGATCTGCCCGGCGGACGGTGACGCCTCCATGTTCCTACTCTACCAACGCCGGTGGGAGAGTAGACCCCGCGGTGGAGTCCGGGTCAGGCCGCCGGTGTGGTGAGGACGATCTTGCCCAGCTTGCCGCCGCTGCTGAGATGGGCGTAGGCCTGACCGGCCGCCTCCATCGGGTAGGTGGCCGCGACCTGAACCCTGACCCGGCCGGACTCCAGCAGGGGCAGGACGTGGTCGGCGACGCTGCGGGTCACCAGCTCCTTCTCAGCGAGGCTGCGCGCCCGCAGGGTAGACCCGAAGATCCGGGCACGCTTGGCCATCAACAAGGAGAGGTCGAGCTCGACCGACCGCCCGGCGCCCAGCCCGATCACCGCGATCCGGCCCCGGTTCGCGAGTACGGACAGCCCCTGGGCGACTCCGGCTCCGCCCACCAGCTCCAGGATGACGTCGAAGGGACCCCGGGCCAGCGCCTCCTCCGGTGAGAGCGCCAGGCGAGCTCCGAGCGCGAGCAGGTCGCCAAGTCGGTCGGGGTTGCGCGAGGACGCGGTGACGCTCGCCCCTGCGGCGGAGGCCAGCTGGATCGCGGCGGTGCCGACCCCGCCTGCCGCACCGGTGACCAGCACCCGCTCACCGACCTGGAGTCCGGCCTGGAGAAAGAGCGCGTCCCAGGCGGTGATGAACACCTCGGGGAACCCTCCTGCCGCCGCCATGTCGAGGGCCGGGGGTACATGCAGGGTCGATCCCTCGTCGACTGCCACCAACTCGGCGTGGGCACCTCCCGCAACCAGCGCCATGACCCGATCCCCGACGCGAAAGCGGCGCACCGCTTGGCCCACCGCTGTCACCACGCCGGCCAGCTCCAGACCGGGGATCTGAGCCGGGGCTCCCTGCGGAGCCGGGTAATGCCCACGGAGCTGGAGCACGTCGGCGGCGTTCACCCCGGCGGCGGCGACCCTGACCAGGAGGTCGTGCTCGGTGGGCTTGGGGTCCGCGACCTCCTGCCAGACGAGCTGACCGTCCTGGATACAGTTGGCCCTCACGGCTCCAGGATAGGTGGTCGGCGGGACAGGGAGCGGGCTGGCGCGGCCCGCGGCCGCACGACTCCAGGGAAGACTTCAACAGCCTGGCGCCGGCCGAGCGGGGGCTTGCCACTCGGGATTCGGTGTTGCAGCATGGGCCTATGGCAGGAGCCACCGGCGACTTCCTGGCTGTACCCTGGGACACTTCGAAAGCGGATGTGCCCGGCCTGGTGCGCGAGCACCGCCAGGCGGTGCTCGCGGTTGCCCTGCGCGCGACCGGGGACCGCGAGCTGGCAGAGGAGATCGTGCAGGAGACGTTCCTGCGAGCGTGCCGCAATCCCCAGGCGTTCACGGCGTCCGGCTCTTCCCCGCGGGGCTGGCTGCTGACGGTGGCGCGCCACGTCATGTCCGATCGCTGGCGGGCGCGGGCGCGCCGCCGCCGCGCCGAGATGGCAGCCTCCCCGCCCGAGCTGACGGAGGAGTCGGCGTTCGAAGCGGCGCTCGAGGCCGTGGTGGTGCGGGAAGCCATGGGCCGGCTCAGCCCGGAGCATCGCCAGGTGCTGGCCCAGTGCGTGTGGCGACAGCGCACCGTCGCTGAGGCGGCCCGCGTGCTGGGGATTCCCGAGGGCACGGTGAAGTCCCGGACCTACTATGCGCTGCGCTGCCTCCGTCTGATCTTGGATGAGATGGGGTATGAGCGGTGAGCTCCCCGGACCGGTTTCGCGCTGATCTAGGGGCCTTCGCACTGGGGGCCCTGGCTCCCGGCGAAGCGCAGGAGCTCAAGGCCCACCTCAGGGGATGTGCCGCGTGCCGCCGCGAGCTGACCGAGCTGCAATCCGTGGCCCCGATGGTGGCCCGGGCCGGACCCGGCACGCGGTCCTGGCCGCGGCCGGACAGCGCTGACCGGCGCCGCCGGCGATTCCGGCTGGTGGCTAGCGGGAGCGTGGCAGGTGCGGCGGCGCTGGCCATCGCTGCGGTCGCCCTGCTCCTCCACGGCTCCGGCTCTACGGTCTCGTTCCAGCCGATCTCACGGTGGGTCCATGCGAGCGGGACCGTGGCCTACGAAGCCAGACCGTGGGGGACCCAGCTGGTGATCAGGGTGTCGGGGCTCCCGGCCTGGTTGCGCTGCCAGATCTGGGTGGAGGCTGCCGGTGGCGGTTGGCAGGAGGCGGGGTCCTGGCGCCCCACCAGCGGCGGCACTACCTCGGTGGAGGCGGCCTCCGTGCTGACGGTGCGCGGGATCAAGGGGGTGGCCCTGGAGACGCCGCAGCGCCAGGAGTTGCTCTGGGCGCCGGCTCCCGACAGCAGTCCCTGATGTGGGGCTCCGGATCCGAACTGGGATCAGCCGACGCCCGACAACTCCTGCTGCCTCGAGCCAGCAGGGATCGACAGGTGCGATCCCTGGACACCCGGAAGCGGCGAACGGCGGCGCCAGCTTTGAATCCGAGGTTGACTCGCCCGGGCCGGCACGAGCACAATCCTCTGGTGGCGATGCGTTATGAAACGGTGGCGCGTTGGTGGTGGCCCCAGCGGGGTTCTGTGTCCGCGCGCCTCTGAAGCAACCGCCCAGAGAAACGGCACCAAGCCCCGGGCCCACCAGCCCGGGGTTCTTTTTTGTTCAGGAGGGTCAATTGACAGCACCCCTGCAGATCAAGCCCGGGCCCGAGGCGATCGCGGGCCAGGTGGGGAGGTCGCCGCTGGTCCCGATGTGGGTGGAGCTCCCCATCGACACGGCCGTGCCCGCGGTCGCGTTCGAGCAACTGTCCAGCCAGGGGCCGGGCATCCTGTTGGAGAGCCTTGACATATGGGGGGACCCGGGACCCCACACCATCATCGGGTGGGACCCCGCAGCAGTGATCATGGTGGACCGCTCCGGCCTGGTCGTTCACACCCCCCGGCGGCTGCTCCCGATCCTTGAAAGCTGGTCGAGCCCTGGTGGCGGCCCCGCCGCGTCGCTGCGGCATCTGGCTCGGGCCCTGGCGGCACCCCCCGTGCCCGGCCTGCCCACCCTCACCGGAGGGCTGGCGGGGATGTTCGCCTATGAGGCCGCCAACCTCATTGATGGCCACCTGTGCCCATCCGGCCGAGGTCGTAACTTCGGCGCTCCGATCCAGCTGCTGCTTCTGGACCGGGCGGCGGTGTTCGACCATCGCGGTGGGCGGTTGGTGTTGGTCTGCCACATCCGGCCGGAGGACGGCTACCCGGTCGGGGCGTCGGCCCTGGAGGAGATGGTCGCTGACTTCAGCCACCTGGCGCCATCCGCGGAGCCGGCCGACGAGGGGTACTCCAGGCCGTTGGCCGCAGCTCCGAACATCTCCGGCGACACCTTCCGGGCCGGCGTGGGAAGGATCAAGCAGAACATCGCGGAGGGCGACATCTACCAGGCGGTGCTCTCGCGCCGGCTTTCGGTCCCCGCCTTCCAGTCAGGGCTGGAGGTCTACCGGCGATTGCGCCGGACCAATCCCTCGCCGGCCATGTTCTTCCTGCGCCTGCCGGATCTGGAGCTGGCCGGCTCTTCGCCTGAGCCGTTGGTGAAGGTCTTCGGGCGCCAGGCGATGACCCGCCCCATCGCCGGGACCAGACCCCGGGGAGAGGACGAAGCGGAGGATCGCCGGCTCGCCGAGGAGCTGCTGGCGGATCCCAAGGAACGGGCGGAGCACGCGATGCTGCTGGACCTGGCCCGAAACGATCTCGGCCGGGTCTGCACCCCCGGGTCCGTGCGCGTGTCCGAGCTGATGTCGGTGCAGAACTTTCCCCGGGTCATGCACATCGTGAGCACCGTCGAGGGTGAGCTCGCCGAGGGCAGCCACTGCCTCGATGCGCTCTTCGCGACCTTCCCAGCCGGCACGGTGACTGGCGCCCCGAAGCGGCGCGCCATGGAGATCATCGCCCGCGAGGAGCCCACCGCCCGGGGCCCGTACGCAGGCGCGGTCGGGTATGTGTCATTCGCCGGAGATCTTGACTTCTGCATCACGATCCGGACTGCGGTGCTGGCCCACCGCCAGATCCACGTGCAGGCCGGAGCCGGCATCGTGGCTGACTCTGATCCCGCGGCGGAACTGAGGGAGACGGAGGCCAAGGCATCGGCCATCCTGGCGGCCGTGAGCGGGGGGAGGCACACCCAGTGATCGTGGTCGTCGACCATCAGGACTCCTTCGTCTACAACCTGGTGCAGTTCGTGGGAGCCGAGGGGCACGAGGTGACCGTGGTCCCATCGGTGGGCACCACCCTAGGCGAGGTCCTGCAGCTCCGGCCCAGCGGGCTCATCCTCTCCCCGGGTCCGGGCCGACCGGGCGACGCCGGCTGCTTCATCGAGCTGATCCACGAACTGCCAGAGGGGCTCCCCATCCTCGGGGTCTGCCTGGGCCATCAGGCTCTCGCCGAGGCCTATGGAGCGATGGTCGTCAGGGCTCCGGTGCCGGTGCACGGCAAGGTCAGCCAGGTCGTGCATCGGGGAACCGGGCTCTTCTCGGGACTCCCGTCGCCGGTCCCGGTCGGTCGTTACCACTCCCTGGTGGTGGAGCGGTCATCCCTCCCGGATGAGCTGGAGGTGGTGGCCGAAACTGAGGATGGGCTGGTGATGGGCCTGGCCCATCGTCGGTTGCCGCGCTTTGGCGTCCAGTTCCACCCCGAGTCGGTATTGACCCCGGATGGTCCCGCGCTCCTGCGCATGTTCCTGAGTGTGGTAGCGGCGTCGTGAGGGGTCCGGGGCTTGACTCAGCCCGCCTGAGCCGTCACGCTTACGGGCAAGATGCACGGTTGGAATCTGGGCTCGATGGACCCGCGCAGGCAGGGCGTGCGATTTTATGCGTATCGACACGCCACGCCCTGCGTGGGTTCGCATCCCGGGTAGTCCACCCGGGCGAGCCCGGAGCGGGAGGCGTGGAGCGGAATCCGCGCCTTCGTCGGGCTCAGCCTCCGCTCCACCTCCCAGCAATTGTCAGAGGAGGTGTGTGGATGCGGCAAGGTTCTTCAGGGGTGGGCGTGGAGGCGGCTGGCGAGAGCGCCTGCCGGGGGGTCCGAGGGGCGGTGACCGTGGCCCCGGATGCCGACCGAACGAGCGTCAGGAGTGCGGTCGCTGACCTGCTGGAAGCGATGACCGCACCCAACGGGGTCGCGCCCGACGACGTCGCGGCGTTGATCTTCACCCTTCAGGACGACCTGGGACCGGTCAATCCCGCCGCCGCCGCCCGGTCACTCGGCTACTCGGAAGTGCCCCTGTTGATGGTCCGAGAGCACGGCGGGGACACCCGGGTGAGGCGCTGCCTGCGAGCTCTGATGCTGGTGAATTCGAAGCTCACGCAGGGCCAGATCCGGCACGCCTACCTGGGCCAGGCGGCCTCGCTGCGACCCGACCTCACCACCGGAGAACAGTTGTGATCGTGATGGAGGCGCACGCCAGCCAGACCCAGGTCCGGGCCGTGGTCCACCGGATCCGCCAGCTGGGCTTCACCCCCCACGTCTCGCACGGGCGGGAGCGGACGATCGTGGGGGTGGTGGGGCACGAGACCGACACCGACCTCGACAGCCTGGGGGCGTTGGAGGGGGTAGAGCGGGTGGTGAGGGTGCTGCACGACTACCCGCTGGCCAGCCGTGACTTCCATCCCCTGGACCGGACCATCGTCCTTGCCAACGGCGCGGTGCTGGGTGGTGAGGGGGTGCTCCTGATGGCCGGGCCCTGCGCCGTCGAGGGGCGGGAGCAGCTTGAGGAGGCGGCCGAGCTGGTGGCCGCTCTGGGGGTCAAGGTGCTGCGGGGCGGCGCCTTCAAGCCCAGGACCTCGCCCTACTCGTTTCAAGGGCTGGGCGAGGAGGGGTTGCGCATGCTCCGCTCGGTGGCCGACCGCCATGACCTGGCGGTGATCACCGAGGTGCTCGCGAGTGAGGATGTGGAGCTGGTCGCCGGCTACGCCGACGTGCTTCAGGTGGGTGCGCGCAACATGCAGAACTACCGCCTGCTGCAGGCCTGTGGCGCCGTCGATCGCCCGGTTCTGCTCAAGCGTGGGCTGGCGGCCACGATTGACGAGTGGCTGCAGGCGGCCGAGTACATCCTGGCGGGGGGCAATCAGCAGGTTGCGCTCTGCGAGCGGGGGATCCGGAGCTTCGAGCCGACTGTTCGCTTCACCCTTGACATCACCGCGGTGCCGGTTCTGAAGCGGCTGACCTCGCTGCCGGTGGTGGTGGACCCCAGCCATGCCGCCGGCCGCGCGGATTACGTCTCCGCCATCGCGCGAGCTGCCGTCGCCGCCGGCGCCGACGGGCTCCTGGTGGAGGTGCACCCCCGGCCGGCGGAGGCGCTCTCCGACGGCGCGCAGTCCCTGGACCCAGCAGCGTTCACGGCCCTGGTCGATGACGTGACCCGGGTCGCGGCGGCGGTGGGAAGAGGGGTTACGAACAGTTGCTCGTACGCTGAGCTATAGTGAGCGGAGATGAACTTGAAGGAGTGGGCGAG
>JAKABA010000389.1 GCA_021802115.1 bacterium | reverse complement strand
AGGTCGGCATCAGCCCTCGAGTGCTCCGCTATTGGGAGCAGAGTGGAGTGGTCAAGCCGTCCCGGGACCCCGCGGGGCGGCGCCACTTCAACCGCCACGACCTGCTGGCGATCACCCTCATCCAGGAACTGCTGGAGTCGTCGGATACCTCCATAGCCGATCTGCGCCTGGTCCGCGAGCTGGCCGAGCGCGAGGTGGCGGCCGCGATGTCAGACCCGCTAACCCGCCTGCGGCTGCTGTTTCAGAGGCAGGCGGCCGAGGAGGAGTTCCACCGCCTCATCGAGGCGATGGTCCCGCGCGAGCGCCCCCCGCTATCCCGCCCTGGCCACGACCCGGCCGGGCTCAGACCTACCGACGGGCCGGGCTCCCCGCCGTAGGATCAGCCAGGCCTCGTACGACTCGCCGCCCGGAAGCCAGGTGGCCCAGGGGCGCTCCGACTCGCCGGAGACTCGATGCGAGCGCATCGGCTCAGGATCTGAGGGGTCATCCCCGAGCCGGCTGCGCAGCCTCCAGATGCGCTTGGCGAACCGCTGATCCCAGCCGACCGGCGCCTCCCGGAGCGCATCCCGCGCCAGGCTGAGCGCCGCCGGAACGTCCCGCTGACGGTGCTCCAGGTCGACGCAGAGAGCCTCGGCCGCCTCCGGGTCGCGCCAGCGCTCCCAGAGTGACTGCCACGCCTGCTGCGCCTCCGCCGCCCTCCCCTCCCGCCGCAGCAGCCTCGCCTTGCGCAGCGCGGCCGCCCGATCCAGCGGGAATGGGGCCACCTCCTCGGCCCTCTGGTAAGCGACGCGCGCCCCGGCGAGATCGCCCCGTGACTCGACGAAGCGCCCCAGGCTCAACCAGTCGCTGGGCTCGGCCCCCTCAAGCTCCAGGTGCCGCCCGAGACGCTGCACCAAGGCCAACAGGGAGAGCACGTCCTGCTGGTTGTGCCGCACGACATCTGCCAGCGGGGTGGCGTCGCCGGACCGGAGGAACTGCCAATAGCGCTCGGGGGCCTCCCGACCGGGCAGGTCGGCCGGTCGCCTCTGGCCCAGCAGCTCCTCCTCAGCCACCCGCAGGGTGCACCGATCCAGACGGTGGCGAAAGAGCCGGCGCACGACCGGAAGCAGGTCGAGATGGGCGGTGGCAGGCCAGGGGCGATCCACCCCGGCCATCACCATCCGTGCCCGCAGAAGCGGCAGGTCGTAGCTGGAGCCGTTGTAGCTCAGCACCAGCGCCGCCTGAGACATCTCGGCCAGCGCGGCGCGCACCAGGGGGGCCTCCTCCCCCAGCTCCGGGAGCAGCCACTGCTCCACCTGGATCGAGTCGATCCCCTCCCGGTATGACGCCCAGCCATAGAGGAAGGGCACTGTACCCGCCCCCTTCTGCAGGCCGGTGGTCTCGAGGTCGAAGCTGAGCAGTGACACCGGGCCCCGATGCGGCACCGCCTCCGCGAGCGGGGCCAGCACCTCCCAGGTGAGACACGGCGGCCGCAGGCCGAGCTCCGAGAGTGGGACCCGCACCGCCCGGACCAGAATCCCCCGAACCGGATCCCAAAGAAAGCCCAGCGGCGCCACACTCTCTGTCAGCTCGCCCAGCGACGGTTGGGTGGCGTCGGGTTCCAGCCCACGGGACTGTCTCGGGCCCAGCCTGAACGATGGGTCACCCTGCAGTGCGGCCAACCTCAGCCGCAGGCCCTGGCTCACCATCCCCCATCCCCCAGCAGCTCCAGTGCGGCGGCCTTCGCGCCCTGCTCCAATCCTGCGACCGGGCCCACGCAGGCGGGGCATCCGAAGGAGCAGTCACACTCCCTGAGCAGAGCGGCCGCACCCTCCAGGAGCTGCCGGTGGAGATCGAAGAGGCGGGCGCTGAGGCCGACCCCGCCAGGGTGCACGTCGTAGATGAAGACGCACGGCCCGTCCTCTCCCGGAGGGGGAGCGAGTCCTCCTGAGGCAGCGGGCCTCAGGCCCGGCTCGAACTCCTCCTGGCCGACCTGCCGGTCCACCACCGGGGGCAGCGCTCGCAGGGCGGCCCTCACCTCGGTGACCACGCCGAGGTCGCGGCGGTCGCACATGGAGACCAGGCAGGCGATCTGTCCCAGCGCATGGCCCACCGCCTCCAGCCCCGCTCCGAGCCCCACGCGCCGGGACGCGCCGACGCCTGGGAAGGAGCACCAGTAGGAGGTGGTCTGCAGGTCCCGCTCCGGGACCCGAATCGGTCCGGACCCGACCGTCTCGTGGGTAAGGAGCTTGATCTTGCGGTACATCGCGGCCAGCACGCTGACCCGCACCTCCCCGTGGCTCCTGGCGGTGGCGCCGCCGGGGTCGGGCACCGGGCCTGCAAACCGCTCCAGCACCTGCAGTCCGACCCTCAGATCCGCGTCGGTGAAGTAGTCGACCGACACCGGGTGGACGTAGGCCTTGCGCTCCTCCCAGTCCAGCCGCTCGACGTGGAACTGGCGCCCCTGGTGCATGTAGATCGCGTCGTCGTGGACCAGCAGGGGAGCCGACCACTCGTCGAGCTCACCCACCACCCTGGCGCCGGCGCCGGCCCGGCCGCCCCCGGTTCCCGCCCAGCTTCCCTGGGGGCCCTGGGCCGGCGATCCACTGCTGGCGGAGGTGTCCATGATCACCACATTGCTGGAGGCCGCGGTCCGCAGGCTGATGGCGTCGGCGGGGAAGGCGTCGGCCGCCCAGTGCCAGCTGCCGTTGGCCCGGTGCACCAGGCCGTCCTCCTGCAACACCTCCAGGAGTCCGGCGACGTCAGCTCCCCCGAAGGGCTCGCCGTCCCTGAGCGGAAGCTCGAAGATCGCCGCCTGCAGGTGGCCGGCCAGGATCAGGAGATTGTCCGGGTCGACGAAGGCTCGCTCCGGCGACCGCTCCAAAAGGTACTCAGGGTGCCGCGCCAGGAACTGGTCCAACGGTCCGCCGCCGGTGATCAGCATCTGCAGGGCAGCTCCCGAGCGGCGCCCGGCTCTGCCCATTCGCTGCCAGAGGCTGGCGATGGTGCCGGGGTAGCCG
>JAKABA010000078.1 GCA_021802115.1 bacterium | reverse complement strand
TGATAGTTCACCTGGCCGCTGCTGAGCGCGAACAGGGTGTGGTCCTTGCCGACCCCGACCCCCGGACCCGCCAGGATCCTGGTGCCCCGCTGGCGCACCAGCACCGCCCCGGCGAGGACCGACTCGCCTCCGTAGACCTTCACCCCCAGCCGCTGGGAGTTGCTGTCCCGGCCGTTCCGACTGCTGCCGCCGCCTTTCTTATGCGCCATCGCCTGGCTCCTCCACCTCGGACTCCTTCTCGGCCGCGGCCGCCTTCGGTGATCGCTTGGCGGTGGGCTTCCGGGGGGCGCGGGCAGACGCGGCGCGCGCTTGACCCTCCACCACTGCCGCCTGCGGCTCGGAGGCTGTAGCGGCCTCGGGCTCGGCCTGGTCAGCGGCCTTGACGCGGGCGGCCGCTCGCTTGGTGGTCTGCGGCCGGGACCCCACGGAGTCGATCCTCAGCTCGGTCAACTCCGCGCGAAAACCACGCTGGCGGCGGTAGCGCTTCTTGGGCTTGTACTTGAAGACCAGGACCTTCTGGCCCCGCAGGTGGCCGAGCGCGGTCGCGGTCACGGTGACCCCGGAGACCGTGGGCGTGCCCACGACCGTCGCCGCCGAATCACCGGACTCGGAGACCACCATGCGCACGTCCTGCAGCTGGATCTCGTCCCCAGGCTCCACCTCCAGCCGGTCGACCACAACCCGCTGCCCGGGGGTGGCCCGATATTGGCGGCCGCCAATCTGGACTATGGCGTACATTCAGAACTCCTGGAAATGATCGGGGGCCGCAGGGCTCCGCCACGGGCATCGAAGCTGACATCCATCATCAACTCACCCGAAGTGGTGAGTTTACCAGACCGGGGAACCGACCAGAGCCGCGGCCGGTGGCACGACCGAGCTCAGGGGCCGGTCACGGTCACAGCCGCCAGGGGGCCGTAGTTCAGCTGGACCTCATTCTGCGAGGCCGAGCCGTTGCTGGCCACCAGCCCGGCGGTCGCCGAGTAGACGCCCCGGCCGACGTCCGGAAGCACCTTGACCTCGAAGGTGAGCGTGAGCAGCCCCGGTCCCGACCCCGACTGGCCGGGTATGTCGAACCCCGACCAGGTGGGGATCACCGAGCCCACCACCGGGTAGGTCGCGCCCGAGGTGCTGGCGTTGCCGGAGGTGGACTCGGTGGTGACGTAATCGAAGTCGGATGGGAGCGTGATCGACAGGGTGGTCCCGGGAGCCGAGCCGCTGCCGGTGTTCGTGATCACGGCGTCGTAGGTCACCATCGACCCGGCGGTCACGGCCGCGGGGTTGGCGTGCAGGGTCAGGCTCAGCGACGGGGCCGGGGTGATCTCCACGGTCACGGGCGGCCCCGCAAGCGAATTCGGGTAGCCGCTGGCAAAGACCTCAGGCAGCACATGCACCGACCCGGCGGCGCCGGTCGCCTCCAGGTTGGCGGTTATCACAACCTGGCTGGCCTGACCCGCCGAGCCCGGCCCGATCGTCCAGCTGCCCCAGGTCAGAGTGGCGTCCCGGCTGGCGGGGACGATGTCGGCCGAACGCACCGCATCGCCGTTCGCCACCAGGGACGCGGTGCTGGTGAAGACCAGGCCACTGGGGACCGCCATGCGCACGGTAACCCCTCTGAAGGCAGAGCCCCCCTGGTTGGTGACGGTCACCTGAACCTGGGCGGTGGTGCCCTGCGCCACCGCCTCGGTCGACCCGGAGCTGCCCGTCGGAGAGATCACCTGGGAGGACACCTGGAGGGTGCTGGGAATCGACGCGCCCCCGCATGAGGTCGTCAGCGCCGCCGCCAACCCGACCACGGGAAGGCAGGCGGCCACCCCCATGCGTCGCGGCAGGTTCAGCGGGCCCCTCCACTGCGATTGGAGCTGGCGAGTGGCCGCCTGGTGGTGGCCGACTTACCCAAGGGCACCGGGTGGTCGGGAGCGGTGGGCAGCGGGTCCGGATAGCCCACCTCGCTCAGCAGCTGCATCGCCATCTGACAGTCGAGGCCGATCACGGTGTCAGTTCGACCACCGATCGCGTCCACCAAGGACCCCCCGAGGCCCTGGACCGCGTAGGCGCCGGCCTTGTCAAGGGGCTCCCCGCCGGCGACGTACTGCTCCAGCTCCTCGTCGTCGAAGGCCCGCATCCGCACCGCCGATCGCGACACCGCGGTGCTCTCCTTCATGGTCCCGGGACAGATGGCGCACACACCGGTGAGCACCACGTGCCGCTGCCCGCGAAGTGCGCGGAGCATCTCCCGGGCCCTCGCCTCCGTCAGCGGCTTGCCGAGCAGCCCGGTCGGCCCCATCACCACGGTGTCGGCGGCCAGCACGTAGGCCGAGCCCTGCGAACCTATCTGCGAGATCACGGCGTGGGCCTTGGCCCGAGCCACCAGCTGCACCGCCAGGTCCGCGCACATGCCCGGCACCATCGCCTCGTCGATATCGGGCGGAAGGACCGTGAACCGGAGCCCCAGGCGCACCAGGAGTTCGCGGCGACGTTTGGAACCGGAGGCCAGGACTAACTCCGCCACGTCCTTGATAAGCCTCCCAGTTCCAGTGCTTGGCCGCGGCTGACGCCCGGCCTGTCCCCGCGCGAATCCTTCACGGGGATCTAAGTCTACCAGCCGGGCGGCGCCAGCCCGGATCCGCGGGTCCACCGGGGACGAGCCGCCGGCCAGAAGCCCACAGGGAACCCAGCAGCAGGCACGCCAAGAGCCAGCCCCCAATGCCGGCCCAGACCGGCCACCCCGAGACCTGGGGAATCATAAGGAACCCGGCGACCGACGCCCGGGCCGCCCAGGCGCAGGTGCCGTCTGCGTCCGCGCCAAGCTCGTGACCGGCAGCCCAGGGAGCCGCCAGCAGGCAGATGGCCCCCAGCCCGAGCCGACCGGCCTCGGCGCCGGGCCCGGGCGCCGCCAGCAGGCTGCCCCAGTCGGGGGCCCGGAGGACCTCGGCCAGGATGACAAGGGCTGCCATGGAGGCGGTGGAGGCGATGACCCGGGCCCCCCGGTCGGGCTCGCCGGCAGCGACCCTCAGCTCCAGCGCGAGGACTCCCAGCACCGTCAGCGCCAGACCTCCGACGCCGACCTGGCTGAGCCCTCCCACCGAGAGCGCCAGCAGAGGGTTTCCCGGCCACGGCAGGGGTATGACCGCCAGCGAGCCCAGGCCGAGTGGCAGCCAGGCGCGAGACGCCCACGCCCGCCAGCTCGTCGGGCGACCGATGGACGACCCCAGAGCCACCAGGCAGGAGGCTCCGAGCAGAGCCAGGCCCCCGGGGTAGAGGAGAACCCCGGCGCACAGTGCCAGCCCGATCAGGATGTGGCTCACGGGCGGACGCCGAAGAGAAGTTGGACCGCGGGGACGGGCACCAGCCCGAGCACCAGCGTCAGCAGCGCCACTCCCAGGCCCAACAGCTCCGCCCCGCGACTCAGCTGACCCCGACCGGTCGCCAGGATGGAGCGCATGCCGGTGGCGGCCACTCCCAGCTGCAGGCCGCCGACCAGCAGCAGCAGAGCGGCCAGGGTTGGGCTGAAGGAGACGGCCGCCAGCACCACCATCACCCGCCCGGTGAAGCCCCCGAAGGGGGGCAGTCCGGACAGCCCGATCCAGGCCAGCAGCTGGGGCCTGGTGCCTCCCGGATCGCTGAGAACCGCCCCGCTCAGCCAGTGGAGGACCACCAGGACGAGCGCGGCGGCGAGCCCGTCCACCGTCCCCAGAGCGATCCCCACGCAGATCAGTCCGGAATCACAGGCGAGGGACCGGAAATACCGACCCTGGTCAGGCCCGAGCAGGCCGCGAGCCCCCCAGAAGAGGGCGGTGGCCAGGCCCAACCCGATCAGGATCTCGCGCAGGGGACCGGCGACCGCCGCGGGGCTGAGGGCGATCGCCCGGGCCTCCAGCAGCGCCCCCGCGGGCAGAAAGAGCAGGCGCCAGTAGAGGGCCTCGGGACGGCCCATCCGGGTGGCGACTCCGACCCATACCGAGAAGGGCATGGCGCCGACCAGGCCCGTCAGCGCCAGGCCGATCACGACCGCGGCCAGCACCGGAGGGGACGACCCGGTGCGCACGCCCGGGACCACCGCGGCCGCGGCCAGCCAGGAGCTGAAGACCAGCACCGACTGCCGGGCGGCCGAACGCACCGGCAGCTGCGGGCCCAGCAAGCGCTGCCAGCGCAGCCAGACCGCTCCGGTCAGGGCCCCGGCCGCGACCGCCACCACGACCAGGGACTCGGTGGAGAGCAGGCAGAAGGCGGCTCCCACCAGGGCCAACAGGACCGCCTGGGCGGGCGCGGTGGGAGCGGAGTCGCCAGCCACCAGGACCTCCAGCCCCATGGCCGCGACCGCGCCCAGCAGCAATCCGGCCGCAATCCGGGTCGGCCGAAGTGTTCCCATCCCGCTGACCCAGTGCGGGGCCAGGGGGACGGTGGACTTCAGCAGCTGGACGGCGACCAGACAACCCAGGAGCAGGAAGGCCAGGGTGAGGACGAGGGCAATCCAGCGAGATCGCGATCCCACCAGGCCCGCCAGGGCGGCCGCGACGGCACAGCCGGTCAGCTCCATCGCCAGGGTCACGATCCTGTCTCCCAGGGGGCCGACCATGCCAGCGCCACCAGGAGGACGGCGGGAACGGCCGGGATCAGGGCCGCCCAGCCCAGGCTGGTGTGCGCCGAGCTCAACAGCATGAACGCGCTGGTCCCCATCGCCGCGCAGAAGGAGCCGAGGGCCAGGTCGGCCGCCCCCCTCCCGGTGGCCACGCGGATGACCCCGGCCTCCCAGGCGAAGACACAGGCGAAGGCGGGGCCCTGGGTGGAGACGGTCCCGGCGGCCAGGTGTCCGGAGAGCAGGCGGGTCGCCATCAGGCTACCCACGCCCGCCAGCAGGCGCAGGCTGCGCACGTCAAACACCCGCTCCCGGCCGACGATCGGGGCCCGGCCGAGCAGCCAACCGGCGCTGGCCAGGCGGGGGACACTGCGCCCGAGCGAGATGAGGACGAATCCCGCAGCCCCCAGCCCGCTCAGGGTGAGGAAGGCCGCCACGCCCCCGGTCAGCGAGGCCAGCCCGCCCATCCCCAGGCCCAGCGCCAGAGCGCTCACGGCGCTGCCGGTGGGGCCCACGCTGACCAGGGTGACCGCCACCGCCAGAAAGCCGGCCGTCGCCAGCAGCGCCGCCTGGATCATCGCTGCGCCATCAACCAGGCGATCGCCGCCGCGGTGGACAGCCAGAGCCACACCGGCCGCTCCGCCAGCTCACGTTCCGACAGCTCCAACCCCACGGTCACCGCGCGCAGCGCCCACCGGGCGGCGCTCTGGACGCCGCTCAGATCGACCGCCGGCACCAGGCTCCGGGGAGCCGCCTCCGGCGCGCCAGCCGAGGGGGCGATGTGGGCAGGGACGACCGGCAGCGCCGCGGCGTAGCGCAGGGCGGTGACGGCGACCCAGACCAGCAGCGCCAACAGAGCCAGGTAGCCCTGGGGGTAGAGGATGCCCGGAAGTTGCACCAACAGCGGATCCGGGGCCGTCACCGCCACCGGCACGGTGGCGCCCGAGAATGCGATGGCAGAGGCGAGGCCGGTCAGAACCCACCCCCCAGCGATCGAGCCCGCCACCAGGAACCCGCCCGGAACCGTGAGGAACCAGAGGCGCCAGGACGACCCCTCGAGTCTGAGACCGAGAAAGTATGGGATCAGCAGGCACAGCAGGATCAGACAGGCAGCGTAACCAACAGTCGGCATCAGGCCGGCGGCTCCGCCTGCCTGCATGCCCAGCCCGACACCGACCACGGCGGTGGTGAAGCCCAGGGACAAGGGGGACCCGGCCGCCAACGTGCCGGCCCGCAGGAGCGCCCCAGCCCAGCCGCGCCCACGGGTGCCCGGCGCGGTGTCCCCTGGGGAGCCCAAGGCGCGGGGCAGAAAGCCGGCCAGAAACTCCAGGAACAAGGCGGATCCCACCCCGAGCTCAACCCCGGATGGGGAGTCCGAGCCGAACCCGAGCAGGGTCAGCGCGACCCCCGCCAGCAGCAGCGCTCCCAGTCCCGCCGACCTGCGACGCTCGAGCATGAGCCACAGCGCGACTCCCAGCGCCAGCGCCAGCCCGAGAGCGTCCAGGACGGTGCCGAAGGAGGCCGCGGGCCAGACCCCTCCGCTGAGCTGGAGGTCACGGAGCAGGATCACGAGAGCCGTTGGCACCGCGGCCACCACCAGCCAATCCGCCACGTCAAGGGCCCGCGCTCCGGGGTGGGTGCTCGGAGCCGCCAGCAGGAGGGCGACCGACCCCAAGCGCACCAGGGCGGGGACCAGCAGGATGGCGGCCAGGACGTAATTGACCGAACTGGTCGGAACGTCGGCGAACTGGAGCGTTCCGGCACTGTGGTAGAGCGCCACCACCGCCCCCAGCCAGATCAGCGCCACGGCCTGGTCGGCGACCGCCGCCCAGACGATGCGGTGGCTGGCCGCCCTGGGCGAGCGGGCGTAGCTGATGCCGATGCCGCCGGCCGCCGACAGCTGCAGGCCCACGAAGAGGCTGAGGAGGTCCCCGGACATCGCCGCCATCACCGAGCCCAGGGCAGCCAGTCCCAGCGCGGCGGACACCAGCGGCCGGCGGTCCGCGGCGGCGAAGCTCACCACCAGGGCGGCCACCATGGCGACCATGGCGATGCCCAGGCCACCGACTCCGAATTGCAAGGTGACCGGCAGGTGGGACTCGATCCTCCAGAGGGTGACCGCCACCGTCCCGGTCGGCTGGATCTGCACCAGGATCGCGGCCGCCACCGCCAGTGCCAGCACCAGCCCGACGCGGACCGTCCAGCTGGCCATCAGCCCCGGGTTGGGAAACAGGGACCGCGAGCTGGCGCCGGCCAGGAACGTGGCCACCGCCAGCAGGATCAGCAGCAGCAGCGGCAGGGTGGTCAGGGACAGCAATGCGCCGTCCCCGACTCAGATTCCGAGCGAGCTGCGCAAGGCCGCCTCGCGGCGGGACGCCTCAGCCAGCCGGTCCCGCTCCCTCTGGACGACCTCCCCGGGGGCGTTGGAGGCGAAGGGACCGCCAAGGTGAGACTCCAACCGCGCCCGCAGCCGGGCCAACTGCTCCAGCTCGCGCTCCATCCGAGCGCGGATCTGAGGACTCGCGGCGGCCGCACTGGAGGCGAGCCTCACCGTGTTCCCACCCACCACCAGTGGTGCCACTCCTTCCATCTCGCCGATGGTGGGGTCGACCCAAGCCACCGGCACCAGGGCGGGCAGGGCGGTGCGGATGAGCTCGGCCACCACGGGGTCGGCGGCAGAAGTCAGGGTGATTGGAACCCGTGGGGCCTGGCGACCGAATCTGACCCCCAGATCCTGCAGCCAGCTGCGCAGCTCCCCGGTGAGCTGCTGGAATTCCGCCAGCGCCGCTTCGGCCCCGACGTCGCGCCACCCCGGTTCCACCTCCGGCCAGCTGCCGTGATCGAGGGTTGGCGGCATCTGGTCAAACTGCTCCGCGAGCGCATCGGTGAGAAACGGCATGATCGGATGCAGGAGCTCCAGCAGGGTCACCAGGGCCGTCCGGGTCGTCCACAGGGCGGCCTGGTCGTGCTCTTGGAGGCGCTGCTTGACCAGTTCCAGGTACCAGTCGGCCAGCTCACGCCAGGCGAACGAGTAGATGGCGTCGATGGCGACGCCCAACTCGAACTCGGTCATCGCCGCGGTGACGGTTCCCACCAGCCCGGAGAGCCGCGAAAGGATCCAGCGGTCCACGATGCTGAGGGCGTCGACCTCCGGGGCAGGGCTGGCCGGGATCTGCCCCTCACCCTCGGGGAAGTGGACCAGGTGGAGCAGACGCACCATGTTCCACAGCTTGTTGGCGAACTTCGAGAAACCGTCCAGCCGGGTCTCATCGAACTTGGAGTCCTGGGTGCCCATCGCCACCGTCGCCCCCCAGCCGCGCAGCGCATCCGCGCCATACCTGTCGACCATCTCCAGGGGGTCGACCACGTTCCCCTTCGACTTCGACTGCCGGGCGCCGTCGGCCCCCAGGATGATGGCGTGCAGGATGACGTCGTGAAAGGGTATCTCGCCGGTGAAGTGCAGCCCCATCATCACCATCCGCGTCACCCAGAGCCAGAGGATGTCGCGGCCGGTGCTGAGCACACTGGTCGGGTAGAAGCGGGCCAGCTCCTTGGTGGGCTCGGGCCAGCCGAGAATCGCAAAGGGCCAGAGCGAGCTCGAAAACCAGGTGTCGAGAACGTCGGGGTCAGCCGTCAGCTGGCGGCTGGCGCAGAGCGGGCAGGACTCGGGCTCCTCAATCCAGGCAAAGCTGTGGCCGCGGTCGCAGGTGGAGACCGGGATGCGGTGCCCAAGCCAGATCTGGCGGCTGATGCACCAGTCCCTGAGACCGCGCATCCACTCCAGGTACTGGCGCCGGAAGTGGGGAGGATGAAGCGACAGCTGATCCTGCTCCACCACCGCTATCGCGGGGGCGGCCAGGGCGGCGACGCGCACCCACCACTGGGGGGTGACCAGCGGCTCGATCACCGCTCCACAGCGATCACAGTGGCCGACCTGGTGGACCAGGGGTTGCTCGCTCTCCAGCGCCCCCTTCGCCCTCAGCAGGGCCGTGGCCACCTGGCGGGCCGGCTCGACCTCGAGGCCGTCCAGCTCCGGCACCTCGGGCGCCGTCATGGTGCCGTCCAGGGAGATCACCGTGATGACGGGCAGATGGTGCCGCAGGCCCACCTCGAAGTCGTCCGGGCTGTGACCCGGGGTGATCTTCAAGGCGCCCGTCCCGAGCCGGGGGTCGACGGCCTCGTCCTCGATGACCGGGATGACCCTGCCCGTTAGCGGCTCCACCACCGACTTGCCGACCAGGCCCACAAAGCGAGGATCACCGGGAGCCACCGCCACCGCCACGTCCGCCACGATCGTCTCCGGCCTGGTGGTGGCGATGATCAGCCCGGCGCCGCCGTCAGGCTCCCGGTAGCGGACGAAGTAGAAGGTGTCGTGGTGTTCCCGGTACTCCACCTCCTCGTCGGAGATGGCGCTGTGGCAGCGCGGGCACCAGTTGACGATCCGCGGGCCGCGATAGATGAGGCCCTCATCGAACAGCTGCTTGAAGGCGGTGCGGATGACCCTGACGTAGGCCTCGTCCAGGGTGAAGCGCTCGCGGGTCCAATCGCAGCTGGCCCCCATCCGTCGCAGCTGCTCCACGATCCGCCCCTGATACGTGCTGTACCAGGCGGCCACCCGCTGGTTGAACGCCTCCCGACCGAGCTCCTCCTTGGTGGTCCCCTCCTGGGCAAGCTGCCTTTCGATCACGTTCTGGGTTGCGATCGCGGCGTGGTCGGTGCCCGGCACCCAGCAGACCTCGTAACCGCGCATCCGATGGAAGCGACTCAGCGAGTCCTGGATGACCGCATTGAGAGCGTGCCCCATGTGCAGCGCTCCGGTGATGTTCGGAGGTGGCAGCGCGATCGAGAACGACGGGCGCGAACTCTCCACGTCGGCCTCCCCGAGGTGCAGCTCCTCCCAGCGGCGGCGCCAGTGAGCCTCTGTGGCCGCCGGGTCGAAGGACGCCTTCACCAGGAGACCAACCGCTCAGCCGGAAGCAGCCGGGGTGGCTGCCAGTTCGTCGGCCACCTGGCGGGCCGCGGCGACCAGGTGGCGCAGTGACGGGTCGACCTCACTCCAGCGCCTGGTCTTGAGCCCGCAGTCAGGGTTGGCCCAGAGGCGCTCCGGCGGGATGACCCGGGCGGCCGCCCGCAGTCGCTCGGCCATCTCGTCAGTGGTCGGGACCACCGGCGAGTGGATGTCGTAGAGGCCGGGGCCGACCTCGCTCGGGTAGCCGATGGCGGCGAAGGCTGCCAGCAGCTCCATGCTGGAGCGGGCCGCCTCGATGTAGAGCGCATCCGCTTCCAGCTCGGCGATCGACTCGATGATGTCGCCGAACTCCGAGTAGCACATGTGGGTGTGGACCAGCACCCCGGCGCCGGCCCCGGCCGACGCCAGTCGAAAGCTGTCGATCGCCCAGCGCCAGTAGTCGGGCTGGTCGGCCCGGCGCAACGGCATCGCCTCGCGGAGTGCCGGCTCATCGATCTGGATGATGCGGATCCCGGCCTTCTCCAGGTCGCCGACCTCGTCTCTGAGGGCGAGGGCGATCTGGCAGCAGGTCTGGCTCCGGGGCACGTCCTCGCGGGGGAAGGACCACTGGAGGATGGTGACGGGGCCGGTCAGCATCCCCTTGACCGGCTTTTGGGTCAGGCTCTGCGCGAAGGTCGACCAGCCAACCGTCATCGGCTCCGGGCGGGACACGTCTCCGAAGATGACGGGGGGCTTGGTGCAGCGCGAACCGTAGGACTGGACCCACCCCCCGTCGGAGGTGGCGATCCCGCGCAACCGCTCCGCGAAGTACTCGACCATGTCGTTGCGCTCCGGCTCGCCATGCACCAGGACATCCAGGCCGGCCTCCTCCTGGAAGGAGATGACCCGCCGCACCTCCTCCCGGACCATGCCGTCGTACTCCTCCTGGCCGAGCTCCTGCCGGCGCAGCCTGGCCCGGGCCTGACGCAGCTCAGAACGCTGCGGGAAGGAACCGATGGTCGTGGTGGGCAGCAGGGGCAGCCCCAGGTCGGAGCGCGCTCGGAGCCTGCGCTCACCGGGATCCCCGGCGCGCCGCAGATCCTCGGGCCTGATCGCGGCAACGCGCTGCTGGACCGCCGGATCGTGGCGCAGCGCCGACTCGCGGCGTCTCCTGGAGGTCTCCCGCAGGCGTGCGATCTCCTCCGCCCGGGAGCTCCCATCGCCGTCCGAACCCGCCAGTGCGGCCACCTCACCCAGCTTCTCTCTGGCAAAGGCCAGCCAGGGGAGGACCTCCGGCGCGATCTCCGCTTCGCCCCGCGCGCTGACCGGAACGTGGATCAGGGAGCAGGAGGGGGCAACCATGACCCGGTCGGGACCCAGCTTGGAGACGGCCAGCTCGATCATCCGCAGCGCGGGGTCCGGGTCCAGCGTCCAGACGTTCCGGCCGTCCACGACTCCCAACGAGAGGCCGATCGCGTCGGGCGCCAACTCCAGGGCCGGCTCGAGGTCGGCCCGGCCCCGCACCAGGTCGAGGTGGAGAGCGTCGACCGGCAGCATGAGCGCCGCCTGGAGGTTGGCGCCCAGCCCCGCGAAATAGGATGCGACCAAGAACTTGAGGTCGGGCACGTGGCTCCGCAGGTAAGAGTAGGCGTCCTCGATCGCCTCCAGCACCTCGACCGGGGCATCCTGGGCCAGACATGGCTCGTCCAGCTGCACCCACCGCGCCCCCGCCGCCGCCAGACGCGCCAGCAGATCGGCATAGGCGGGCAGCAGACGGTCCAGCAACGACAGGGTGGCCAAGCCTGGTTGGGTGGGCTTGGCGAGCCTGAGGTAGCTGACTGGCCCCAGCAGAACCGGCCTGGTCTCGATCCCAAGTGCGCGCGCCTCATGGAACTCCTCGACCGGCTTCAACCAGTCGAGCGAGAACACCTGGCTCGGGCCCAGCTCGGGCACCAGATAGTGGTAGTTGGTGTCGAACCACTTGGTCATCTCCATGGCGGGGATCTCCTCACCGCCGACGCTGGCCCCCCTGGCCATCGCGAACATCAGGTCCAGCGGGTCCCCCCCGCGCAGGGGCTCGAAGCGGTCGGGGATCACGCCCAGGGTGAGGGAGAGATCCAGCACGTGGTCGTACAGCGAGAAGTCGTTGCTGGGGATATGGTCGATGGCGGCCGCGCGCTGGTCCTGCCAGCGCGTGGCTCGCAGCGCCCGCGCCCGCTCCCCCAGCTCGTCTGGGCCGGTCCTGCCGGCCCAGTACGCCTCCAGCATCCACTTGAGTTCTCGATTCGCCCCGATGCGCGGGTAGCCAAGGTTGCTGGAGGTGAGGCGAGCCGAATGGGAAGGAGACATGGTCAAGTGGTGGTCCTGATAACGGCCCATCGGCGGATCCCCACAAGGGCCCCATAGACCGTGGTTGCTGAGCCTCTCAGTCTACCGGGCGGCCAGGTGAGGTGGCGGGGAGCCGGGGCCGTGGCGATGGATCAGGCGCTGGCGGCCTGGGGCTCATCCTCGGGATAGAGCTCGGGTTCGGTCGACTCCAGGATCGACCTCTCGGTGATCACGCACCGCTTGATCTCCGGGTGTGAGGGAACCTCGAACATGCTGGTCAGCAAGACCGACTCCAGGATGCTCTTGAGGCCGCGAGCCCCGGTCCCCAAGGCCAGCGCCTGACTGGCGATGGCCCGCAGCGCCGCCTCCTCGAACACCAGCTCCACATCGTCGAGCGCGAAGAACTTCTGGTACTGCTTGACGAACGCGTTCTTGGGCTCGGTCAGAATCCGAGTGATGTCGTCCTCATCCAGGCTCTGCAGGGCGACCACGATCGGGAGGCGACCCACGAACTCCGGAATCAGGCCATAGCGGAGCAGGTCCTGAGCCTGCATCTGCTGCAGGATCTGGGTGCTCTCCTTGGTGCGCTTGCCGCCCGGCTCGCTGCTGAAGCCGATGGTCCGGTGCCCGACCCGCTGTTCGATCAGCCGCTCCAGGCCCTCGAAGGCACCGCCGCAGATGAACAGGATGTTGCCGGTGTTGATCTGGATGAAATCCTGGTGGGGATGCTTGCGGCCCCCCTGCGGGGGCACGTTGGCGACGGTGCCCTCCAGGATCTTCAGCAGGGCCTGCTGCACGCCCTCGCCGGAGACGTCCCGGGTGATCGAGGGATTGTCCGACTTGCGGGTGATCTTGTCGATCTCGTCGATGTAGATGATCCCGCGCTCCGCTCGCGCGATGTCGAAGTCGGCCGCCTGGATCAGGCGGAGCAGGATGTTCTCGACATCCTCGCCCACGTAGCCCGCCTCGGTCAGTGAGGTCGCGTCGGCGATCGAGAAGGGAACGTCGAGGATTTTCGCCAGCGTCTGGGCGAGCAGGGTCTTGCCACAGCCGGTGGGGCCGACCAGCAGAACGTTCGACTTCTGCAGCTCCACGTCGCTGGTCTCACGCGCGCTGTTGATGCGCTTGTAGTGGTTGTAGACGGCCACCGCCAGGACCTTCTTGGCCTGGTCCTGGCCCACCACGTACTGGTTCAGCGAATTCCAGATCGCCTGGGGGCTGGGCACCGCATTGGTGCGCGGCCGGCGCGCCGCCGGCCCCTTGTTCTCCTCCTCAAGGACCTCCTGGCAGAGTTCGATGCACTGGTCGCAGATGTAGACCCCGGGGCCGGCGATGAGCTTGCGAACCTGCTCCTGACCCTTGTTGCAGAACGAGCAACGCGTGTGCCGGCGGCGATCCGATGACTCGGTCATGCGGCATCCCCCCCGCCGTGGGGATGCACTCGGCTGGCAGCCTCCCCAAGGCACCTGCTGCAGATCGACACCTGCCGCCCTCCGGGGCCGGACTCCACCGCCACCGCCCGGGCCAGGCTGCCACAGAAGTCGCAGCGCCAGCCGGCCCGGCGCACCAGGCGCATCACGCGCCCAGGCTCCTGGGAGCCGCCTGTCCCCCGGCGCCGGAGCTCCTTGCGGTCTCCCATCTCAGTGGACCGTCAGTGCCCCGCCGGGGACGCCTCGGCCACCTTCTCCGGGAGGGCCTGGGGCTTGCCGTTGGAAGCCTCCCCGGCGGGGTGCTCCTTGGTCAGGATGTGGTCGATGAGCCCATACTCGAGGGCCTCCTCCGGGGACATGTAGAAGTCCCGGTCGGAGTCTCGGGTTATCTGCTCCACCGGCTTGCCCGTGTGGTGGGCCAGGATCTGATCGATGGTGCGGCGCAGGCGCAGGATCTCCTGCGCCTGAATCTGGATGTCGGATGCCTGCCCCTGGAAGCCGCCGCTGGGCTGGTGCATCATGATCCGGGTGTTCGGCAGGCTGAACCGCTGTCCCGCCTCGCCGCCGGCCAGCAGGATGCAGCCGAAGGAGGCGGCCAGCCCCATGCAGAAAGTGCTCACGCGGGGCTTGACGTACTGCATGGTGTCGTAGATCGCCAGCCCGGCGGAGACCGACCCCCCGGGGCTGTTGATGTACAGGCTGATGTCCCGCTCGGGGTCCTCGCTCTCGAGGTACAGCAGCTGCGCCATCACCAAATTGGCGATCTGGTCGTCGATGGCGGTCCCGATGAAGATGATCCGGTCCTTCAGCAGCCGGGAGTAGATGTCAAAGGCTCGCTCGCCCCTGGTGGTGGTCTCGACGACCATCGGAATGAGGGCCATGGTCTCCTCCTGGAATCAGCCCGAACTCATCATGGGGTCACGAGTGACCTCCGAGCCGAGTATACCCGCGGTTGAGAAATCAACCCACCGCGGGAGGCTCGGCGGGCTCCTGGCCCCGCGCCAGGGCGGCCACCAGGTCCCTGGCCTTGCCGATCTCCAGCTGGCCCCGGAGCGCCTCCCGGAGACGAGTCCGGTCTGCCCTGGAGCCCCCCCTCGGGACCAGCGCCGCCAGCGCCGCATCCGCCTCCTCATCAGACACGAAGATGTGCTCTCTCCTCACCACCTCGCTGAGGGCGAGTTCGAGGCGCACCGCCTCCACCGCGGCCTGGCGCCGCTCGCCGCGCAGCTGCTCCAGGCTCGAGCCCTGGGCAGAGAGCACGTCCTGCAGGGTGATCCCGGTCGCCTCCAGCCTGCTGGTGAAGTCGCGGATCTGATGATCGATCTCGGCTTGAATCATGCTCTCGGGGACCTCGACCCGGGTCAGCCCCAGGAGCTCCTCCATCGCCGCCGCGACCTGGGCCTGCTCGGCGACGCGGCGAGCCTCCGCCGCGATCTGCTCGCGGACGTACTGCCGCAGCTCGGCCAGGCTCTCGCCGTGCCCCGCGATCGCCGCCAGGTTGTCATCCAGGGCCGGCAACTCCTTCGCCTGGATCCGGGTCACCCGGGCGGTGATCGTGACCAGCTCGCCGCGCAGCTCGGGGCGGGCGTAGTCGTCGGGCATGGTCAGGGTGATGTCGACCGGATCGCCGCCGACCACGGCCCCCACCAACTGCTCGGCCATCCCCGGCAGGAGACCCCCGCGCTCCAGGTCCAGGGTCTGCTCCTGCTCCGGGGTGCCCACGACCGTGCCGTTGTGGAGCATCGTCAGCGCAGCGGTCACCACGTCGCCCGCCTCCACTCCCCGGTCGCTCACATCGGTCAGCTGGGCATAGCGCTGCCGGAGCTCCTCGAGGGTCGCATCCACCTCCTCATCCGGAACCGGCTTGTCCTCCACCGGCACCCGAAGCTGGCGATAGTCGCCGAGGTTGACGACCGGTCGGATCCCCACGGTGGCCACGAACCGGAAGGGCTCGCCGCGCTCCAGCTGGGCCTCGGAGACCTGAGGCTGGGAGACCGGCTCGAGATCGGTCTGCTGGATCGCCGCGGCATAGAGCTCGGGGAGCAGCAGGTCCACCGCCTCCTGCTGGATCGCGGGCCAACCGACAGCGCGCTCCACCACGGCCGCGGGGGCCTTGCCGGGCCTGAATCCCGGTAGGCGCACCTGGCCGGAGAGCTTGCCCACGGCGCGGGAGATGCCCCGCTCCGCCTGCTCCACCGGAGCCACCACGGTCAGCCTCGCCTGGGAATCGGGCAGGCGCTCGACTTCGACTTCCAGAGCAGGAGCGCCAGCCGGGCCTGGGGTCATGGTCCTTCTCAACCTCTCATATATGCCATATGTGGTGCGCGGACCGAGGGTCGAACTCGGACGGGTTGCCCCACGGGGTTCTAAGCCCCGCGCGTCTGCCAGTTCCGCCATCCGCGCCGACCGCTGGCGGCAGAGCCGCAGCGCGCGCCCGAGTATATCCAACTTGCGCGGATCAGTTCCGGAATCTGAGACGGGGCCGCCGGGGCGGGACGTCTGACGGCCCGCCCTGGTGTAACGGGGTGGGGACTGCGGCGTTGGTCAGCTTGGGGAGCGGTGCCGGCCGGCCGTCGGCGCCCGCCTGAACCCAGCCGGTGCTGATCAATCAGGAGGACTCCGCGATGCCCGCACACCTCGATCGATCCCTGTCCCGAGTTGAAGCGGCGGAACCGTCCGCTGCGGTTAGCACCCCGGACGGTGCCGCCCCCACCCAGGTCGTCCCGCGGCAGAGCCCGCCCCAGTCCCAACCGTCCCAGGCCGGGCCGGTGGGTACGACAACAGCCGGGCCACCGTCCGCCCCCGGGGCGCCGACCG
>JAKABA010000388.1 GCA_021802115.1 bacterium | reverse complement strand
GGCGTCGGCTTGCCGTGCGCCACTAGGGCGTAGATGGACCGTTCCTCGATCACCTTCCGGTAGGCAGCCGTCTTCTCCGGCGGAGCCTGCGGGCCCGGTCGCTCGATCAGCCACAGCCGCTCGGGCAGCGTCGGCAGGTACACCCCGCTGGGCAGCATGAGGCAGCCCCTCCAGGTCGGATAGGTGTGCATCTGAGTCGACTTCAGGTCGAAGACCCCCATCACCCCGAGTTCCCGCAGCTGAGCCATCCACTTGAAGTCCTGGCTGAACCCCCGGTCGCCGATGAGCTCCGTGACCAGGTGGCCGTGAGCCAGGAGCATCGCCACCAGCCTCACCGACACCGGGACGTCGTATGCATTGGCCCCGAACAGGCCATGGGCATAGACATAGCTGGCGTTGTCGGCAGTTCCGCCGATGACGTCGCCTCCAAAGCCGAAGTAGCGCTTCGACTCGGCCTTCTTCCCGGTCCGCCGGCGCTCTTGCTCACCGGGCGCGTCGTCGTCCCGATCGCCCCTCATTTGGACGCGATGTCTGGCGTCGCGGTCAGCCGCGCGCTCCCCGCGCTGCAACCTCGCCTGGGAGATCGGGCGGCAGTCCGCCTCGATCTCGGTGGTGTCGGTCGTGTGGGCAGCCCCCGCTGGCTGGGGTGGGGCCGTGTCCTGAAGGAGGTGGATCGACATCGCGATCTGGGTGTCCAGGTCGTTGTCGGTGCCCAGCAGCTCTCGCGCCCGCTTCGACCGCCGCTCCCAGAGGCGTTTGAAAGCCTCCAGCTTCTTGCCGGTCAAGCCCTCCAACTCCCAAGGCCGGCTGTGTTTGCCCAGAACCGTCGCCATGGCGTCGAAGAGCCGGTAGAGTTGCGCCTCGCTCGGCGGCTTAAGTTCGGGACCGGGATCGTGGGCCGGACCCATCGGGACCCCGTAGAGCATGTGGAGCTGGCCCTGGTTGGCCCGACCCAGCATCTTGGCCAGATGGGTGATGGTCTTGGGTCCCGGCTCCTCCCCGAGACAGATGCAGGCCACCACCAGCACCCGCGTGGGCAACAACGGCACCCCCCGCTCCGGCTTGATCGCCTCATCGAGCTGCCGAAGGAACGCGAAGGTCCGGGCCCCCAGCCGCTGGGTGATCTCGTACAGGAGCTTGGGGTCCATCAGCCCGCGCCTCCCCCGTCGCACCGGGACGCCGAAGGCGCGAGGAGGCCGCCAAGCGTCACGGCATCCCGGCGCGCGTCCCCGGTCACGACCGGGCAGCGGGACATCAGGTCCTCCAGCCCGTGCATCGACTTGAGGCCGGCCGCCCGCAGGAAGATCTGCAGCTCCGGCCAGTGACTGAGCTGCTCCAGCACCCAGGCCTTGCGCAGCCGGACGCAGGAGACCTCGAAGCCCGGGTGAATGGGCCGCAGCCGCCGCTTGAGCATGTCGCTCAGCTCGTTGGAGCGCCCGTATGCAGTCGGCACCGTTCCGCCCCCAATCACCGGGCCGCTCCCGGCCCGCCGCGCCAGCCACTCCAGATCCCCCTGGAACCTGGCCAGCACTGGGACCTCCCGCCGGCGCCGGCCGGCATCGATCCGGACCCACAGCCCGGCCCCCGCCATGCGGACGACATCGGTGCCGGCGACGTACCGCGTCTCCAGGCCGTCGACCCCAGCGCCCCTGGCCAGCAGCAGCATCCCCTGCACCGACCGGCACGTCTCCTCGCTGCGGAAGGTGCTCGCCCCCTGCCACGCAATCGCGAAGTCGGCATCGGAGAGGGGTGCCAGCGCGCCCCCGGGACGCTTGCGCTGGCGGACCGGGAACAGCTCGGGGAAGCCGCTGCGGAACGAGCGGATCTGGCTCTTGTAGCTGGTCTGGGAGCGCTCGGTGGTGTGCCCTTCAGAGTTCAGGGCAGAGCGGACCAGTTGCACCTCGTCCAGGGCGAAGTCCGGGTTCAGCTGGTCGGGGTGTTCTCCGGCCAGCCAGTACACGTGGCGGGCGAGGGCCGCCCGCCGTCCGTCCAGGAGCCGTGGGCTCTGAGAGAACCGCTTGGGGTCGGCGGCCAGGATCTCCACCAGGAGCGGCAGGCACCGCTCCCACTGAGCATCGTCCGGGGCGATGGTCGGCCGGTAGCGCCGCTCCGCGACCAGCCGGTACTGGTTGCCCTCAGGGAGCGCCATGAGCGTCGCCAACGGCCCCACGGGGAGCGCGTCGGTTACGCCAGGCAATCCCCTCCCGTGTGATGGCTGGTTCCACCGCAGCCGAGGCTTCCCACGAATCCAGGCTGGAGCGAGAGCTCGCCTTCCCCGAGCAGGCTCGGGGCGCCTGAAGTGATCGTGGTGCTCGACATTGCCCAACGATCGTGACAGAGTCGATGACTTCCGTCAAATGACTTCGCCTGCGGTCGAGTCGACTTCGGCCCCCCGCATAACGTGCGCGCGAGTATCCAGCGCCCCATGTAACAATTTCGTCAACCCCCTCTGGGCAGCCGCTTTCAGCACCGGGCAGCTCGGCGCACACGTCAGTCGCTCCCAACTGCTGAGCGCCGGACCGCCGCCACAGCCCCGGAGCCCATCCCCGCCGGCCCTTGGAACCCGACCCCGATCAATTGCTCGGGAGGAACCCACTCCCGGACGAGTCCCAAATCCACGGTCACCGGGCCGCCGCCGTCCATGTGGAGCTCGAGCGCCCGGGCCAGCACAACCTGGAGCCGCTGCTCCAGCTGCCGGCAACCACTGGTCCGCGGGTGATCCAGGACCAGCGAGTCCAGCGCTGCCCCTGTCACCTCGACCACGCCGACAGCGTCCAGCCGCCGCAGCAGCTTGGGCAGCAGCTTCTGGGACCCGATCTCGATCTGCTCGGCGGGTGAGTAGCCAGGGACCTCGACGCAGCGGAGCCGGTCGCGCAGCGCGCCGGGGATCTCGTCCGGGTCGTTGGCAGTTGCCATGAAAACGGAGCCAGACAGGTCCAGGCGCACGCCATCGAGGAAGCGGTCCTGCCATGCGACGCACTGGGACGGGTCCAGCAGGGCCAATAGCACC
>JAKABA010000077.1 GCA_021802115.1 bacterium | reverse complement strand
CCGGGGATCGTGATCGCCCCCCTGGCCGGGCTGGTCGCGGACCGGGTCCCGCGCCGCCTGTTGCTCATGGCAGGGCAGGCCGCCGGGGCCGCAGCGGTGCTCCTGCTGGTCCTGGTGCACGGTCCCGGACAGGTCTGGCTGATCTGGCTGGTGATGATCCTCTACGGGGCGGTCGGCACCTTCATCAGCGCCGCCAAGACGGCTCTGCTCGTGACGATCGTGCCCGCCGACCAGCTGGGGGATGCGAACGGCTTCCTGAACACCATGGCGGAGGGGCTTCGACTCATCACGCCGCTGGTGGGAGCGGGGCTGTTCACCCTGGCCGGCGGGGCGGTGGTCGCCGAGCTAGACGCCGCCACCTATCTGATCGCCATGGGAATCCTGCTGTGGCTGCGGGTCGCCGAGCCCCCCGTGCAGCCCCGGTCGCGTTCCTGGGCGGCGGAGGCGGCCGGGGGCTTCCGGCATATCTGGACGACCCTGCCGCTGCGGCGTATCCTCCTGGCCCTCACCGCGTTCCTGGCGGTCGTAGGCTTCTTGGAGACAGCCCTCTTCGGGGTGGTCACCGACGGACTCCGTCAGCCCGCCGCCTTCGTGGGCGTGCTGATCTCCATCCAGGGGGTGGGGGCGATCGCGGGAGGGCTCACCTCGGCGCCTCTCATTAGGCGGGTGAGTGAGACCGTCCTGACCGCCATGGGGATGGTCGTGGTCGCGCTCGCCTCGCTCGTCTGCGTGGTCCCCAACTACATTCGCGGGGACCTGCCGATGGTGGTGGTGGTGGTGGCGGCGGTGGCGTTCGGGTGCGGGCTCCCCTGGATGCTGGTGGGCGCCAACACCCTCATCCAGCGCCGCACCCCGCTGCCGCTGCAGGGGCGGGTGGACTCCGCCTTCGGAGTTTTGTTCGGGGGGTTCCAGGCGGCGTCCATCGGGGGAGGCGCCCTCCTCATCGGTGCCTTCGGCTACGTGCCGTCGCTGCTGGCGGTGGCTGCGGTGGGCATCCTCGCCTCCCTCTACCTCATCAGCCGGCCGGCCGTCCCGACTGCGGTCGAGGAGGTGGCGCCGGCGGTGACGACGGCCGAGTGACACCGGTCGGCTTGCCGACCCGCAGCGCGAGCGGGCAACGCGCCGCACCCGCTCACCGCTTACTTTTAGCTGGCCAAAAACGCTTACTTCCACTTGGCCATTGACACACGCCGGAGCTGGCGGCGATGCCGCACCGCCAGCTCCGTCAGGCTGCTGGCCGCCAAGGGCAATTGGCGCTAGTCCGGCGGAGGTGAGGATGGGCTTTCGCTCTCCATCGCGGCTGCGACCCGCTCCGCCGCCGAGCGCAGCTCCTCATCAGCGACATTGGGGAGCGCATCCTCCCACAGGGGAAGCATCATCCCCTGGGCGTCGAGCATCCCCAGCGGGCGCGGAATCAGCCAGACATGGAAGTGGGCAGCGCCGTCCCCCCAGCGGTACAGGTGCACCCTGGCGGTCCCTCCCAGGGAGAGAATCGCCCTCTCGACCCGAGCCACCACGCGCCCGAAATCAGCAGCGGCCTCCGGCGACAGGTCTGAGAACGAGTCCACATGCTCCCTGCTGGCCAGCCAGACCGCTCCGGGCAGGCTTCCGCCGACGGGCGGATGAAGGGTGAAATGCTCGTCTCCCCAGAGCGGCGCGGTGGTGCTATTCCCGCAGATGCCGCAGGGCTCTCCCCCTGGCTCGCCGCGCCGGGGGGGCTCGGGAATCACCGCGGGATTGGGCGCGATCTTCTTCAGCGGTCCCTCATACGGGAACTGCATCTCTGTCCTCCTGCCCCCTAGGGGGCGTCTGCCGACGGCTTCCAACTCGCCTGGGCGCCCTCCGCCTCGACCTGAGAGGGGGCCTGTGGGCGGCGAACGTCAGGACCTCACCTATGGCTAGGGTGATGCTTTCGAATCCAATCCCCTGCAGCAGGGCCAGCAGCACCACCGGTTCGATCGGGTTGTAGGTGTCCCGGGCATGGAAGGCGTGCAGGCCGGAGCTGGGAAGGCTGTCGGAGCCCACCAGAACACCCCCGGGCCGGAGGACCCGGTATGCCTCGGCGACGATCGCCCGCTGCTCCCTGAGAGTGGCCACGTGATGGAGCATGGTGAAGGCCCCCACGGAGTCGAACGACCCGTCCGAATAGTCCAGGGAAGCGCCGTCTCCGAGCGAGACGCTCACATTGGTGCCTTCCATGCGCTCCCTTAGGCGGTGGGCCAAGACCGGGTCCACCTCGACGGCGGTCAGCCGTTTGACCCGCAAGCGAAGCCAGTCCGTGGCTGCCCCCGGACCGGGGCCTATCTCGAGCATTTCGCTGCCCAGGTCCTCTCCCTGGACGGCCAGCGGCAGGACCTCCTCTCGCATGTAGTGTGCCCATTTGGGGCTCGGGCAGAGGCGCTCATGGTTGCGATTCATGAGCGCTAGCGTAGGTCGCACCGTTGCGCCCCTCAAGGCCGTAGACTGCCAACTTGTGTCGCTGGACGGACAAGGTGTCCTGCCGGGCAACCGCCCCGGTCCGGGGGTGGAGGTCTGCACCTTCCAGATGCCCAAGGGGCTCGTCTTCGAGTGGCACACCCATGAGGAACACCAGCTCGCTTGGGCCCGCAACGGCGTGCTGGTGGTGAGGGTAGAGGAGTCCGCCTGGGTGCTGCCTCCCACACGAGCGTTATTCATTCCGGCCGGGGTGCGCCACGAGACGCTGTCCGATGGTGCGGCCACGATGCTCTCCTGCTACCTGCGGCCGGAGCGCTGTCCGATCATGTGGACAAGCTGCACACCAGTCGTGGCCCGGCCGCTCCTCCTGGAGCTGGTCGGATACCTCGCAGACCGGTGCCTGGTCGCCGACCAGCGCCTTCGCGCGGAGGCGATGCTCTCGGACCTCTTGGATCCGGCTCCGGCAACTGCCGTCGAGGTGGTCATGCCGACGGACGAGAGGGCGCGACGAGTCGCCATGGCCATCTCGGCTCGGCCCTCCGATCGGAGAACCCTGGCGGAGTGGGGCCGCGAGGTCGGCGCCAGCAGTAGAACGCTCGCACGAGCGTTCGTGACCGATACCGGCGTCCCCTTCGGCCGGTGGCGGTCACTGCTCCGGATGAGGGCCGCGATGGCCGGCCTGGCGCGCGGCGCCAGCATCTCCAGTGTCGCCTTCGAGGTTGGGTACGAATCCACCAGCGCCTTCGTGGCGGCGTTCCGGCGAGAGACCGGGCGCACGCCCGCCGCCTACTTTCGAGACTGACCGCCTTTTGACCCCATGCGGCCGCGACCGCCCAGCGGACTGCGGCCCCACGTCGGCACGCCCGCTCGTTCCAGCCCCGGCCGGGCATCCCAGCAACGACTGCCCTGCCGATCGACGCCTCGAGTGGACCCGGGAGCGTCGAGACCGACGGGACCGGGTCCAAGGCAGCCGCCCCGACCGCGCCCCCGGGTGGGCCATGGGTTGGACTCGCCTCGCGATGACCAGCGAGACCGGCCACCCGTCCCACTCCGCGCGGGAATCCGCCCCTTTGTAGGGCCGGGTGCGAGGTCGATCGCTCTCGCACCCGGCCGGGTCAGGCCGCCTGCTCCAGCGCTCGCCGGGTCAGGACCTGCGCCAGGTGGAGCCGGAAGTCGGAGCTGGCGTGCACGTCCGAGGATGGGTGCAGGCCGTCGCTCGCCCGCTGGGCCGCCTCGGTAGCGGACGCCCCGTCCCGCAGCGCCGCCTCCACGGAGTGGGCCCGCACCGCGGTGGGTGCCGCGTGGGTGATGCCCACCCGCCAACCGTCGTCAAGGCGCTGGACCCCCGCGGCCACGATCGCCCAGTCAAACCGCCGCCTCCGGAACTTCAGGTAGCGGTGCGGTCCGCGGGCCACCGGGAACACCACCTCCACCACCACTTCATCCGGCTCGAGGGCGGTGGTGAACAGATGCTGGAAGAAGTCCCGGGCCGCGATCCGGCGGCGGTCGGTGACGATCTCGGCGTCGAGCATGACCGCCAGGGTCGGATAGTCGCCGGCGGCATCGGCGTGAGCCATGACTCCCCCGATCGTCCCCCGGGTCCGGACCTGGGGGTCCCCCACCTCCGCCGCCACCTCCGCCAGCAGCGGCAGGTGGGTCCGCAGCGTCTCGGACCGCATGAGGGTGGCGTGGCGGGTGAGGGCGCCGATCCGGACGCGCTGGTCCTGGACCTTGACATAGTCGAGGTCGGGGACGGCATTGAGGTCGACCAGATGCGCCGGCTGCGCCAGCCGCAGGCGCATCATCGGCAGGAGGCTCTGCCCGCCCGCGATGACCTTGGCGTCGGGGCCAGCTGCGCGCAGCTGGGCCACCGCATCGGCGACCGAGGACGGCCTCGAGTACTCGAAGGCGGCTGGGATCATGACTCGGCCTCCTGAATCATCTTCCATAGCCGGTCCGGGCTGGCCGGCATGTCCACGTGATGGATTCCCAAGGGGCTCAGCGCGTCGGCGATCGCATTGATCACCGCCGCCGAGGATGCGATCGTGCCCGCCTCGCCGATCCCCTTGACCCCCAGCGGGTTGGTCGGGCTCGGGGTCACGGTCCGATCCAGCGTCAGCTCAGGGATCTCGTTCATGGTCGGAACCAGGTAGTCGGTCAGGGTACCGGTCAGCAGCAGGCCGGACTCCTGGTCGTAGGCGACCTCCTCATATAGCGCCTGGGCCATCCCCTGCGCGATCCCCCCATGCACCTGGCCCTCCACGATCATGGGGTTGATCACATTCCCGCAGTCGTCCACGGCCACGTATTTGTGCACCTGGACCGCTCCGGTCTCGCGATCCACCTCCACCACGCAGATGTGGGCGCCGAAGGGCCAGACCCAGTTCGGCGGGTCGAAGTAGCTGACCGCTTCCAGCCCCTGCTCCATCCCCTCCGGGAGCTTGCCCCCGTAGGCCGCCAGCGCCACCTCCTCGATGGTCTTGTGGGCTGACGGGTCGCCCTTCACCGAGAAGGTTCCCTGTTCGAACACCAGATCCTGGGGGGACACCTCGAGCAGGTGACCGGCCAGCTTCTGGGCCTTGTCCCTCACCACCATCGCCGCCTTGTGCAGCGCCATCCCTCCGACCGCCAGGCTGCGGCTGCCGTAAGTGCCATAGCCGAACGCCGGCCCCTCGGCGGTGTCGCCGTGACGCAGCTCCACCTTCTCCATGGGGATCCCCAGGGTGTCGGCGACGATCTGGGAGAAGGTGGTGTCGTGGCCCTGTCCCTGGGCGTGGGTCCCGACGAAGGCAGCCACCGATCCCGAGGGCAGGAACCGGATGTGGGCGGACTCGACCAAGGCGATCCCCCCCGTGGCTCCGGCGGTCGCCTCGCTGGGGCCGAACCCGCAGATCTCGACCCAGGTGGAGCAGCCGATGCCGATTAGCCGCCCCTGCTGGCGGCCCGCCGCCTGACGCTGCCGCCAGCCCTGGTAGTCGACCAGCTCCATCGCGCGGTCCAGGGTTCCGTCGTAGTTCCCGGAGTCGTAGACCAGCCCGAAGTTGTTGGTGAAGGGGAACTCGCGGGCGAAATTGCGCCGCCGCAGCTCCGCCGGGTCCATCCCGATCTCCTGCGCCACCCGGTCGACCATCCGCTCGCAGAGGTGGGTCCCCTCAGGGCGCCCGGCTCCACGGTAGGGGTCGGTCGGCACCTTGTTGGTCAGCACCCCGATGGTCCGGCCCTGGACCGCCTGCCAGCGGTAGACCCCTCCCGCCATCAGGCAGGCGCACGCCTGGAAGGCGCCGAAGGTGCCGTGGTAGGCGCCCAGGTCCAGCACCTGGGTGAGCCGCAGCCCGAGCAGGGTCCCGTCCCTGAGCGCGGCCGCCTCGGCCGTGAACAGCTGTCCCCGGCCGTGGTAGGCGTTGAGGACGCTCTCGGTCCTGGTCTCGATCCACCGCACCGGGCGGCCCAGCAGGCGAGCGGCGGCCGGCACCAGGTAATCCTCCGGGTAGGGGCTGATCTTGCTGCCGAAGCCACCGCCGACGTCCTCCGCCACCACCCGCACGCGGCTCTCCGGCATCCCCATGGCCCCGGAGATGAAGAGGCGGATGAAGTGCGGGTTCTGGCTGCTCAACCAGATCGTCAGGCGCTCGTCATACGGGGAGTAGTCGGCCAGGACCCCGCGCGGCTCCATCGGGGTGGGGGCCAGCCGCTGCTGCCAGATCCGTTCGGTGACTCTGACCTCGGCCCGGGCGAAGGCGGCGTCGATGTCGCCCCCGTCGAAGGTCATGTCCCAGCCGATGTTGTCAGGCCCGCCCACGTGAGCGAGTGGGCTCCCCGGGGCCATGGCGGCCTCGATGTCCACCACCGCGGGCAGGGGATCGTATTCGACCACCACCTGCTCGGCGGCGTCGGCCGCGAGATACCGGTCGTCGGCGATCACCACCGCGACCGGCTCTCCCTGGAAGCAGACCTCTTCGGAGGCGATCGGGAATCGCTCGGGGACGTACTTCTTCTCGGGGACGAAGCTCGGGGTCACCGGCATCGCCCCCGCCAGCTGGCCGTGGAAGTCCTTGGCGGTGAGCACGGCGAGCACCCCCGGTGCCCCCGCCGCCTGGGAGGTGTCGATGCTGACGATCCGGGCGTGGGGGTGGGGGCTGCGCACCACCGCCATGTGCAGCACCCCGGCGGGCAGGCGATCCTCGATGTAGCGTCCGTGGCCGGTGATGAGGCGGGGATCCTCCCGCCTCTGGACGCGGGCTCCGATGAGTTGGCTGACAGCCATCTCCTACCCTCCCATCGGGGCCGGCGCGCCGGCCCCCTCACGGATCGCCGCCGCCGCCCGGTGGACGGCGCGACGGATGTTGACGTACCCGGTGCAGCGGCAGAGGTTGCCCTCCAGCCCGCGCCCGATCTCATCGTCGGTCGGATCCGGGTTCTCGGCCAGCAGGGCGCTGGCGGCCATGATGAAGCCGGGTGTGCAGAAGCCACATTGGAGCCCGTGCTCCTCCCAGAACGCGGTCTGGAGCGGGTGCATCCCGCCGGGCGGGGCCAGCCCCTCGATGGTGGTGATGGCCATCCCCTCCGCCTGCACCGCCAGCATCGAGCACGACTTCACCGGCTGGCCGTCGCACAGGACCGTGCAGGCGCCGCACTGGCTGGTGTCGCAGCCCACGTGGGTACCGGTGAGGCCGCAGCGCTCCCTGAGGTAGTGCACCAGGAGCAGTCGCGGCTCTACCTCATCCTCCCGGGCGGCGCCGTTGACCGTCAGCCTCAGTGTCTGGGCCATACTCAACCTCCATCACCGACCTCTGGCGCTGCGATCGGGTGATTCCCGGCGTCTCCGGCCCCGGGCTGCGCATCCCTCCTTGTGCGCAGCGCTCCTCGTCCCCCGGTGCAGCGTGCTGCCGAAGCGAGTATGGCCCGATCCGGGGACGATCGCAAGGGCTGCGCCGCGGCGGCCAGGGTCGGGCCATGCGCGCTCGGCTCTCTCTCCGCAGAGCCGGCCCGTGGCCCGCTATTTGGCGATCTCCTCCAGCGCCCGCCCCCGCCCGGGTGCGGAGGGCCGCTGGGGCAGTGCTCCGAGATGACGTCGGCCCCCGGCCAGGACCACCGCCCCCATCGCCACCGCCACCGCGCCCACCAGGAAGGGCACCCGGGCGCCGACCACCACCGCCAGTTCCCCGGCCAGCCAGGGCGCGACCGCGCCCCCGATCCAGCGGACAAAGTTGTATCCCGCCGAGGCCACCGGCCGCTCGGCCCGGCTGACGGTCATGGCGGCCTGGGTGACCAGGGTGTTGTTGATACCCAACACCGCCCCTGAGGCGATCACCGCGATGATGATCCCCACCCGGGGCACGAAGGCCATCCCCAACAAGAGCACGGCCAGCGATCCCAGCACCCCGTAGAGGGGGATGACGGTCCCCAACGCCCGCTCCAAGCGGGGTGCCACGAAGACCGCGGTGAGCGCCAGCAGGACGCCCCAGCCGAAGTAGATCAGCCCCAAAACGTGCACGCTCTGATGGATCACGAACGGCGTGTAGGCCAAGATGGTGAAGAACCCGAAGTTGTAGAAGAGTGCCATCACCGCGATGGTCCGCAGTCCGGGATCCCGCACCGCCCGCAGTGGGTCCAAAAAGCCGGTGCGCCGTGCCGGCTTGGGGACCGGTCCCAGCAGCGTGGCGACCAAGATGAATCCGATCGCCATCAGCGTCGCCGTCCCGAAGAACGGCCCGCGCCAGCTGATCCCTCCCAGCAGCCCACCCACCAGAGGACCCATGGAGATCCCCAGGCCGAGCGCCGACTCGTACAGGATGATCGCCCCGGGGACTCCGCCGGTCGCAGATCCCACGATCACGGCGAGGGCGGTGGCGATGAAGAGCGCATTGCCCAGCCCCCATCCCGCGCGCATCCCCACCAGCTCTCCGACGCTGCCGGAGGAGCCCGAGAGGCTGGCGAAGACCACGATAACCAGCAGCCCCGCGAGCAGGGTGACGCGCGGTCCGAGCCGGCTCGAGACCACCCCCGTCACCAGCATCATCACCGCCGTCACTGCGAAGTAGCTGGTGAACAGGAGCTCAACCTGGCTGGGGCTGGCCCGCAGCCCGCGCGCGATCGCGGGCAGGATGGGGTCCACCAGGCCGATTCCCATGAATCCGACCACGCAGGCGAAGGCGACCGCCCACACCGCCTTGGGCTGGCGGAAGAACTCCCGCATGGTCGAGGATCCGGAGGGCTCAGCCATCGCGCTCCAAAGTGGCGCCGCCCGTCCACTCCCGGGCAAGGCGCTCCAGCGCCGGGAGCGCCAGCCCCAGCGCGCGGCGCTCATCCTCGCTGAGCGCCTGCAGGCGGTTCCTGAGCAGCTCCCTCCTGGTGGCGGAAATTCTGGCCAGCGTCCGCTTGCCATCCGGGGTCAGCTCCACCAGCACCGAGCGGCGGTCGCTCGGATCCGGGCGCCGGCTGACCAGGCCGGCCCGTTCCAGCCGCCCGACCATGACCGTGACAGATGGTCCGGTGATCCAGCTGGCCCGCGCCAGCTGGGAGATCCGGGCGGCACCGGGGCGGAGCGCGGCCATGAGCTGGGCCTGGCTGACCGAGACCGTGCCCGCCAGCTCCCGGCGCCAGGCGACGGTGACCGCGGTGAGCAACGGACCGAGTTGATCCACCAGCCGCTCGGTCTCGGCCTGGACGGGAGCCGCGGGTGGGGTCCGGTCTGGCATCGGGGAACAATATAGCTAGGCTAGCTATCTATATGCAGCCGCGGCTCAGCCCCCGCGCCTCCCGCGTTCCCTGTCGTCAGCCTCGACCCGGGCCATGGCTGCGGTCGCGATCAGCTCGGCGCAGGCCTCCAGCGAGATGGCGGTGGCGTCGAGGACCAGGTGGTAGAGCGCGGGATCCCGGACGTCCACGTGGTAGAAGTGCTGCAGGTAGTGGCGGCGGGCGGCATCGGTCTCCTTCTGGGCGCGCTGAGCGGTCCTCTCGTCGAGGCCGGCCCGCTCCACGGCGAGCCGGATCCGCTGCTGCTGTGGGCCATCCAGACGGGCGTGCAGAGCGCCCGGATGCCCCCTGAGCACCATCGAGCCCCCGCGTCCCAGGATCACCACCCCGCGCGCCGCGGCGCGACGGATGACCGACTCGGTGTGATCCAGATACTCCCGCTCGCTGCGCCAGGGCTCCAACGGATCCGGCACCCCGAGCCAGGCCGAGCCCAGCGGGGAGAAGAAGCCGATCCACTGGCCCAGTCCGTGCGCCGGGTGGCTCTCCTGATAGGCGATGTCCTCAAAGGATGCCATCACCTCCCGGGCCACCGTGGCAGGGATGGCGCGGTCCAGAAAGGCCAGGCCGAGGCGCTCGGCCACCGCTCGGCCCACCAGTTCCCCGCCGGTTCCGTAGGCGGAGGAGATCGTGATCACCGGTTGGATCCGGTCCACCCCTTCTCCGAGTGCTGGATTCGCAGCCCCAGTATGCGACCACTGGCGGCGGGAGCTGGTGCCCTCTTGGGTCAGTCGAGCCAGGCGAGCAGCTCGGTCAGGGTCCCGATCTCCGCTCCCTGCCAGACCGAATCGGGGTCGAACTGGAGGTGCGCCTCGGGATTGCCGGGGTGGTGGACGATGCGCAGCGCCTTCACCCCGCAGGCCTCGGCGCCGCTCAGCTCGTGGCTGCCGCCATCACCGACGTAGAGCGCCTCATCCGGTCGCAGGCTGAGGCCGGCCAGCGCCTTGTGATAGAGCTCGGGAGCCGGCTTGCGCCGCCGCTCGGTCCACGAGAACAGGGCAAGCTCAACGGGCGCGGCCCAGCCCAAAGTGGGCCAGAGCTGAGGGGTTTCGGACGACGAGTCGCTGATCACCCCCACGCGCAGGCCTCGACTTCGCAGCGTCGACAGGATCGAGGGCGTCTCCTCCCGCGGCTGGCTGAGCACCGCGCGGAACTGCTCCACCCGCAACCTCGCGGCCCGGTCGAGGGCGGCCGGCCCCGGGTGGTGGCCCACCCGTCGGCAGAGCTCCAGCAGCATCTGGGGCAGATCCCCGAGCGCGGCCGTCGCCCGCTCGGTGTAACTGCGCTCCATCAGCGCTTGGAACGGCTCGAGAGGTGCCCCCAAGGCGAGCGCCAGCTCGGTCGTGCGCTGCCTGGCCTGATCGGTGTCCCAGCCGTCTATGAGCGTGCCGTAGAGGTCGAAGATGACTCCTCGATACGGCACATGAGCAATTCTAGCCGGCGCCCCCCGCGCTTCCGGTTCCCCGATGGCCCGCCTCCGTGCTCGCCTGGGGCAGCCCCGCGATCATCTCCAGGGCGTGAGGGAGCGCCGCCCACACCGCCTCCAGGCTCTCCTGGGTCGCCTTCAGCGCTCCCGGCAGCGCCATCACCAGGGTGGCCCCCACCACCACCGCCACCTGGCGGGAGAGGATCGCGTGCGGGGTGTGACTGACGCCGGCTCGCCGCATGGCCTCGCCGAACCCGGGGACGGAGTAATCGGCGACGGCCAGGAGCGCCTCGGGGGTGCGGTCGCGCGGGTGCAGCCCGGTCCCGCCGGTGCAGACGATCAGGGCCGGGCTCAGCCGCAGGACGGTGCGCCTGATCCAGCGTGAGATCTGGTCCGGCTCGTCGGGCAGGATCGCGCGCACGACCACCTCCGCGGGCAGGTCAGGCAGCCGTTGCGCCAACCAGTCTCCGCTGCGATCCTCGCGCTGTCCCCGCGACCCCAGATCGCTCACGGTGAGCACGGCCGCGGCCCACGCGGCCGAGACCTGGGGCGGCTCGCAGCGATCGTCCTGGCTCACGCCGGCGCCTCCAGCTTCAGGTCGGCGAGCAGCGGGTTGAGAGCGGCCACGGGCACCTCCACCTGAGAGAACTCCAAAAAGCGCGACCTGAGAGCCGCGTACTGGGTGTTGAGGGCGCCCTGGTCCTCGCCGTCACCGGCCGACCACTCGGTCATATAGTGCACCGCCACGATTCCAGCCTGCAGCGCCTCCTTCAGGCACCCGAAGCACGGGCGCATGGTCGTGTGCAGAGTCGCCCCCAGCGTGGACTGCCCGAACCGGGCTGCCGCCAAGAGCGCGTTCTGCTCCGCATGGACGCAGACGCAGAGGTCGTAGCCACGGCCCTCGGGGTAGAGTTCGGTCTGGCGGTGCAGGCAGCGGTGGCAGCCGCCCTCGGTGCAGTTGGGCATGCCGATCGGGGTGCCGTTGTAGCCGGTGCTGAGGACGCGGTCGTCGCGGACCACCACCGCGCCGACCCGGCGCCCCAGGCAGTCGGCTCGCGTACGCGCCGCCAGCGCCAGCAGCATGAAGTACTCCTGCTTGCTGGGCCGGGCCGGGCTTGTGGTCACGACCGCCGCCTCATTGGATAGCTCGCCATCTCCTGAGTTTGACACGGGATGGCGATCAGAGGAGAGCCCGCAGGATCTGCTCGGTGGTGGCCACGGTGGCGAACTCGCCGTTCAGGCTGGCCGCGGTCACGAAGGCCACCTGGTCGGCGGGGACCACGTGACGCGGGCCGACCTCGCGGTCGAAGGTGTGGGTGGCGTCGAGGGCGAAGACGGTCTGGTACCCCAGGTCGCCGGCCATCCGGGCGGTGGAGCTGCAGCAGTGGTCGGTGGTGATCCCGCAGATGGTGAGGCTCGCCACCCGCCGCTCCTGCAGCCAGTGGTCCAGATCGGGCTGACCGTAGAACGCCGAGTGGACCCGCTTGGTGACCAGGAGATCCGGGTCGCCCGTGATGACCTCCTTGAAGGCGTTGCCCCAACTCCCCGGGGCGAGCGGGGACCCTGGCTCCTGCGAGTCGTGGCGGACGAAGACCACCGCCTCGCCAGCCCGGCGGTGGGCCTCAATCAGGCGGCCGACGTTGGCCTCGCAGCTCGGGTTATTGCGCTGGCCGAAGCTCGGGTCGGTGAATCCGCGCTGCACATCGATGACGATGAGCGCCGAGGGGCGGGCGATCTCCACCGCCTAAGCATGCCGGAGGGCGCTGAGCAATCGCTCGTCCAAGCCCGGAAAGCCCTCCAGGTACTCGACCCGCTCCCGCCGCAGCCGGTCCACCACCTGTTGGTACTCGGCCTGCCGTCCCTGGCGTTGATACAGCAGCCGGGGCTGGAGCAGCTCGGGATCGTCTATCCCCGGGACCGTGGTGGCCACCTCGTAGCCGAAATCCGGGTCGTGCTCCCAGGTGATGGTCCCCTCGGCGATCGCCTTCACCACCGCCGAGGAGTGCGGGATCCTGACCTTCTTGGCCTGGGGATCCTGCTCGCCGCCACCGACCGACCCCGTGTTGAGCAAAAAGACCTCGAACCCCCCGGTCTCGTGAAGTTCCCTGAAGCGGTTGCCCTGTTGGGCGTGCAGCAGGGGGAAGAAGGGGTTGGTGCCGGGGACCCGCAGCGACCGGCCCGCCTCGGCCGCCCCGCCGGCGGCGGTCCCCTTGGTCTCGCCGAGCATGAAGTAGGCGGCCGCCTGCTCGACCGAGAGCCGCGCCACCGCCGGGATGATCCCGTCATTGCGGTTGAGGATCAGCAGGGCGCTGACCGGGGCCACCTCGCGCGCATCCTGCGACCAGCCCAAAGCGGTCATGGGGAACACCGCCCGGCCGTTCTGGGTGTAGCTCTCGTCGAAGAAGTCGACCGGCCCATCCACCTCCTTCTGGGAGACGTTCTCCAGGTAGGCGACCGGGGAGGTGACGGCGGCATAGATGGTGGGCTCGTCCTCGGCGCTGAGTGCGTAGGTCTTGGCGAAGCAGCCGTTCTCGGTGCCGTAGACCTTGCCCCCCGGCATCAGCGCCACGAAGTCGTCCTGAACCGGCTTGCTGTCGTTCTGCCGGGTGAAGGTGGTGGTGGTCTTGCCGGTGCCGGACAGCCCCACGATCAGCAGGGTGCGGTCGCCGGAGGCGGTGGGGACCACCTTGCAGCCGGCGTGGAGGGCCAGCCCTCCGCGTTCGTAGACCAGCTGGTTCCACATCCGCAGCAGCCCCTTCTTGGACTCCCCGAAGTAGTCGGAGTTGAGCACCCGGGTGACCCCCGCCTCGAGGTCCACCGCGATCAGCCGCTCCTTGGGGTATCCCGGGGCGGTGAGCCCCGGGGTGTAGACCACCGTGAACCAGGGCGCGAAGTCGTCGCCGACGGTCTCGTCCTGAAATAGCAGGTGATCCTGCATGCCGGCGATGTTGGCCCAGGCGCGATCCATCACCAGCCGGGCCGGGCAGCGGAAGTCAGGATCGTTGCCGATGTAGCCGTCGATCACCAGCAGGTCGCGCTGGCGCAGGTGTTCCTCCTGCATCTCGGCCACCCGCCGGCCCTCCGCGACCGTGATGGTCTGGCTCGAGGTGGTCTCGGGCTGGTCGGTGATGATGTAGGTCGACTCGGTGCTGCGCGCCAGCACCTGGGTCTGGACGTTGTAGTTGTCGTAGGCGGTGTGCCGAGCGGTCGGCATGGCGGCGGTGAACTCGCGCAGCTCGGCCTGCGAGGGCCGGCGGCGCACCGACTGTGCCTTGGGGATTGTGGGATCCGCGATCTGGGTCATGGCGATCTCCTCGACCTCTCCAGCCAGGTGGCAACCGCGGCAGATTACCGCAATCTTGGCTCTCCCGCCAGCGTGTGCTCCCCCAGCTTGCCATTACAGTCTTGTCCGAGGCTCGCGGGGCGCGGTGAAGCGGGCCACGGGCCGCCAGGTGAAAGTGAGGGAGGATGCGATCCATGGCTGATGCGGACGTCACCGGGACGAGTGCGGCCACGGTGGCCGCGATGATGACCAAGGCGGTGCTGACCACGACCCCTGAGGCCACGGTCGAGGAGGTCGCGGAGCAGCTGCACCACCATCACATCACCGGGATGCCGGTGGTGGATGACCACCAGCGGGTGGTGGGTGTGGTCAGCGAGATGGACGTGGTCCGCAAGCGGGGCCGGACGGTGGCGGACATCATGACCGCAACCCCCCGCACCGTGGAGGAGCAGGTTCCGCTGGCGGAGGTGGCGGACCTGCTCATGAGCGAGCGGATCCGCCGGCTGCCGGTGGTCCGGCACGGCAAGCTGGTGGGGCTGATCTCCCGGACTGACCTGGTGACCTTCTTCGCCCAGCACCAGTGGGCGTGCGAGGCTTGCGGGGCCACCCAGAGGGGCCTGGAGCCACCGGACAGCTGCCCCAGCTGCGGCGCCTCACGCGGCTTCCGGCTGGAGGACGCCCCTCACGGGATGTGAGGGGTGCGGCTCAGCCGGCCGACCGGGCCCTGAGCTTGGTGAGGTCGTGGACTGCGTCGATCCAGCGGATGGTGCCGCTGTACGAGCGCATCACCACCGAATGGGTCTCCACCCGTTCCCCGGCGAAGCGGACCCCGCCCAGCATCTCCCCGTCGGTGATCCCGGTTGCGGCGAAGAAGATGTTGTTGCCTCCGGAGAGCTCCTCCGCCTGGAAAACGTGCTCGGGGTCGAAGCCCTCCTGTTCCACCATCTCACGCTCCGCCTGGTCGCGGGGCATGAGCCGGCACTGCATGTCGCCGCCGATGCACCGGACGGCACACGAGGTGAGCACGGCCTCGGTCGCTCCCCCGATCCCCATCAGCACGTCGATGCCGGTCCGCTCCGGCAGAGCGGCCATGATCCCGGCCGCGACATCGCCATCGGTGATCAGCATCACCCGCGCCCCGGCCTGACGGATCTCCGCCAGGAGGCGCTCGTGGCGGGGCCGGTCCAGCACCACCACCGTCAGGTCCTCGACGTGGCGCTCCTCGGCGGCCGCGATCCGCTGGAGGTTCTCGGTGGCGGATTGGCGCAGGTCGATCACCCCCCGGGCCCGCGGCCCCACCACCAGCTTCTGCATGTAGAAGCAGTGGGTCTGCAGCAGGCTGTCGCGGTCGGCCAGGGCCACGGTGGCGATGCCCCCCGGCAGCCCCCGCGCCACCAGCCGGGTGCCGTCGATGGGGTCGACCGCCACATCCACCAGGGGAGGGTTGCCGTTGCCCACCTCCTCACCGATGTAGAGCATGGGCGCCTGGTCCTTCTCCCCCTCGCCGATCTTCACCACTCCGGACATGTCCACGTAGGAGAGGCTCCGACGCATCGATTCGACTGCGGCGCGATCAGCGGCGATCTTGTCGTCCCGGCCCATGAAGCGCGCCGCCGACATCGCCGCCCCCTCGGTGACCCGGACCAGCTCCATCGCCAGGTTGCGGTCGGTGGGGGTTCCCGGGTCGGTGGTGAGAACGGGGACCGAGCTCGACTGGGGACGGGCACTCATGGCGCGGTCAGGATAGCGGCTGACGATCCCCAGCGCACGGCCTGACCCTGGTTGCCGATCATGGGGCGATGAGCCCAACCCCGACGGATGCCTCTCCGGAACCCACCCAATTTGCGTACGACGAGCCGGGCCGGGCGCTGCTGGTCAGCTGGCGCGGTGGGGCACTGACCAGGATTCCCTTCGCGGAGCTGCGCCGCGCCTGTCCGTGCGCCAGCTGCCGGGGGGAGCTCGGCGCGCCCGGGCGCTTCGATCTCGACCCCCAACTGCACCAGGGGGAGGATGAGCTCGCGGACATCGCCCTGGTGGGCAACTACGGCCTCAAGGTGGTCTGGGCCGACGGCCACGACACCGGGATCTATCGCTTCGAGCTGCTGCGAAAGCTGGGCACCACCGACTGCGGCTAGCCCGGGCGGCGCCGGGAGCCCGGCATCACCCGGCGCTGTCCAGCAGCTCCCGGATCTTGGCCGCCACGATGGTCGGCTTGAAGGGCTTGATCAC
>JAKABA010000387.1 GCA_021802115.1 bacterium | reverse complement strand
GGTGGGCGTCGCGACCTGCAAGACGGTCGCCAAGATCGCCTCTGATCTGCGCAAACCGCGGGGACTGGTGGAGGTCGAGCCCGGCACCGAGGAGAGCTTCCTCGCCCCCTTGGCGGTGGAGCGGCTGCCGGGGGCTGGGCCCAAGACGACCGCCAAGCTGCGGCTGGTGGGCGTGGCGACGCTCGGCCAGCTGGCCGGCGCTCCCCGGTCCCTGCTGCTCGAGGTGCTGGGGCCCGGCGCCACCGAGCTGCAGGCGCGGGCGAGAGGTCATGACCCAAGTCCCGTCCAGCCACCCGGACTTCCCAAGTCGATCAGCCGGGAGGAGACCTTCGCGCGTGACGTCGCGGATCTGGCCGCGCTGCGCGCCGAGGCCCGGCTTTTGAGCGCGGCGGTGGGGGCGAGGCTGCGCGCGGCGGGGCTCAGCGCCGCGACGGTCGTGGTGAAGCTGCGCTTCTCGGACTTCCAGGCATGGAACCGGCGCACCACCCTGCCCGCCCCGATCCACGCCGACCTGGAGATCGCCGCCGCCGCCGAGGTTCTGCTGGAAGGCGGCTGGCAGCCCAGCCGACCGGTCCGTCTCCTGGGGATCGGGGTGGAGGGCCTGCGCCCGTCCGGGCCGCAGCTGGGTCTCTTCGACCTTGAGGACCGCCGCCAGCAGCGCGTCGACTCCGCCCTGGACGAGGTGCGCCGTCGCTTCGGAACCAGGGCGATCAGCCGGGGAGTGGGGGCGCTGCCCGGCGCCATGGACTGGAACCGGGATCATCTCGACGAACTCGGCCCCGGCTGAGATCGTCCGCGCCGCCAGGATGAGTATTATCGGTTGGCCTTGAAGGAGCAGACCGATGTGTTGGGGTGGGAGCTGGAGCGTGACGGCAAGGTCGCGGTGGTGATGGAGGACGGCCGGGTCGAGGCCGAGGATGCTCAACTCGGCGAGTACCTGCGCCGGCGCCTGAGCCAGCCGGTGTCGGTCTACCGTCGGGGCACGGTGACCAGGGCGGGGGACGACGCGGCAGCCCCGATGACGCTACGGCCGGGCGACAGCCGCTATGTGGCGGCGTGTGTGCGGACCATGTCCGCCGAGCCTGACGGCGTCCGGGTCCTGAGCATCGTCTGGGACCGGTGAGGGTCGAGTTCCGCTTCTGTCCCGCCTGCGGGGAGCCCCTGCGGCTGCGGACGATCGAGGGCCGTGAGCTGCCGGCCTGCCTCAGTTGCGAGTTCGTGGCCTGGCCCGACCCCAAGGTGGCGGTGGCGGCCATAGTCCAGGACCCCGAGGGCAGGCTGCTGGCGATCCGGCGCGGCATCGAGCCAGGGCAGGGGGAGTGGGCTCTGCCGGGCGGCTACCTGGACGCGGACGAGACTCCGGCTCAGGCCGCCGCCCGTGAGTGCCTGGAGGAGACCCATTGCCTGGCCGAGATGGACGGCCTAGCCGGCGTCCACCATGTCCTGACCCAGGAGGGCGGGTTGCTGGTGCTCGTCTACAGCGGCCGGCTGGTGGGCGGGGAGGCCACCCCGACCGAGGAGGCCCCGGAGCTCGCCTGGTTTGCCTGGGAGGAACTCCCGGAGCTGGCCTTCTCCTCCCATCGGGCCGCCCTGGAGGCCTGGCGGAGCGGCGTCCCCCAGGTGCTCTGAGAGATGTTGCGGCTGGTCCGTCGGAGCTGCACCATGAGCTGTCTCGGCTGTCTGCTGCCGCCGCTGATCGTTTTGGCCGTGATCGGTTACGGTGTCCACCTCATGCTCACCCCTCCCGCCTACCCGCCGGTCAGCCCGGCACCGCCATCCGCCGTGGTCCTCACCGCCGCCCGCGGCTTGGAACAGGCGCTGGCAACCCAGTCCCCGGTGGCTCTGATCCGCCTCGACGACCAGCAGGCGACCACCCTCCTACAGGAGACCCTGTCCGGCTACGTGGGACTCGGAGAGCTGGAGGTCCACATCCTGCAGGGACAGGTGGTGGTCACCGGGCAGACCGCCATTCTCAACCACCCCCTGGTGATCAGCGGGCCCGTGACCCTGACCTCCGGCGGCGGCACCCTGGTGGACCTCCACTTCCAGGGGATGTGGATCGGGCAGCTGGGACTGCCCAAGGTCGTCCCTCAGCTGCTGTCTCGGGGGCTTCACCCCCAGTTCAACCTGGACCTCGTCGCCCCCGGTCGCACCCTGAGCTTCGCCTGCTCGTCGGCCGCTCCCGACTCGCTGACCGTCGGCATCCTCTACTCGTCCCAGGCGGACCCCCGGGCCGCCCTGGCCTGCTCGTCCAAACCGTGAGCGGCGGCAAGGGCGGGCGGCTCACCCACCTCGACGAGAGCGGACGGGTGCGCATGGTGGATGTCGGCGACCGCGCCGTCTCCGACCGTCAGGCCACCGCGACCGCCTTCGTCACCCTGAGCGAAGCGGGATTCGCTGCCATCTCCGAGGGGCGGGTGGCCAAGGGTGACGTCCTGGAGGTGTGCCGGGTGGCCGGGATCATGGCCGCCAAGCGGACCCCCCAGTTGATCCCGCTCTGCCACCCGATCTCGATCAGCCATGTGGCGGTGGAGGCCGAGCTGGACCCGGACCACCACCGGGTTCTGCTGGAGTCCACCGTGCGCTGCCGGGACGCCACTGGCGTCGAGATGGAGGCGCTCACGGCGGTGGCCGTCGCCGGCCTCACCGTGATCGACATGATCAAGAGCGTCGATCCCTGGGCGGAGATCGGGGGGGTGAGGATGGAGTCGAAGAGCGGAGGGCGCTCCGGGTCGGTGCGGCGCCCGTCCGGGGGGGCTGCTGCGGGCAGCTGAGATGGCCGCCTCGAGCCCGCCCGAGCGGGAGCTTCGCGAGCTGCTCTTTCTGCAGCAGCTCTCGGTGGCGGCCGCCTCCACCATGGGGCGCGACGAACTCCTGTCGCTGGTCATCAAGGAGACCAACGGCGCGATGGACGCCGACGTGTGCGCGATCTACCTCTACGACCGAGATCGGGACGGGCTGGTGCTGACGGCCACCAACGGCCTCAACCAGGACGCCGTGGGCAGGGTGGT